>NZ_JBFAMH010000005.1:0-495065 GCF_040656475.1 Streptomyces sp. NPDC049915
GCTCCCGCGCGCCCCCCCGTCGGGCGGGCCGGGCCGCCCGGCTCTGCTCGCACCAGCATGATGCCGGGGGTCGGCCGGCGGCCCCACTCCGCCTGGCCGACCCCCGGTGCGAGATCACACGCCGCCCCGCAACAGGGGCTCGCACTCCCCACCTGCGAGCCTCGCGCGGCGTTTCACGGGGTCCGTGTGATCCCGGTCCTAGAACGCGAAGACGGTCGGCCCGTGGGCGGTCTTCACGCACTCGTTGGCGAAGGTCCGTTCGTAGGAGACGCGCTTGCCCTGCCAGACGCCGTCGACGGTGACGACGACCGGGTCGTACTGCTTGGTGCACAGCGGTTCGGCGCCGGCGTTCAGCGCGTCGAGGTCGCCGCCGGCCAGGCGGAGTTCGGCGCAGGCCGCGGCGGGGTCCGGGTGGGTGCCGGAGGCCGTGGGCGCGCAGGAGAGGGTGACCGCACGGGCCGGGGTGGCGCTCGCGGCGCTGTCTCCGTGGCCGAGGGTCAGGACGAGCGCCGAGGGCGCGTAGAGCGAGGCCGGGACGGCGTGGGCGGCGCCGGCCAGGGGGCCGCAGACGGCGGTGGCCGTCAGGGTAAGAGCCGCTGCCCAGCGCGCGGGGTTCCGCATTGTGTGCATCCTTCCGCTTCGATTCGGGGGTGGTGCCGGCCGTGTCCTCTGTCGGAGGCCGCGACGGCGAGCGCCACTCTGCCGAGTCCGCTGCCGAAACTCACATCGACCCCATGGGTTTAAGTAACCTTGCGTATTGAATCAGTGGCGTGAAGTGACGTAATTCGAACGTTCCAATGACGGTTCCAAGCGCTTTCGATCAGGAGAACCGGTCAAATGGCGCGATTCACTGCGTCAGTTAATCGTCCGGAAACATTCCGCTTCAGCGCTCGGAGAGCCCCGGAACGACTCATTCCGTTCACCTTGCGCCTGCCGTGACCGCCCTACCGGTCGGTATGGTCTGGGCACCACGGTCCTTGTGACGAGAGGCGGATCCGGTATGGCCAAGCACTGGGCGGACTTCCAGTACGAGATCTACCTGAACGGGATGACGGGCGCGGTGCCCCGCCTGCCCACCGACCTGACCCGGCTGGAGGAACTGATCGAACAGCGGCTCGGCCCCGGTCCCGTCGGCTATGTGGCCGGCAGCGCCGGCGACGGCAGCACCGCCCGCGCCAACCGGGCCGCCCTGGAGCGCCGCAGGATCGTGCCGCGGATGCTGCGTGACGTACGCGAGCGTGACCTGTCGGTTCACGTGCTGGGCCGCCCGCTGCCGGCGCCGCTCGCGCTGGCCCCGGTCGGCGTGCTGTCGATCATGCACCCGGACGCGGAGCCGGCCGCCGCCCGGGCCGCCGCCGCGCAGGGGGTGCCGTACATCCTCTCCTCCGCCTCCAGCACGCCGATGGAGCAGGTCGCGGAGGCGATGGGGGACGCCGAGCGGTGGTTCCAGCTGTACTGGCCCAAGGACCCTGAGGTGGCCCTCAGTTTCCTGGACCGGGCGAAGGCGAACGGGTTCAGCGTGCTCGTGGTCACGCTCGACACCCCGTTGCTGTCTTGGCGGCCGCGCGACCTCGACCAGGCGTATCTGCCGTTCCTGCACGGCGTGGGCACGGCCAACTACTTCTCCGACCCGGCCTTCCGCGCGGGCCTGGCCAAGCCGGTGGAGGAGGACCCGAACGCTGCCGTGATGCACTTCGTCGGCATGTTCGCCGACCCGGGCAAGACATGGCCGGACCTGGAGTTCCTGCGCGAGAACTGGGACGGCCCGATCGTGCTCAAGGGGGTCCTGCACCCGGACGACGCGCGCCGCGCGGCGAACGCCGGGATGGACGGTGTGGTGGTGTCCAACCACGGCGGTCGCCAGGTGGCCGGCGCCATCGCCGCCGCGGACGCCCTGCCCCGGGTGGTGGAGGCGGTCGGCGACCGGCTCGAGGTGCTGTTCGACAGCGGGGTGCGCACCGGCGACGACGTCTTCAAGGCGCTCGCGCTCGGCGCGCGGGCGGTGCTGCTGGGACGGCCGTACGTCTACGGTCTCGGCCTGGACGGGCAGGCGGGCGTGGAACACGTGATCCGCTGTCTGCTCGCCGAACTCGACCTCACCCTCGCCCTGTCGGGGCACGCCGGACCCGGCACGGTCGGCGCCGAGGACCTCGCCGAGGAGATCGCGTGAGCGCCCGCCGCAACGTGCTCGCGGTCGTCCCGCCGCACGTCGGCGGCCGGGCCGCGGGCGCCGGACTCGCCTCCGTCTTCCCCGGCGACACGCACGTCACCGTCGTGGAGAGCACCGACGAGGACCCGGCGGCCCTGCGCGCCGCGCATGCCGTCGTCACGGCGCTGGCCCCGGTCACCGCCGGTCACCTCGCCGCCGCCGAACAGCTGCAGCTGGTGCAGTGCGCGAGCCACGGCTACGACTACGTGGACGTGACGGCGGCGCGCGCCCGCGGCGTCACCGTGTGCACGATCGGCTCCACGGGCGCGGAGGCGCAGAACGTCGCCGAGCAGACGTTCGCCCTCATGCTGGCCCTCGCCAAGCGACTCGTCCCCGCGCACACCGCGTTGACACAGGGCGACTGGGCACTGCCCCGGCTCACGCGGTCGATCACGGAGCTGTCGGGCAAGACGCTCGGCATCGTCGGCCTCGGCGGGATCGGGCAGCAGGTGGCGCGCCGGGCCGCCGCGTTCGACATGACCGTGCTGTACACGGCCCGGCGCCGGGTGCCCCCGGAGACGGAGGCCCGCCTCGCCGCCCGGCACGTCCCCCTCGACGAACTCCTCGCCGCCTGCGACTACGTCACCCTGCACGCGCCGCTCACCGAGGAGACCCGGCACCTGCTCGACGCGCGCCGGCTCGCGCTGCTGAAGCCCACGGCGTTCGTGGTCAACACCGCGCGGGGCGCCCTGATCGACCAGGACGCCCTCGCCGACGCCCTGGAGAAGGGCGCGCTCGCCGGAGCGGGCCTCGACGTCTTCGAGCCCGAGCCCCCGACGCCGTCCCTGCGCCTTTTGAAGGCGCCGAACGTGGTGCTCTCCCCTCACGTCGGCGGCGTCACCCGCGAGACGGTCGTCCGCATCGGCGTCGCCGCGGTCCGCAACGCGACGGCCTTCCTGGCGGGCGAACCACCGCGGGACGTGGTGACGTAGCCGCCCCCGGGAGTCGTCGTCAGATGTGGTCCCGCGGATCCGCCGGGCGGGCCTGCCGGGCGCCCGCGCCGACCACCGACCGCGAGCCGGGGGCCACCGACGGGTCGTCCGTGCTCCAGCGACGGGC
Organism: Streptomyces sp. NPDC049915; assembly: GCF_040656475.1. NCBI lineage: Bacteria > Bacillati > Actinomycetota > Actinomycetes > Kitasatosporales > Streptomycetaceae > Streptomyces > Streptomyces sp. NPDC049915. The sequence continues at coordinate 3,269 of NZ_JBFAMH010000005.1, forward strand.
GTCGGAACCGTCGCGGACGTTGACGACGATGTCGGCGCCCGGGCCCTCGGACACCGAGGCCAGGGCGAGCGACTCGTCCCAGCGGGGCAGCAGTTCGCCCCGCGCCGTCAGGTCGTAGCGCACGTCGTCGGCCCGCCGGTCGCCGCGCGGTGCGCACGGACCGAGGATGACGACCCCGGCGTCCGCGTGCGAGTCCAGGCACAGCTGGGGCGCGGCCGCGCTGCGCAGCAGCCCGTCGTCCTCGTACGACCACTGCTGGGTCCGGGCCGGGGAGCACACCGCGAGCTGGACCTGGGCGCCCACCGCGGCCCGGCCGCTGATGTCGAGGCACAGCCCGGCGGCGACGTTGCGCAGCCTGGTGCGCCGGGGCGCCGTGGGCAGCTCGGCGGCTCCGGGCGGCGCGGTGGAGACGGCGGGCGGCAGCGAGGCGGTCGTACCCGGCGCACCGGGGGTGGTCGTACCCGGTGCGCCCGTGGCGGCGGCGGAGGCGGCCGGGCCGGTGCCGTGGCCGTCGTCGGACCACACCCCGGTCAGCAGGAGCATCGTCAGCAGCACGCCGGAGGCGAGGCCCGCCCCGGTGAGCAGCGTGCGCGTGGACCGGGCACCGGGCAGAGGGCGGCGCGGCCGCAGCCCGCGGCCGGGGCGGCCGCCTCGGTGGCGTGCGGAACCCCGGGGGTGGCCGCCGGCCCGGCCGCGGCGGCCGGGGCGGGAGTCGTGGTAGCGGCCGGCGCCCCAGCCGAGTACGGCCTCGGCGAGCAGGGTGCCCAACGCGCCCTCGAACTGCTCCAGTTGATCGGCGGCCGCGCGGCAGTGGCGGCACTGGGCGAGATGCCGGCGCACCTCGGGCAGCAGCCCGCCGCCGCGGCGCAGGGGAATGTCGAGAAGACGGTTGTGATGGCGGCAGTCCGGGGTCGGCGCGAGTTCCCGATGGGCGCGCACGCAGCCCTCGCGGAGTTTTTCCCGGGCGTCCTCGTAAGCGGCCGCCGCGGCTTCCTCGCTCATGCCGAGCAGGGTCGCGGGAACGGTTACCGGCTCGGCCTCGACGTCGATGTGCCACAGCAGGCACTGGGCCTCGGCGGGAAGGGCGTGGAATGCCCGCTCGGTCAGCCGGCGGTTTTCTGCTGTCATGTACTTGGCGACCCGCATACCGCGCCCGCCGGCCGGTTTGCGCAGCTGCGGCAGAGCCCCGGTTATCCGCTCGGCGCCGGCCCATTGCCGCACCGTGCCCCGGACGGCCAGCAGCAGCCGCGGGCGCAGCGCGGCAGCGGACTCCCCCAGCGTGAGCCGGTCGAGCACCTGATGGAAGGCGGCCGCCGTGACCATCGCCGCGACCTGCGCGGACGAGGCCAGGCAGATGACGGCGTAGTCGTGCACCGGCTGCCAGTGCCGTGCCATCAGCAGGGCCGTGGCCTGGGCGACGTCGTCGTCGGGGCCGCCGCGGGCCCGGGCGGCGAGCTCCTCTTCGGATTCCTCCACAAAGCCGCCGGAGAGCGGAAAGGGCGGACGAGGGGGGTGGGGGGTGGGCACGGTGAGCGGATTCCTTCCCACGCGCTGGGAGCAACACAGGATCTCCGCGCGCCGTCAAGGCAACACGCGGTACGGCCTGCCTTTTCCGGCGCGCGGGGAAGCGCTCAGCCTTGCATACCCGACTTGCACCCAACAACCCGCCCGGAGGGCGTCCGCGCCATTGACAGAAAGTCAGAATGCCGCATCCCAATCCCCCCTTGTGGCAAGCGTTTTCGGGAATTTCCGCGCCCCGTGTGAAACGCGCGCACACGCCCGTGCGGCACGCACGCTCCCGGCCCGCCACGCGCTGTAGTCCACTGGACACGGCCTTACCTCGAAGGCCCCGCGCGGGACGGCGGCTCTCCCGCGCGAAACGGCCGCCGGCCTTGATCCTCCCGCCCTCGGCCGGCGGCCCGGAGGGGACGTGTTCAGATCTGCCAGGAGCGCAGCCGGTCGGCGGCGCGGTACACGTCCGCCTTGCCGGACATCAGATCGCGGGCGAGGTCGACCAGGGCGCCGTAGGGCGGGTCGATGCCGACACCGCTGACGAACATGTAGGCCACCGCCGTCGAACAGGCGAAGCGGGCGTTGGCCGAGGGCAGCGGCTTGAGCACGGCGAGGGTGTGGAGCAGGGCCGCGGCCCGCCAGGCGGGGTCGGAGTTCACGCCGAGCCGTGGCGGGTCGACCCGGTGCCGGGCGACGGCGGCGACGAGCGCGGAGAAGTCGTTGATGGTGGGCTGCTCCGGCAGGACCTCTTCATGCCGCTGCAGCAGCCAGGGGACGTCGATGTGCACGACGGAGGCCATCGCTCAGGCGACCCGCCCCTCGCCGCTCACCGGTGGCTCGTCGTCGGGGAAGGCGACGGCGAACTCCTCGGCATGGGCCGTGAAGAACCGCCTGAAGGCCTCCGCGCCCTCCTTCAGCGCCCGGTGCCGCGCGATGTCGGCGGCGGCCGCCTCCCGCACGAGCGCCTTCATCGACGTCCCGCGTTCCTTGGCGATCTGCCGCAGGTCCTCTAGCTCGCGCTCGCTGAACTCCACATTCAGAGCTGGCATGCCCTCACGGTACCGCTCGGGTACTCACGCGTAAATACCCGCAGGTCAGGAAGGTAATAGGGAGGTACCGATCACAGCGCGGCCCGGGTGCGCGGCGAGGCGCGCACCCGGGCCGTACGGGTGCGGGCCGGGGCCCGCGTCACCGCACGCCCCGGCGTTGTCGAACCCCTCCGTCACGCCCCCGGTACCGCCAGACGGCTGATCCGCACCGCCCCTCGGGGCTCGCCCGGGTGGCTGCTGGTCAGGGTCAGGCGGAGGCGGGAGGCGCGGACCGCGAGGAAGGTGACGACGGTGGGGGCGTCGGACGCGGTGGCCCAGTCGGTGTTCGCCCCGGTGACGGGCTGCCACCGCTGCCCGTCCCAGACGTCGACCGCGAGCGCGGACGGCAGGCTGTGTGTGGCGTCGGCGGTGAAGGAGACCTCGACGCGGTCGACGGTCCGGGTGCGGCCCCAGTCCAGCGACACCCAGTCCCTCGAGCGGGCCCCGTCGAACGCGGGCAGCAGGCCGGTGGCCGCCTTGGTGAAGCCGTTGGACCAGCCGGTGGCCGGGTTGCCGTCAAGCATGGCGGCCGGGAGCGTGTCGGGGCGGCCGGAGTAGCTCGCGTCCGCGTACGGGTAGGCGGGCGGCGGCGGGAAGTCCGGTGCGAACGCGGCGGGCGCGGTGGTGGAGGCCGAGCGGCCCGGTCGGATGCGCACGCTCGCCGTGTCGGAGCGCAGCCCCTCGGCGCGGGCGGTCACCTTCAGGGCGCCGGGCTTCGTGCCCGCGCGGACGATGGCGAGCGCCTTGCCGTGGAAGGCGGTGCGGGTGCTCGCGTGGTAGCGCTCGGCGCTCTCCTGTCGCCCGTTGTCCAGCCCGGCGAGTGAGCCGCCGGTGACGTCGAAGGAGATCAGGTGCTCGGCGTCGGGCACGACAACGCCGTGCGCGTCGACGATCTCGGCGGTGACGAAGAGCAGTGAACGGCCGTCCGCCGTCAGGGCCTTGCGGTCGGGGGTCAGCCGGACGGCGTGGGGCGCGCCCGCGGTGCGCAGCACGTCGGTCGCGACCGCCCGGCCGTCCCGGCGGGCGACCGCCTTCAGCTCGCCCGGCCTGAAAGGCACTTTCCAGATCAGGTGCAGCTTGCCCGCGCTGCCGTTGGGGCTGGTGTAGCTGCCCGGGTAGGGGCCGCCGGTGAAGGTCTTGTCGTCTCCGGTGGGCTCGGTGGTCTCCAGGTACTCCCGGCCGTCGACGGTCTTCTTCCGGTCGAAGGTGCGCACGCCCAGGGACTCGCCGTTCAGGAACAGCTCGACGGTGTCGACGTTGGCGTACGCCCACACCTCGACCGTCTCGCCCTCCTCGTGGTTCCAGCTCATCGGGAGCAGATGGACCATCGGCTCGCTCGTCCACTGGCTCCTGAAGAGGTGGTACATGTCCTTGGGGAAGCCGGCCGTGTCGACCGCGCCGAAGAAGGACGCCTTCACCGGGAAGACGTCGTACGGCGTGGGCTCGCCGATGTAGTCGATGCCGGACCACAGGAACTGGCCCGCGAACCACCTGCGGTCCCGGTCCTTCTTGTGGCCGTACTCGCCGCTCATGGTCCAGGAGGCGAGGTTGTTGTCGTAGGACGAGGTCGCCCGGCGGCCGGGGGTGTGGTTCTCGCCGGTGTTGAGGTGCTCGGGCTCCTGGTACGCGCCGCGCGTTGACGTCTCCGAGGACGACTCGGACTCGAAGAGGAACAGATGCGGGTAGGCCGCGTGCAGGGCGTCCACCGACTGGGCGGAGTTGTAGTTGAGGCCGAGCCCGTCGAGCTTGGCCAGCATCAGGTCGGCGGCGGAGCCCTTGGCGGGCAGGCGGCGGTACTTGTCGGAGCCGATGACCAGGGGGCGGGTGTCGTCGGCGGCCCGGATCGCGGCGATGATCCGGTCGGCCATGGCGAGGCCGGCGGTGGAGGTGGAGTCGGGGATCTCGTTGCCGATGGACCACAGCACCACGGCGGGCGAGTTGCGGGCCGCGCGCACCATCTCACCGGCGTCCTTTTCGCACCACTCGTCGAAGAAGCGGCCGTAGTCGTACCGGTTCTTGCCGGTGCGCCAGCAGTCGAACGCCTCCACCATCATCACGATGCCCAGCTCCTCGCAGACCTGGATCATCTCGGGCGCGGGCGGGTTGTGCGAGGTGCGCAGAGCGTTGACGCCCATCGACTTCATGATCGTCATCTGGCGGCGGACGGCGTCGACGTGCACGGCCACGCCAAGCGCGCCGAGGTCGTGATGGAGGTCGACGCCCTTGATCTTGGCGTGCACGCCGTTGAGGTGGAAGCCCTCGTCGGGGTCGAAGCGGAAGGTGCGGACACCGAAGCCGGTGCGGTACGTGTCGGTGGTGCGGCCTTCGACCCGCAGCTCGGTGTGCAGCGCGTAGCGGTGCTCCGGGGTGGCGAAGTCCCACAACAGCGGCTGCGGGACGGTCAGTTCATGGGTCTCCGTGCGCTCGTCGGTGACGTGCACGGTCGACGACGTGCGGGCGACGGTACGGCCGTGCGGGTCGGTGATCCGGGAGACCACCTCCACCTGCGCTGCGGCGCCGGAGTCGTTCACCACGTCGGTGCGCACCCGCACCAGGGCACGCTCGGCGGTGACGTCCGGCGTGGTGACGTACGTGCCCCAGCGGGCCACGTGCACCGGCTCGGTGACGACCAGGCGGGCCTCTCGGTAGATGCCGCTGCCGGAGTACCAGCGGCTGCTCGGCAGTTGGTTCTGCACCTTGACCGCGAGGACGTTCGCGGTACGCCCGTCGGTGTGCACATGACCGGTGAGGTCGAAGGCGAAGCCGGTGTAGCCGTAGGGGTGGCGGCCCACCTCCGTGCCGTTGCAGTAGACGTGCGAGTCCATGTAGACGCCGTCGGACTCGACCGTGATCCGCTTGCCCGCGTACGCCGGCGGCAGGGTGAACGACAGGCGGTACCAGCCGAGGCCGCCGGGCAGGAAGCCGGTCCCGCTGGTGGTGCCGTACTGCGTGGTGGGCGTCTGCTCGATGCTCCAGTCGTGGGGTACGGCCACCTGACGCCAGCCGGTGTCGTCGTATCCGGGGTCCGCCGCGTTCGCGTAGGCGCCGGTCGGGTCGGTGATCCCACCGGGGTTGACCAGCGCGAAACGCCAGCCGTCACGCAGCGGGACCGTGCTGCGGCCCATGGCGTGCGGGTCCGCCGCCGCGGCCGGGATCGTCCCCACTCCCAGCAACGCCCCGGTAGCGGGCACGCCCGCGGAGGCGATCAGGACCGATCTCCTAGTGACCGACACAGCGGCTCCCCTTTCATGAGGGCCCAGAAGTACACACAAAGAAACGTGATCGCACAGATTCTGACGACGCGCCTCGGTTGCGCGTCAAGAGTCGGGTCAGCGCTTTCTTCCGGGCGCCACGGCGCGCCAGATCGACCGATTTCGGTCTTGACGTCGAAGGGCCGAATCCTGGGAAGACCGGGGGTTCCCGACCGCGTGCGACGGAGACGCACTACTCTGGAACCGAGTGACACACCGTTCACTGTGAGTGTGCGCAATGGAGTGCGAGGATGAGCCCGGACTACCCGTTCGACGACGCCGCGACGGCCCGGGCTGTCATCTCCGACGACGGCACGCTGACCGGGTGGAACGCCGGTGCGCAGCGTCTGCTCGGCTGGACCGCCGCGGACGTGGTGGGCCGGCCCGCCACGCGTCTGCTCGCGGACCCGGACGGCGTGTCGCCCCGTCCGGCGCCACCACGCGACCACGGAACGGTGACTTTGCGCCACCGGGACGGCCGTACGGTCGAGGTGTGGGTGCTCGCCCATCACCTCCGGCCCCACGACGGCGAGCCGGGCCACTGGCTGGTGGTCACGCCCCTGGACGCCTCCGGCCCCCGCTCCCCCGACGATCCGCTGGACGCGGCGGCGCTCGTGCAGTCCCCCTGCGCACTCGCCCTCTTCGACGAGCGGCTGCGGCTGCACCGGATGAACGACGCCATGGTGGAGCTCGTCGGGCTGCCCGAGGAGCAGGTGCGCGGACTGAGACTCGCCGAGATCGGCGGGATCCCGCAGAGCGACGACCTCGAACGCCGTCTAGCACAGGTGCTCACCACGGGCCGGTCGCTCGACGCCCAGACACGGCTGCGCGCCGGGGGCGGGGACCGTCCGCGCGCCTGGCTCGCCCGGATGGCCCCGGTCACCGACGCCGAGGGCCGGGTGCGCGGGGTGTGCGTGACCGCCCACGACCTCTCCGACCAGTACCTGTCCCGTGAGCGGCTGCAACTGGTCAACGAGGCCAGCGTCCGCATCGGCACCACCCTCGACGTCTCGCGCACCGCGCAGGAACTGGCGACCGTGTGCGTGCCCCTGCTCGCCGACTTCGTCAGCGTCGACCTGCTCGACCCGGACCAGTACGGCGGGGAGCCGCCGGTCCGGCTGGTCCCGCCGGTCGTGCTGCGCCGGGCCGCCCACCACTCGGTGAACCCCGGCAGCCCCGGGGCGGTGACCATGCCGGGCGACGCGGAGGAGTACCCGGCGCCCTCCCCACAGGCCGCGGCGCTGCTGGCGGGCCAGGCGATCGTGGTCTCGGCACCCGGGGACCTGGAACGGTGGCTGTCCTGGGACGAGCGCCGCCACCGCCTCTTCCAGCAGTACGGTGTGCACTCCACGATGGCGGTTCCGCTCCAGGCCCGCGGCTCCACGCTCGGCGTCGCCCTCTTCCACCGGTTCCGCCACCCCGACCCGTACACCGAGGACGACGCGCTGCTGGCGGAGGAGATCACCGCCCGCGCGGCCGTCTGCATCGACAACGCCCGCCGCTACTCGCGCGAGCGGGAGACCGCCCTGGCCCTGCAGCGCAGCCTGCTGCCGCGCTCCCTGCCGCGCAGCGCCGCCGTCTCTGCGGCCTCCCGCTATCTCCCCGCGGCCCGCTCGGGGGTGGGCGGCGACTGGTTCGACGTGATCCCGCTGTCCGGGCTGCGCGTGGCCCTGGTCGTCGGGGACGTCGTGGGGCACGGGGTGCAGGCCTCGGCGACCATGGGCCGGCTGCGCACCGCCGTACGCACACTGGCCGACATCGACCTGCCACCGGACGAACTGCTCACCCACCTCGACGATCTCGTGCTGCGGCTGTCGGAGGAGGCCGGCGGCGAGGGCAGCCCCGGCGAGGTCGGAGCGACCTGTCTGTACGCGGTGTACGACCCGGTGTCGCGACGCTGCACGATGGCCCGGGCCGGGCATCCGCCGCCGGTGCTGCTCCCGCCGGACGGCCCCGCGCGCCGGGTGAACCTGCCGTCCGGTCCCCCGCTCGGCGTGGGCGGGCTGCCGTTCGAGTGCACCGAACTGGACCTCGTCGAGGGCAGCGTGCTGGCCTTCTACACGGACGGGCTGATCGAGTCGCGGGAGCGGGACGGCGACGCCGGCCACCGGATGCTGTGCGACGCGCTGGAGGCCGACGCGGCCTCCCTCGACGAGGCCTGCGACCACATCCTGCACACGCTGCTGCCGCCGGGCGGCGCCGCCGACGACGTCGCCCTGCTGCTGGCCCGCACCCAGGGGCTGCCCTCCGCGCAGGTGGCGACCTGGGACATCCCCGCCGACCCGTCGCTGGTCGCGCCGATCCGCAAACAGGTCGTCGACCAGCTCGCCGCCTGGTCGCTGAGCGACACGACGTTCACGGCCGAGCTGGTGGTGAGCGAGCTGGTCACCAACGCCATCCGCTACGGGGCGCCGCCGATCCGGCTGCGGCTGATCCACGACGACACCACGCTCATCTGCGAGGTGTCCGACACCAACCACAGCGCCCCCCATCTGCGCCGGGCGAAGACCTGGGACGAGGGCGGGCGCGGGCTGCTGCTGGTCGCGCAGCTCACCCAGCGCTGGGGCAGCCGGCACACCACCGAAGGCAAGACCATCTGGGCGGAGTTGGGGCTGCTGGAGGAGGGATTGGCAGAGGGTCTGCCGGCGGGACTGGCAGAGGGGCTGGCAGACGGACTGGCAGAGGGATCGGCGGAGTGAAGCCGCGCGGTCCCGGCATCGCGGCCGGGCGAGCGGGGCAGACGTCCACCATGGCCCCGTACACGCGATTTCCCGTCCTGCTCGTGAGCGCGCTCACCGCGCTGGGCGCACTGACCGCCTGCGGCGGCGGTGACGGCGGCGGCACGGCCGCGAGCACCGCGCAGCAGCTGCCGGCGACGACCGCCACCGACTCCGCCGAACCCACCGGGACGACCCGTCCGGGGGCCGCCGAGCCCACCGGGACGCCCGCCGCGGGGACCGTGCGGCCCACCGCGCCGGCCACGGCGTCCGCGCGGCCCGCGTCGTCGTCGCGCTGCCGCACCGGCGACCTGCGGGCCACGGTCGGGCGCAACAACCCGGGCGCCGGGCAGGAGAACTTCCCCGTCGTGCTGACGAACACCTCGGCCCGCACCTGCACGGTGTACGGCTACCCCGGCGCCGCCTTCGTGGACGCCTCCGGCCGGCAGCTCGGGCCCGACCCGCGGCGCGAGGACGGGCCGGCCCAGACGAAGGTGACGCTGGCGCCGGGCCGCAGCGCCTGGGCCGGGCTGACCTTCTCCAACCCCGAGGTCAGCGAGGCCCGTACGGCGACTCCGGCCGCGCTGCTCGTCACGCCGCCCGACGAGCGCAAGCCGCTGAGGGTGCCGTGGCAGGGCGGCCCGGTGCCGGTCGGCGGCAACGCGTCCACGGTGTCGCTGACACCGTTCAGCCCGGGCACCGGCGCCTGAGCCGTCCCGCCGGCGTCCGGTGGTTCAGTGGCCGGCGACCGGGTGCGGCACGTACGGCTGCTTCAGTTCCTCGATCTCCTTCTCCGTCAGCGTGAGGTCCGCGGCGGCCACCGCGTCCTGGAGGTGCTGCGGCTTGGAGGCTCCGATGATCGGCGCGGTCACCGTGTCCTGGTGGAGCAGCCAGGCCAGGGCGACCTGGGCGCGCGGGACCCCGCGCTCGTCGGCGATGCGGGTGACGGTCTCGACGACGGCGCGGTCGCCCTCCTGGTAGAGGGTGCTGCCGAAGTTGTCGGTGGTGCTGCGGCCGGTGACGGTGCCCCAGTCGCGGGTCAGCCGGCCGCGGGCGAGCGGGCTCCAGGGCAGGACGCCCACGCCCTGGTCGGCGCAGAGCGGCAGCATCTCGCGCTCCTCCTCGCGGTAGAGGAGGTTGTAGTGGTTCTGCATCGACACGAACTTCGTCCAGCCGTGCAGCTCGGCCGTGTACTGGGCCTTGGAGAACTGCCAGGCGTACATCGAACTCGCTCCGATGTAGCGCACCTTGCCCGCCTTGACGAGGTCGTGCAGGGCCTCCATCGTCTCCTCGATCGGCGTGTGCGGGTCCCAGCGGTGGATCTGGTAGAGGTCGACGTAGTCGGTGCCGAGACGGGTGAGGCTGTGGTCGATCTCGGTCATGATCGCCTTGCGGGACAGTCCGCCGCCGTTGGGGCCGGGGCGCATCCGGCCGTGCACCTTGGTGGCCAGCACGATGTCGTCGCGGCGGGCGAATTCCTTCAGCGCGCGGCCGACGATCTCCTCGCTGGTGCCGTCGGAGTAGACGTTGGCGGTGTCGAAGAAGGTGATCCCGGCGTCCAGAGCCTGACGGATCAGCGGCCGGGAGGCCTCCTCGTCCAGGGTCCACTCGTGCGCGCCACGGTCCGGAACACCGTAGGTCATGCAGCCCAGGCAGATCCGGGAGACGTCCAGACCTGTGGAACCCAGCTTCACGTACTGCATTGTTGCTGCTCCTGCCTTCGTCGGCGGCTGACGGTCCGAGCCTATGACTTCGTGCGCACTCGAAGATCGCCCGGCAGCGACCGCGTCCGCGGACCCGCCGGTCACCTGAGGGGGAAGGTGCGGCCCCGCTCGCCCAGCGGGCGCGGGCCGTGGATGCGGCGCTCGTGCTCCTCGATCGGCACGTCGTTGATGCTCGCCTCGCGCCGGGTCATCAGGCCGTGCTCGTCGAACTCCCACAGCTCGTTGCCGTAGGACCGCCACCACCGGCCGTCGGTGTCGTGGCACTCGTACTGGAAGCGGACGGCGATGCGGTTGCCGTCGAAGGCCCACAGGTCCTTGCGCAGGGCGTACTCCAGCTCGCGCGCCCACTTGGCGGTGAGGAAGCCGATGATCTCGGCGCGTCCGGTGACGAAGGTGTCGCGGTTGCGCCAGACGGAGTCCTCGGAGTAGGCGAGCGCGACCTTGTGCGGGTCCCGCGTGTTCCAGGCGTCCTCGGCGGCCTGCACCTTCCGGGCCGCGGTCTCCCGGGTGAACGGGGGAAGGGGCGGGCGGTCGGCCATGGTGTCCTCCTCGGCGGAACGGCGGGGAGAACGATCGTTCTCCACCTGGTCGGCTAAGGTAGAGAACGATCGTTCTCAGGTCAACGTCCGCTGTTCTCCGCCGTGTCGGGGAATCGTCGAGGAGTGATGCCCGTGCCCTTGGACAGCGCGAGCGCCCGCCTGCGGGTCCTGGACGCCGCGGAGGAGCTGTTCTACCGGCGGGGTGTGAAGTCGGTCGGGATGGACGACATCCGCGCCGCCTCGGGTGTCTCCCTGAAGCGGCTCTACCAGCTCTTCCCGGCGAAGGAGCAGCTGGTGGAGGCGTATCTGGAGCGGCGCGACACGCGCTGGCGCGGGCGGCTCGCCACGCACGTGGAGCGCCAGGAGGATCCGCGCGAGCGCATCCTGGCCGTGTTCGACTGGCTGCGCGGCTGGTTCGGCGAGGAGTGCTTTCGCGGCTGCGCGTGGATCAACGCGTACGGCGAGCTGGGTGCCACGTCTCGGGCGGTGGCGGGTCAGGTGCGGGCGCACAAGCGCGCGTTCAGGGAGTACCTCGCGGGGCTCGTCGCCGATGCCGGGCTGGCGCCGGAGCTGGCCGGGCAGCTGTTCCTGCTGGCCGAGGGTGCCATGGTCACGGCCGGCGTCACCGGCCGCACCGAACCGGCCGACGAGGCCCGCGCGGCGGCACAGGCACTCGTCGGGACCACGTAGGTCGTACGGCCCCTCCGGATCGCGTGCGCACCCGGCGGGCGGCCGTCCCGGACGGGCTTCGGCCGGGGCTCAGTTCGCCGGTTCCCCGACCGTGATCGCGCCCACCGGGCAGGCGCGGGCCGCCTCGCGCGTCATCGGGTCGGGGGTCGGCCCGTCGTGGCCGGGGACGAGGGTGCTGAAGCCGTCGTCGTCCTGGGTGAAGACGTTCGGCGCGGCGAGGGCGCACTGGCCGGCGCCGATACAGAGGTCCCTGTCGATGTGGATGTGCATGGTGCGTCAGCCTCTTACCAGGTCACGGGGAGTTCCAGCATCCCCTGGATGGTGTCGCCGGGCTTGAAGGGGATCTCCCCTGCGGGGACCGCGAGCCGCAGGCCGGGCAGCCGCTCGAAGAGGGTGCCCAGGGCGATCTCCAGCTCGGCGCGGGCGAGGTTCTGGCCCAGGCACTGGTGGATGCCGAAGCCGAAGGCCACGTGATGGCGGGCGGAACGGCCGAAGTCCAGGCTGTCGGCGTCGGCGTAGACCGTCTCGTCGCGGTTGATGACCGATGTCGAGAACAGCACGCCCTCGCCCGCCCGGATCGTCGTCCCGGCCACCTCGATGTCCTCGACGGCGAGGCGCAGCAGCCCGTCGGCGATGGACAGCAACCGCAGCAGTTCCTCCACCACGGCGGGCAACAGCCCGGGGTCGGCACGCAATTCGGCCAGTCGGTCGGGGTGCTGCAGCAGGGTGTAGGTGCCCAGGGAGATCATGTTGGCGGTCGTCTCGTGGCCCGCGACCAGCAGGATGATCGCCAGCGCGACCACGTCGGCCCGGCTCACCTCGCCGGTGCGCAGCCGCTGGTGGACCAGCTCGTCGAGGACGCCCTCGCCGGGCTTCGCGTCCTTGGCCTTGCGGTCGATCAGATCGCCGAGGTACGTCTCGAGCCGGTCGCGCGCCGCGAGGACGTCCTCGACGCCCGGACCGCGCAGCAGCCGCCGCGACTGCTCCTCGAAGAACTCGTGGTCGGCGTACGGCACGCCGAGCAGCGCGCAGATCACCATCGAGGGCACGGGCAGCGCGAACGCACCGACCAGCTCCGCGGGCGGCCCCTGCGCGATCATGGCGTCCAGCAGGCCGTCGACGATCCGCTGGATGTCCGGCCGTAACGCGTTCGCCCGCTTGAGGGTGAAGCGGGGCACCAGCATGCGCCGTTGGGCGTGGTGCTCGGGGTCGTCCACGCCCAGCAGCGCCGCGCGGCGGTGGCGGCCCGCCTCGAAGCGGGGGGTGGGCGCGGGGAAGCCCGGCCGGGTGCGGTCGGTCGACAGACGCGGGTCGGCGAGGAGGTCACGGGCCACGGCGTGCCCGGTGACCAGCCATGCGGGACGTCCGTCGTAGAGGGTGACGCGGGCCAGCGGAGGGCCGGCGCGCAGCGGGTCGTAGGCGGTGGGCGGGTGGTAGGGGCAGGTGCGGTCCTGCGGGAAGGCGACGGGTGCCGGCTGATGCGTCAAGTCCGTCATGGATGACCTCGCAGACGATGAGTGCCTCGTTCCGATCTTCATTAGATGCCTCGGGCATCTATGCGGCGACGCGAAGTTCGGCCACATCGGCGAAGCGGGGAAACTGGCCGGAAGCCTTCACTCCGGTACGTCGGACCCGGTCACCGGAAATGAACGCCCGCGTGCCGGTGTTGCACACCGACGCGAGCAGCGATGCCGTACGACGCGACGAAAGGACCGATGCCATGCCTCTGGAGGGCGAGTACGAGCCCAGCCCGACGCAGTGGGTGCGCGAGCAGGTGGAGCTGTACGAGAGCTCTGGCGGCACTCAGGGGACGACGCTGCGGGACACGGGCCTGCCGGTGGTCGTCCTCACCAGCCGCGGCGTGAAGAGCGGCAGGATCCGCAAGACGCCGCTGATGCGCGTCGAGCACGAGGGACGCTACGCCCTGGTCGCGTCTCAGGGCGGCGCGCCGAAGCACCCGGTCTGGTACCACAACCTCAAGGCGCACCCTCAGGTCGAGCTCCAGGACGGTCCGCGCAAGTGGGACATGACCGCCCGTGAGGTCACCGGCGCGGAGAAGGCCGAGTGGTGGGAGCGGGCGGTCGCCGCGTACCCGCCGTACGCCGACTACCAGACGCGGACGTCCCGCGAGATCCCGGTGTTCGTCCTCGAACCGACCGGATGAGACCGTCCGCCGGACCGGCGTGCCGCACTCCGGGGAGAAAATCCGCGTGGGTGCGCATGGTCGGGCGCGGGGCGGGCACGTGAGTGTCAGGCCCCGCCGCGTTCCCCCGTCGCGGCGGGGCTTTCATGTGACTCGCGGGCGGCGCTGTCGGTGATGTCGAGGAAGATCTGCGCCGCCTCGGGCACCGCTTCGGCGATGGACCGCTTGATGCGCACCGCGACCTCCTCCACCCGCTCGCTGTCCAGCCCCGGCACCAGATCGATCCGCGCGGCCACGAGCGCGGAGTCGAGCCCTGTCTTCATGCTGAACAGCGCCTCCACGCTGTCGATCTCCGGCTGCCCGGCGAGCAGCCGCCGGATCCGCTCGCTCGCCTCGGGGTCGGCGGCCTCCCCGATCAGCTGGTCGCGGGCCTCGCGGCCGAGGTGGTAGGCCACGCACACCAGCAGCGCGCCGATGGCGAAGGAGGCTGCGGCCTCGTAGACGACCTGCCCGGTGGCCATGTGCAGCGCCATCCCGGCCAGGGCCAGGGTGACGCCGAGCACCGCGGTGCCGTCCTCGGCGACGACCGTGCGCAGCGCCGGGTCGCGCAGGCCCGCCGCCACCCCGCCCTGCCGGCGTACCTGGTGCAGGGCCCGCAGCAGCGAGGCGCCCTCGGCGAGCAGCGCCACGCCGAGGACGGCCAGCCCGGCGACGTATCCGCCGAAGCTCTCCTCGGCGCCGTCGCGCAGGGCCTCCACGCCCTGGAAGACGGAGAAGCAGCCGCCCATCACGAAGATCCCGACGGCGGCGAGCAGCGACCAGAAGAAGCGTTCCTTGCCGTAGCCGAAGGGGTGGCGCCGGTCGGCGGGGCGGCGGCTGCGGCGCAGCGCGGTCAGCAGGAAGACCTCGTTGAGGCTGTCGGCGACGGAGTGCGCCGCCTCCGACAGCAGGGCGGGCGAGCCCGCGAGGAGGCCGCCGACCGCCTTGGCGACCGCGATGAGGAGGTTGGCCGCCAGCGCCACCAGGACGGTGACCCGCGTCCTGCGGTCGTCCGTGCGTGCCGTGTCACGTTGCGTGGGTGTACCGCTCACGGAGAGGCGGTTGCCCCGGCCGTGGGGGATCACACCGTGCCGGTGAGGTGTTTCGGGGAACCCGGGGAAGGCAGAAGGGCAGGATCACACCCCCGGCAGGAGTGAGGAGCGGATCATGGGGCGGGACGGCGACGGCAACAGCGCGTACGGGAGGAAGGCCTTCCGCCGGTCGAAGAGCCATTTCGCGGACCGGATCACCGCCGACGGCCGGGACGGCTGGCCGGTGGAGGCCGGGCGGTACCGTCTGGTGGTCAGCCGGGCCTGCCCCTGGGCGAGCCGGGCGGTGATCTCGCGGCGGCTGCTCGGTCTGGAGGACGCGCTGTCGATGGCGATCGCCGACCCGATCCAGGACGACCGCAGCTGGCGCTTCACCCTCGATCCGGACGGCCGCGACCCGGTGCTGGGCATCCGCTACCTCAGCGAGGCCTACGACCGGCGCGAGAGCGGATACCCGGGCGGGGTGAGCGTACCGGCGATCGTGGACGTCCCGAGCGGACGGCTCGTCACCAACGACTACCAGCAGATCACGCTGGACCTGGCGACCGAGTGGCGGGCGCTGCACCGCCCCGGGGCGCCCGATCTGTACCCGGAAGGGCTGCGGGACGAGATCGACTCGGTGATGGCGGAGGTGTACGAGGACGTCAACAATGGCGTGTACCGGGCGGGCTTCGCCACCGGGCAGGAGGAGTACGAGGCCGCCTGCACCGGTGTCTTCCAGCGGCTGGAGAAGCTCGCGGCCCGGCTGGAGCGGCAGCGCTATCTGGTCGGGGACACGATCACCGAGGCCGACATCCGGCTGTTCACCACGCTGGTGCGTTTCGACGCGGTCTACCACGGCCACTTCAAGTGCAACCGGTGGAAGCTGGCCGAGAACGAGGTGCTGTGGGCTTACGCCCGGGACCTGTTCCAGACGCCCGGTTTCGGCGACACCGTGGATTTCGACCACATCAAGCGGCACTACTACCAGGTGCACACCGGCATCAATCCGGCCGGCATCGTGCCCCTCGGCCCCGATGCGGCGGGCTGGCTGACGCCCCATCACCGTGAGCGGCTGAGCGGGCGGCCCTTCGGGGACGGGACCGCGCCGGGACCGGTGTGCCCCGCGGAGGAGGTGCCGGCGCGCGGCCGTCCCTGATCCCGCAGTCCCTCACGACACCCATACCCAAGGAGACCCTGTGGCCAAGACGAAGAAGAAGACGCTCCCCCTCGCCTACAAGCCCGTCGGCTTCCTGCTCGGCTGGGCGGGTGGTGCGCTGGCCGGACTCGCGTTCCAGAAGACGTGGAAGCTGATCCGGCACGAGGACAACGCGCCCGACGCGCTGGACCCGGACCGCGGCTGGGGCGAGATCCTGCTGGCCGCCGCGGTGCAGGGTGCGATCTTCGCCGCCGTGCGCAGCGCCGTGGACCGTACGGGCGCCAAGGCCATCGAGCGCTCGACCGGTGTCTGGCCGGTGCAGGACAAGGGCGGCCGGGACTGACCGGTCCCGCCCCCGCCGGAACCGGGCCGGGCCGCTCCGCCCCCGCCGCTCAGCCGAGCTTCGGCGCGGTGGGGGCGACGCGGCGCAGGGTGAAGGAGTGGCCGGCCGGGTCGGCGTAACCGCGCTCCTCGTACGGGCCTGACGCGTCCTTGGTGTCCAGGGGCCGCCCGCCCAGACCGACGATCCGGCGCTCGGCCTCGTCGAGGTCCTCGACCAGGAAGTCGAGGTGCACCTGGAGGGAGTTCTCGGGGCGCGGCCAGCTCGGCGGCGTCGCGTTCATGTCGCGGCGGAAGGCGAGCCGGGTGCCCTCCGCGGCGCGGATCTCCACTCGGTTGGCGGTCGCCTCCACCTGTTCGCCATCCAGCAACGCCGTGTAGAACTCGGCGAGTTTCTCCGGTTCGGCACAGTCGAGCACCACGACGCCGGCCGTGAACAGGGCCATGTCTCCTCCGCGGGTTCGCGCGGGGCGGCCAGGTCCGCCCCCTCGATCCTGCGGATACCCCGGTTTCAGTCCGTCACCAGCCAGCGGCCGTCGCGCATCAGGTCCCGGCCCTCGAGCTCGTCGGCCTCGCGCCAGGCCTGGACGCGGCGCGGCAGCACCCGGAAGTACAGGTAGGGCGTGTCGAGTTCACGCGGGTCGAAGCCGGTCTTGGCGGCGAAGATCTCGGCGTCCTCCTCCGGCAGGTCGTGCGGCTCGACGGCCGTGGCACTGCCCTCGACGAGGACGACGTCCCGGGTGGGGCCGATGCCGAGGCGGGCGGTGCCGGTGGCGGCGAGGTTGCGCCCGGTGCGGCTCGCGGCGGGGGTGGCGAGCAGCAGGGTGGCGCCGTCCCACACGAACGACAGCGGGACCAGGTAGGGGGCCGCGCCGTCCTCGGCGGCGGTCGCAACCCAGGCGTCGACGTCGCGTTCGAGCCGGTGCAGAGTGTCACGTTTGCGCTGCTGCGCGGTGCGGGGAGCGGTGGTCATGCCACCAGTGTGGCAATCACCTCCCGCCCGCACCCTTGAAACGCCGTCCCTTCGGCGCGGCGAGGGCGGGCGGATGTCCACCGGACGGCTGCGGCGGGGCCGGCGGCCGGGGCGGGGCGGGGACCGCCGCGGAGGGCGGCCCGCGCGGAGGGCGGCCCGCGCGGAGGGCGGCCTGGGGTGAACGCGCGCCGTCACCTCCCCGCGCCGGCTGGGCGCCCGAGCTACGTCGGCCACGGCGAGGGCCGGAGGGCGTCCGCCCAACGCCGCCCGCCTCCCCGGCAGTCGTTGCCCCACCTCGCGCAGAGGGGGTGCGGTCACATGCCGGTTCACTGCCGCAGCCGCACGCCGCAGGCGACTCGTGCCGGAGGGTGTCCGTTCGGTCGGCCTCGGTTCCTCGGTGTCTTCCAATCGGACGCGGCTGGGCGTGCCGTCACACCTTCCCTTCCCGTGCCTCCGCCAGCCGGGTCGTCGCCGCTGTCAGCAGCAGGTCGAGGGCTGCCGGGTAGGAGCTGCGGCGCATGGTGGTGATCAGGTGGCCGGCGGTGGCGGCGATGTGCGGGTGGGTGGCCGCCGGCAGGCGGGCGTAGGTGGCCCGCCACACCGCGGTCTCCGCCTCCCGGGCGGCGGGCGGCAGGGCGGCCCCCGCGGCATCGAGGGCCCCGAAGGCGAGGGCCTGGTCGACGAAGGCGTGGTAGATGCGTACGGCGTCCGCGTCCGGGAAGCCGGCACCGCGCAGCACCCCGAGGATGGCCTCCACCGCGGCGATCTCGTGCCCGCGCCCGGTGACGCGGTGGGCGCTGAGCACGGCCGCCCGCGGGTGGGCGAGCGCCCCGGCGTGCATCCGCAGGCCGAGGTCGCGCAGGTCGGCCCGCCAGTCACCGGTGGGCCGCCAGGTGCGCATACTGCGGCCGATGAGCTCGTCGGCGACGGCGAGCATCAGGTCGTCGGTGTGCCGGAAGTAGCGGTACAGGGAGCTGGGGTCGGCGCCCAGGGCGCGGCCCAGCCGGCGGACCGAGAGCGCCTCGGCGCCGTGCTCCTCGATCAGCCGCAGCGCCGTGGCGACGATCAGCTCCTCGGACAGGACCACGCCCGCCTTGGTGGGCCGCCGACGGCGGCGGGCACCGGGCGGGACGACACGGTCGGTCATGGGACGCCTCCTGGGTGCATGGTGCCTGCGGGGTGATGAACCAGCGAGATCCTGGCCGGCGCCGCCCTCACTTTCCGCTGGAGCGCGCCGCACAGCCGGCTTCATACGACCAGAACCCGGCGCCCGCGCGTGTGACCGGCCCGGCTGTCGATGTGCGCCGCCGCGGCCTCGGCGAGCGTGTACGACTTCTCGACCGGGATGTGGAGTTTTCCGCGCGCGATGAGGCCGACGGCCTCGGCGAGCGCTTCCGGCACGCTCCCGGCCACGCCGGAGAATCGGACACCGAACTCCGGCGCACCGAGATCGGCGATGGAGATCACCTTCTGCGCATCCCCGGTCAGCTCGACGAGCTCGCGGATCACGCCCGAGCCGGCCAGGTCGAGAGCGGCGTCGACCTGGCCGAGCTCCCGCACCCGACCGACCCAGCCCTCGCCGTACGTCGTGGCGACGGCACCCAAGCTCCGCAGATAGTCCTGGTTCGCGGCCCCCGCCGTGCCGATCACCCTGATGCCGCGGTCACGGGCGATCTGCAGCACCGCCGATCCGACTCCCCCGGACGCACCACTGACCAGCAGCGTCTGCCCGGACTGCACACCGACCTCGCGGAGGACGCGCAGCGCGGTCTCCACCACGGAGGGGTACCCGGCCGCCTCTTCGAACGTCAGCCCCTCGGGCATACGGGCCCAGGCCGACAGCACGGCGAACTCGGCATACGTGCTGGAACCTTCGCCGAACACGCGGTCGCCGACCTCGACCCCTTCGACGCCCTCACCGACCTCGTCCACCACCCCAGAGGCGTCCAGCCCGACGCCAGAGGGCAACGCGGTCGGATGGGCCCCCAGAACCTGGCCCTCACGGATTCTCCAGTCGACGGGGTTCACGCCCGCCGCCCGCACAGCGATGCGTATCCGGCCGGGGCCCGCGTGGGGCTCCTCGGCGTCTATGAGTTGCAGGACGTCCGGACCGCCGAACTCGGCGAAGCTCACCTTCTTCATACGGCGACCGTAACCCTAACGGGTAGTGTTTTGAATCGGTTATGGATTTGCACCTGATAGCTTGAGTGCATGACCGTGCCGACCGGACGCCGTGAGCGCAAGAAGGCCGCGACCCGCCAGAAGATCGCTGACGCCGCCCTGCGGCTCTTCCTGGAACGCGGGTACGACGCGGTAGGCATTCGTGACGTGGCTGCCGAGGCCGACGTGGCCGTGACCACGCTCTTCTCTCACTTCGCCTCGAAAGAGGCCCTGGTGTTCGAGCAGGACGAGGACTTCGAGCAACGCCTCACGCGGGCGGTCACCGACCGGGCGCTGCACGAGCCGCTCATCCCCGCCCTGCGCCGCGAGGTCCAGGCCCTGGTGCGCCACTGCACGGGGGACAGTGCCGCCCCGATCTGGCGCATGATCGACGCATCACCCGCCCTGCGGAAGTACGAGGAGTCGATGAGGCTGCGCCACGCGGAGTCGCTGGCAACGGCCATCGCCGCCGACCCCGACCTGTCCCGGACCACAACGGCGTGCCGGGCGATCGCGAGGTTCGTGATCGACGCCTATGCGCTGGCCCGCGAAGCGGCCGATCCGAGGACCGCGGTGGACGAGATCTTCCGGATGATCGAGGCGGCCTGGGAGGTCACCTCCCCGTCCGCGAACTCCGCCCACCAGGTGGCCGGCGATGGCGCCGGCCTGCAGGAGTAGACCTGCCGACCGATCGAACGCTGCGGCCCCAGGGACCGATTCGAATCCCGAAGTGGTGAACATCCGCTCTTCCTTCTCGATGGAGAAGGCACATCGCTGCCCCAGGCCCTTCTTGCGTCCTGAGGCCCGCCGGAAGCGCGGTGCGTCCGGGAGCCGGGGGCCTTATGTCAACACCGTTGACCTGTGAAGCCCGTCGGCAGTTTCATGTCCGCTCACCGGGGCCCGTCGGGTCCGTGGTGGGAAGCGAAAGGAACTCATGCACGCCGACCTGCTCTTCCTCAACGGCCCCGTGTTCACGCCCGCCGCCCGTACCGCCACCGCCGTGGCCGTCACCGGTCACCGGATCACCGCGGTGGGCGCTGACGAACTGCGCGAGCTGGCCGGGCCGCGCACCGAGGTCGTCGACCTCGCCGGGCGGCTGCTGCTGCCCGGCTTCCAGGACGCGCACGTGCATCCGGTGCCGGCCGGCCTGGAGCTGACGCAGTGTGATCTGACCGGCACCAGGACGGCCGAGGAGAGCATGGCGGCCGTACGGGCGTATGCCGCCGCGCATCCGGAGCGGGAGTGGATCACGGGCGGCGGCTGGTCGATGGAGGCGTATCCGGGCGGTGCGCCGACCAAGGAGCTGCTGGACGCCGTGGTGCCGGACCGGCCGGTGTATCTGCCCAACCGGGACCACCACGGCGCCTGGGTGAACAGCCGCGCCCTCGCCCTCGCCGGTATCACCCGGGACACGCCCGACCCGGCCGACGGGCGGATCGAACGGGACGCCTCCGGCGAGCCGAGCGGGACGCTGCAGGAAGGGGCGATGCAGCTGGTCGGGCGGCTCACCCCGGCGGCCACGCCCGCCGACCTGAGGGCGGCCCTGCTGCACGCACAGCGCACCCTGCACGCACTCGGCATCACCGCCTGGCAGGACGCGCTCGTCGGGAACTTCCTCGGGATGCCCGACCCGTCCGAGGTGTACCTCGCCGCCGCCCGGGACGGCTCGCTCACCGCGCGGGTGCGGGGCGCGCTGTGGTGGGACCGGGAGCGCGGGGCCGAGCAGATCCCGGAACTGGTCGAGAAGCGGGAGGATCTGAGCCACGGGCGGTTCCGGGCGGGCAGCGTGAAACTGATGCTGGACGGCGTCGCGGAGAACGGCACGGCGGCGCTGCTGGAGCCGTATCTGGACGGGTGCGGCTGCGCCACCGGCAACCGCGGCAAGAGCTTCGTGGACGCCGGGCAGCTGCCGAAGTACGTCACCGAGCTGGACGCGCTCGGCTTCCAGTGCCACTTCCACGCGCTCGGCGACCGGGCCGTACGCGACGCGCTGGACGCGATCGAGGCGGCGCGGGCCGCGAACGGGCCGCGCGACACCCGACCGCATCTGGCGCACCTGCAGGTGGTCCACCCCGAGGACGTGCCGCGGTTCGCGCGGCTGGGCGCGGTGGCGAACATCCAGCCGCTGTGGGCGGCGCACGAGCCGCAGATGGACGAGCTGACGATCCCGTTCCTCGGGCCCGAACGGGCCGCCTGGCAGTACCCGTTCGAATCCCTGCTGCGCTCGGGCGCGCGATTGGCCGCGGGCAGCGACTGGCCGGTGAGCAGTCCCGACCCGCTGCAGGGCCTGCACGTCGCCGTCAACCGCGTCGAACCGGGTGGCGACGGCCCGGTGTTCCTGCCGGGCGAACGGCTCGCCCTGTCCGCCGCCCTCACCGCGTACACCGCCGGTTCGGCATACGTGAACCACCTGGACGACACGGGCGAGGTGCGCGCGGGCGCCCTCGCCGACCTGGTGGTGCTCGACCGGGACCCGTTCGCCGTCCCGGCCCGGACGCTCGGCGAGACGAAGGTGGCGCTGACGTACGCGGGAGGGGAGCGGGTGTACGCGGCAGCCGACGCGTGAGCGGTCAGCGGGCCGCCCGGAACGTGCGCCGGCAGGCCTGCGGGGTGACGCCGATGGCCGTGCGCAGGTGCTGGCGCAGGGAGGCGCCGGTGGCGAAGCCCACCTCCCCGGCGATCTGGTCCACCGGCAGGTTACAGATCGCCAAGGAGCGCGGCGCGTACGTCATCGGCACGGCGAGCGCCGGCAAGCACGGCTTCCTGCGGTCCCTCGGCGTGGACGAGTGCGTCGACTACCGGGAGCAGGACGTCACCGAGGCGGTCAAGGACGTCGACGTGGTGCTGGACACGCTCGGCGGCGAGACCTCGGTGAAGTCCCTGCGGGTGCTGCGACCGGGCGGCATCGTGGTGTCGATCCTGCCGGTGGGCTCCGACGACTTCCCGGCACAGGCCGAGCGGCTCGGGGTGCGCGCGGTGCGGATGCTGGTCGACGCCTCGCACAGCGGCATGCGGCGGATCGCCGAGTTGGTGGAGGCCGGGAAGCTGCGTGCCGAGATCGCGGGCGCCTTCCTGCTCGCCGAGGCCGCCGAGGCACACCGGCTGGGCGACACCGGGCGCACCACGGGCAAGCTCGTGCTGGTGATGGACTGATCCGTAGGACTCCGGCCACCCTTCCGATCAAACTCGGCCGCAATTCGACGACATATGTCAATCGAACATGCTCAAATACTGTCGGCCGAGGGTAACTTGCAGGACGGGGGCCCTCGTTGGGGTTTCCGTCCACGCAGCGGGTTGGAGGCGATGCCGTCGTGCAGCAGGACCCTGCGCCGCCCACGCGTCATCTGCGTGTCCGCGCCGATGGGGGCCACACGGTGCTGGAATTCCGCGGCGAGATCGACATCGCCGCCGCGGCCGAGATCGCCCCGCACCTCGACCGGGCCACCGCCGGGCCCGCGCCCCGCGTCGTGATCGACCTGAGCGCGGTGGAGTTCTTCGACTGTTCCGGGCTGCGCCTGCTGTACCGGGCCCGGCGGCGCGTGCTGGAGCAGAACGGCCGGATCCACCTCGTGTGTACGCACGCCCGGACGCTGCGGGTACTACGGCTGACCGGGCTCGCCCGGCTGCTGCCCCCTCAGCCGACCCGGGACGCGGCCCTGGGCCGGCCCGGGGCGACATCCGGCCATCTGTAGAGCGCCGGGGTCAGTCGGTCCTGGGACACGACGGCGAGGTCCGCGAGCACGACGGTTCCGTACTGGAGTCAACAGCATCGTCCCGGACGGCCGGCGCATCCTGCCGGAGGTGGCCGAGCACGCGATCAGCGTGCGGGAGCGATCGGCGGCGGTGGCGCAGATCGCGGACGCCGCGCCGCTGCGCTGTCTCACGGCCTCCGCCGTCGCGGACGAGATCGCCGTGCTGGTGCTCGACGGGCGCGCGCCGGCCACGCTGCCGGGCGCGCGTTCCGGCGGGCCGCGGCCGTCACCGTGGAGGAGGCATCGGCGGCCTTGCGGGAAGCGTTCGCACCCGACCGGCTGGTGACGGTGGCGGTCGGTGAAGCCTCGCGGATCGGCGAGGCCGTCCGGGAAGCGGCGGGGTCACCGACCCGCACCGCCTGAGACGGCACCGGACGGGCACGGCGGACACGGCGGGCACCCCCGCCGCCGGGGGCCCGAGGGCCGCACCTCGCCAGGTGCATCGGCGCCTCGCCGTCCGGGGTACGACCGGCCTCGGCGCGCAGCGGCAGCATCGAAACACGGCGTCAAGGCGGGCTGATCACCGGCGCCCTATCGGGGACCGGCCCGCCGCTGCGGCACAACCCGGCGGTCTGGAACCGGCCTTGGCGGGCATGCGGACTTCAGGAAGGAGGGCCGTCGTCATGACCGATGACCCCGCGGCACCCGCCCGTCCGTCGCGCCGTCTGCCCGGCTGGGCGAAGGTGCTGCTATCCGTGGTGCTGGTGCTCGCCGTGTTCTTCGCGGGGCTGCGGCTGAGCGTACTGCCGGGCCTGCGGGACCTGTTCGGCACCGAGACCCGCGACCGCTCCGGCCCCGCCCTGCTCAAGTCCGTGACGGACATCAGCCGTTACGACGCCGCCTCCGGCACCTTCCAGGTGGTCGTCGATCTGGAGAAGGACGCCCGGTTCCTGCCGGACGCGATCCGCGGCACCCGCACCCTGTACGTCGGCGCGGGCACCGTCGACGCCTACGTCGACCTCGGCAAGCTCGGTGAGCGGGACGTGCGCGTGGACGCGGACCGCACGACGGCGACGCTGCGGCTGCCGCACGCACAGCTGGGCCGGCCCGCGCTCGATCCCGACCACTCCTACGCCGTCTCCAAGCAGCGCGGCCTGCTCGACCGTCTCGGCGACCTGTTCTCGGACAACCCCAACAGCGAGCAGGCCGTGCAGAAACTGGCCGCCCGGCACATCGGGGAGGCCGCGCGCGGCAGCGGGCTGACCACGCGGGCCGAGGCCAACACCACCGCCATGCTCCAGGGGCTGCTGCGCTCGCTCGGCTTCAAGGAGGTGCACGTGTCCTATGGCGGCACCTGATCAGCCGCCGAGCACCCCGGGCAGGGCGAGCGCCCCGAGCAGGGTCGTGCCCACCAGCACCCACGCCACGTAGTCGCCGATGTGCCCGGACTGCAGGCGGCGCAACGGCAGCGCCCAGCGAGGTGCGGCCAGCAGCGTCGGGCGGGTGACGGCGACGGCGGCCAGGGCGACGGCGAGCAGCGTGGACAGCAGGCCCAGCAGCACCCCGGGCAGGGTCCAGTGCACGTCGCTGCGCAGCCCGCCGGAGCCGGCCTCGTTCACGGCGTCGGCGACGGAGGTGGCGAAGCCGGGTACCACGCCGACGGCGAGCGAGCCCGCCAGCAGCAGCGCCGGGACCGCCCGCATGGTGTCGGGGACCCGGGTGAGCCGGCGTTCGGTCTCGGGCTCCTCGTCGGCGCCGGTCGTCTCGTACTCGCCGCTGTCCGGCGGCTTGGGGCCGAGGCCGAGGAAGACGCGTGCCGTCACCCGCAGCACCGCGCCCGCGGTGACGGCGGACACGACGACGTACAGCACGGTGAGCGGGCCGCCCACGGCCTCCTCGCCGACCGCCTTGCCGAGGCCGATGCCGAACGGGGGCAGCCCGGCCAGGGCGAGGCCGCCGACGGCGAACATCACCGCGACCGCGCGCATCCGGCGGGCCCGGCCGTGCAGCACATGCTCGTCGAGGCAGCCGTACCGGTCGAGGAGGATGCCGGCGCAGGCGAACAGCGCCGCCTTCACCCCGGCGTGACCGAGGAGGTAGATCGCCACCCCGTCGTCGGCCTCGGGCGTGAGCTGTCCGATGCCCAGCAGGAACAGGCCGGTGTGGGCGACGGTGGAGTAGGCGAGCAGCCGTTTGATGTGCCGCTGGTACCAGCACATCACCGCGCCGACCACGGCACTGAGGGCGCCCGGCACGACCAGCGCGTGCCCGGCGTCGGCCGCGGGCACGCCGCCGGGTCCGGAGAAGACGGTGGAGTACACCCGCCACACGCCGTACACGCCGAGTTCGACCATGACGCCGGACAGCAGCATGCACACCGGGGTCGGCGCCACGGCGTGCGCGTCGGGCAGCCAGAAGTGCAGCGGCACCGCGGCCGCCTTGACCATCAGCCCGGTCAGCACGAGCACGAACGCGGTCAGGACCAGCGCGTCCGGCTTGCCGTGGGCGTCGAGGCCGCGCCCGATCGCGGTCATGGCCAGCTCCCCGGTACGCCCGTACAGCAGGCCGAGGCCCATCAGCATCGCGTACGCGCCGAGCGAGGTGACGACGGCGAAGGTCAGCGCGCCCTGCACGGCGCTGGGTTCGTCGATGCGGTAGCCGGTCAGGGCGTAGGCGACGACGCTCATCAGCTCGAAGAACACGAACGCGTTGAACAGGTCCCCGGCGATCGCGAAGCCGCACATCCCCGCCTGGAAGACCAGTATCAGGGCGGGGAAGGATCCGGCGTGCCGGCCCGGCGGTTCGTCGAAGTAGCGCCAGGAGTACGCCAGGGCGGCGAGCGTGAGCAGGGAGGCGAGCGCGGCGAGGCCGAGGCCGGGCCCGTCCCCGACGACGACGATGCCGACGCTCTGGCCGTTGACGGGCAGCCAGCCGCCGACCCACTCCACCATGGGCGGCGAGGAGTTCAGCAGCAGCACCAGCGCGAGGGCGCAGGTGCCGGCGGAGACCAGGCAGCCGACGGTCTCGGCGGCGAGCCGGGGCAGCCGGCGGCCGGCGGCGACGAGCAGCCCCGCCCCCAGCATCGGCAGAGCCACGAGCAGCGGGATCAGATGGTGCATCAGCCGCGCAGCTCGGACAGCTCGTCGGGGTCGACCGTGCCGTGCCGCTTGGCGATCTGCACAACGAGGGCGAGAAGCAGGGCGGTGACCGTGGCGCCGACGACGACGTCGGTCAGTGCGAGAGCCTGCACCACCGGGTCGACGACGGGCCGGGAACCGGGCTCGATGTCGGAGAACACGGGCGCGGTGGCGCCGTCGCGGTAACCGACGGCCAGCAGCAGGACGTAGGTGGCGGCCTGGCAGACGGACAGACAGCCCACGGCGTGGATGAGGTTGCGGCTGGTGGCGAGGCCGTAGGCGCCGGCCAGGAACACCCAGGCGGCGACGAGGTACGGCAGGACGTGCAGCATGTCTCTCACCCGTTCTCCTTCCCTTGCCGGTTCTCCGGCTCCTCCACGATCTCCACGGCCTGGTCCAGGAAGCGGGCGAGCAGGACGACGACCGCGCAGGCGACCTCCATGCCGATGGCCGCGTTCAGCAGCGGGACGAGCCCGCCGGAGGAGAGCGTGTTGAAGGTGCCGTACGGCAGCAGTGTGTTGGCCAGGAAGGCGGCACCGGCGAGGACGCAGGCGACGCCCGTGACGAGGTAGGCGCAGGCGGCGAGCGCGTCGCCGGCCTCGTACAGGCCGATCGGGCGGATGCGTTCGAGGGCGCGGTAGTCGGCGCCGAGGTAGAGCAGGTGCAGGGCGGTCGCGGTGACGACACCGCCCTGGAAGCCGCCGCCCGGGCTGAGCTGCCCGTGCGCGATCACATAGAGGCCGGTCAGCACGGCGACGGGCAGTACGACGAGCGCGTAGCGGCGCACCGGGCGGGCCACGTCCGCGGGCTGCGGGGCGGCGCGGTGTTCGTCGCGGGCCTGGCGCAGCAGGACCACGCAGCCGAGCACGGAGGCGAACAGGATGCTCATCTCGCCGAGGGTGTCGTAGGCGCGCAGGTCGAAGTTGACCGACGCGATCGTGTTGGCGGTGTGCCGGCTGAGGGCGGCGTGCACGGCCCGGTTGCCGTAGGGGTGGCGCCGGCCGCCGAACGAGGGGAGGTCGAGGCAGGCGGCGATGAGCAGCGCGGCGAGACCGGCGCCGCCGACCGCCACGAGCCACAGCCGGGCCCGCCGGCTCACCGGGTGCTCCCCTTGCCGTCGGTGTCCTTGGCGCGGCGGCGGACCTTGCGGACCGTCAGCAGCAGCAACAGCGGGGTGACCGCGGCGCCCACGGCGAGCTGGGAGAGGCCGACGTCGGGCGCCTGGAGGACGGTGAACAGCACCGCGAGCACCAGGCCGAGCACGGACAGCACCAGTGACTGGCGCACCGGGTCGCGGGTGGCCACGGCGGCGGTCGCGGCCGCGGCCACGAGCAGCAGCGCGACGACGATGACGGCGTCGGTCACCGCGGCATCGCCTCCCCGTGCGTGGCGGTCCCCGCCCGGGCGGGGTGACCGCTGCGGTCCGCCGCCTGGTTCGCCCGCACCGGAGGCCGCCGCAGCCGGCCAAGGGGCACGGGGAACTGCGCGACCAGCCGCAACCCAACCCGCACAGGCCGCCGCAGGCGGTACGCGTCAGCCACCGCGCACCCCCGTGATGCCGCCGGACAGGGCGCGGGAGGCGACCAGGTTGCCGGCGATCAGCAGCGCGCCGATCACCAGAAGCTTCACCGTCGCCCGGCCGGGGCCGGTCGCCGCGCACAGGGCCAGCACGGTCACCGCGCCGACGCCCGCGGCCGCCCAGGTCGCGCCCTGGGCGCGCGGCGGGTCGTCGGCCAGTTCGTCGGCGAGCAGCCGGGCGAAGACGAGGGTGCCGACCGGGCCGAGCAGCGCGAGCAGCAGGGCGAGGTCGACGTAGGAGGTGCGCTGGTAGCCCTGGGAGAGCAGCAGCAGGCCGGGGCAGACCAGGGCGGTGGACAGGTTCTGGGCGACGGCGCGGCGGCGCAACGGGCCGGTGGCCACGCCCCACAGGGCCGCGCCCGCCCCGCCGGCGAGGACGACGGCCGCCGCGAGGAGCCAGCCGTTCACCGTTCGGTCACCGCCCGCCGGGCGGCCCGCGCGGCGATCGCACCGACCGCCGCGGCGCCGCCGCCCACCGCGAGCTCCAGCGGGTGGACGGTGCTGATCAGCATCAGCCACAGCACGGCGAGCGCGGCCCACCAGGCGAGGAGTTCACCCGCGGCGCGCAGTGCGGTACGCCTGTGCAACGCGTCACCTCCTCGTCACCGCCGTCGCCCGGAGTCCTGCGGGCATCCAAGCACCGCGCGTGCCGCGCCGGGCGGCGGCACGCGCGGTCTGCACGCGGAGTGCCCCGAGCGCAGGAACGGAAACCGGCCGGCGGCCGCGCGATCGGGGGCGAGATGGCGGAGTGGCCGGGCGGATCGCGGGTAACCGCCGTGCCATGCAGGGAACTTGGAGGCAATCCACCGTGGCCCGGCTGTCGTTCGCCAAGCGGAAGCCCCGTGCGCCGGAGCAGCCGAAGGACCGTCAGGGGCCGCTGCGGCTGGTCGTGCGGCTGCTGGTGATGGCGTGTGCGTTCGTCCTGATGGTGGCGTTCGCCGTGGTGCTGGCCCGGCTGACGCTGCGGCCCTCCCCGGCCTCGGAGGCGTTCACGCACACCAATCTGCACCCCGGGCGCTCCTTGAAGGCGTATCTGGACCAGCCGTCACTGCGCGACGCCGCGAAGCAGATCGGCGGCAATCTGCTGCTCGGCGTGCCGTTCGGAGTGCTGGTGCCGCTGGTGGCGCCGCGCGCCCGGCGCCTGCTGCGGGTGCTGCTGCTCACGGCGATCGTGATGCTGCTGGTGGAACTGGCGCAGGGGGCGATGATCACCGGGCGCGCCTTCGACATCGACGACGTCATCCTCAACACCACCGGGGCGCTGGTCGGTTACCTGCTGCTGGGCCGGCGCATGGGGCGGGCGGTGCACGCGCGGGCCCGGCACGGGCGACGCGACGGCTGACGTCGGCGGTGGCCGGCAGGCCGGGCAACCCCAAGTCTGTACCAGGGTATTGACGACCCCTTAGTTCATTCCTTAAATCAAGAGGCGACACGCACCACTCCCCCACCCCCCACCTCGGTCCGGCCCGCCCGCGCACACGGGCCGCCGGACGGAAGGGAGAGCCGTGGTCCGCCCACGCCTGCTCCGCAGATGCCTCCTCGCCGCCGCCTCCACCCTGCTCGCCGCGTCCGCCACGGTGGTCCCGGCCGGCGCGCGGACCTCCGCCGCGACCGCCGCCACGGCGTTCTCCGGCACCTCCGCCACGACCGCCGCCACGGTGTTCTCCGACACCTTCGACGGGCCCGCCGGCGCGCCGGTGGACGCCTCGAAGTGGCAGCTGGAGACCGGCGACAACGTCAACAACCACGAGCGGCAGTACTACACGTCCGGCACGAAGAACGCCGCCCTCGACGGGCAGGGCCATCTGGTCATCACGGCACGGCGGGAGAACCCGGCCGGTTACCAGTGCTGGTACGGCACGTGCCAGTACACCTCGGCCCGGCTGAACACCGCCGGGAAGTTCACCGCGCAATACGGGCACGTCGAGGCCCGGATGAAGATCCCGCGCGGGCAGGGCATGTGGCCCGCGTTCTGGATGCTCGGCACGCCGGTGAACTGGCCGGACTCGGGCGAGATCGACGTCATGGAGAACGTCGGCCACGAGCCGTCCACCGTGCACGGCACGATCCACGGCCCCGGCTACTCGGGCTCCGGCGGCATCGGCGCCCCCTACATCCTGCCCGGCGGTCAGGCCTTCGCCGACGCCTTCCACACCTTCGCGGTGGACTGGGCCCCCGACTCGATCACCTGGTCGGTCGACGGCACCGTCTACCAGCGGCGCACCCCCGCCGATCTGGGCGGGAAGACGTGGGTGTTCAACAAGCCGTTCTTCCTCATCCTGAACCTGGCCGTCGGCGGCTACTGGCCCGGCGATCCCGACGCCTCGACCGCCTTCCCGCAGCAGCTGGTGGTCGACCACGTCTCGGTGACGACCGGCGACACGGCCATCGGGATGCCGATCCGGGGCCTCGCCGGCAAGTGCGTGGACGTCGCCGGGGCGAACCCCGCCAACGGCACCCCCGTCCAGCTCTACGACTGCAACGGCACCCCCGCACAGACGTGGACGGCCGGCGCGGACGGCACGCTGCGCGCGCTCGGCAAGTGCCTGGACGTCACCGACCGCGGGACGGCGGACGGCTCGACGGTGCAGCTGTGGGACTGCTCGGGCGGCGCCAACCAGCAGTGGGTCGTCACCGCCGCGCACGACATCGTCAACCCACAGGCGAACAAGTGCCTGGACGCCACCGGGGGCAGCTCCGCCAACGGGACCCGGCTGCAGATCTGGACCTGCACGGGCGGCGCCAACCAGAAGTGGACGCTGGGCTGAACCGCCGCCCGGCGGTCAGTGCAGGACCCAGGTGAACTTTCCCCCGCCCACCCAGCGGACGACGTCGGGGTCGTCCAGGTCGTGGACCGTGATCCCGTACGCGGCGGCCGCCTCCAGGACGCCGATCATGCTCGTCGCCTCACCGACGACCTGACCGTCGATTTCCACGATGCGGAACGGCGGCGTGCCCGGCTGAACCCCGAGCACCGTGATGCGCGGCTGGGAGATGTATGGGCTCGCGACTTCGGTCATGTCATCGAGGGTAGAGCGGAATCGGGACGAAGGGGTCATCGTACGCAGAGCACAGCCGGCCCCTCAGGGCCGGCGCCAGGCATCGCTGTCCAGGTGCGAGCCGGCCTGGGGTCCCATGCGCAGCATGCCGCCGTCCACGGTCCAGGACGCGCCGGTGACATAGGAGGCGTCCGGTCCGGCCAGGAACGCGATGACGGCGGCGACCTCGCGGGCGTCGCCGGGCCGGCCGAGGGGCACACCGGGCCGGGACTGCGTGCGCACGTCGGTGTCCTCCTGGCCGGTCATGGGGGTGGCGATCTCGCCGGGGGCGACGGCGTTGACGGTGATGCCGTGTTCGGCCAGCTCCAGCGCCATCACCTGGGTGAGCAGGCCGAGACCGCCCTTGGCCGCGCAGTAGGGGGCGGCGCCGACGCGGGGCTGGTGCTCGTGCACGGACGTCACGTTCACGATGCGGCCCCCGTCGCCCTGCCGGATCATGTGCCGGGCGGCCTTCTGCCCGCACAGGAACGGGCCCACGAGGTCGACGTCCAGCACCTCGCGCACGGTGGCCAGGCCGATGTCGAGGAACGGCGTCATGGTGCCCGTACCGGCGTTGTTGACGAGGACGTCGAGGCGGCCGAGCCGTTCGCACAGCGCGTCGACGGCCTCGGCCGCGTCGGGCAGCCGGGTGAGGTCCATCCGCTCCACCTCGGCCCGCCGCCCGTGCGCGCGAACCTCCCGCGCGGTCTCCTCGGCGCCCTCGAGGTCGGTGTGCCAGGTGATCCCCACGTCCATACCCGCCCGGGCCAGCCGTACGGCGGTGGCCCGCCCGATCCCCGAATCGGCACCGGTGACCACGGCGGCCTTGCCGCCGCTCGGGCTCGTGTCTGACATGGAGGCCTCCTCGTCGGACGGGAACCGCGGTCGGGCCGTCGCAGTACCCGGGTCCGCCCCGGGCAAACAGCGGGTCCGCCGGCCCGGGTACGTCGCCGTGCGTGCCCCGCCGCCGTGGGGAACCCTGGGGGCAGGAGGTGGCGATGGACCCCGTGGCGGCTCTGGAGCGGATCGCGTTCCTGTTGGAGCGGGCCCAGGAACCGACGTACCGGGTGCGGGCCTTCCGTACCGCGGCGCGGGTGGTGCGGGAGCTGCCGGAGGAGGAGCTGCGGGAGCGGGTGCGGGGCGGCACGCTGGAGTCGCTCAAGGGCGTCGGGCCGAAGACCGCGCAGGTGGTGCAGGAGGCGCTGAGCGGGCAGACGCCCGGCTACCTGCGGAAGCTGGAGGAGGAGGCCGGCAAGGCGCCGGCCGTGCGGGGCGGGCAGGCGCTGCGGGCGTCGCTGCGCGGTGACTGCCATCTGCAC
Source organism: Streptomyces sp. NPDC049915 (assembly GCF_040656475.1). Taxonomy (NCBI): domain Bacteria; kingdom Bacillati; phylum Actinomycetota; class Actinomycetes; order Kitasatosporales; family Streptomycetaceae; genus Streptomyces; species Streptomyces sp. NPDC049915. Next base: position 35,395 of record NZ_JBFAMH010000005.1, read on the forward strand.
TCGGACTGGTCCGACGGCGGCAGCCCGATCGAGGAGATGGGCCGCGCGGCCGCCGCGCTCGGCCACGACTGGGCCGTCCTGACCGACCACTCCCCGCGCCTGACGGTGGCCCGCGGCCTGTCCCCCGAGCGGCTGCGCGAGCAGCTCGGCGTGTTGGCGGAGCTGAACCGCACCTGGGCGCCGTTCCGGCTGCTCACCGGCATCGAGTGCGACATCCTCGACGACGGCTCCCTCGACCAGGAGCCCGAGCTGCTGGCGCAGCTGGACGTCGTGGTGGTGTCCGTGCACTCCAAGCTCCGTATGGACGCCCGCGCGATGACCCGCCGTATGGTGGCGGCCGTGCGCAACCCGCACGCCGACATCCTGGGCCACTGCACCGGGCGCCTGGTCACGGGCCGGGGGCGCCCGGAGTCGCAGTTCGACGCGGACGAGGTGTTCGCCGCGTGCGCCGAGTCCGGCACCGCCGTGGAGATCAACAGCCGCCCCGAGCGGCTCGATCCGCCCCGTCGCCTGCTGCGCCGCGCGGTGGAGGCGGGTGTGCTGTTCTCGATCGACACCGACGCGCACGCGCCCGGTCAGCTGGACTGGCAGATCAACGGATGCGCCCGCGCCGAGGAGTGCGGGGTGCCCGCCGAACGGGTCGTCACCACCTGGTCCGCCGGCGACCTGCTCGCCTGGACCCGCACCGGCCGGGTGCCGTCCGGAGTGGCGGGCCGCTGACGTGGTACCCGGGCGATCCGCGAGAGAAGGGATCACCGCATGGAGCGTGCCGCCGTCTTCGACGTCGACGGGACCCTCGTCGACACCAACCACCTGCACGTCGTCACCTGGTGGGAGGCCCTGCGCCAGGCGGGCCACCGGGTGCCGATGCACGCCGTGCACCGGGCGGTCGGCCTCGGCTCCACCGATCTGATCGCCCACCTGCTGGGCGAGGACCGCGACCGGGACCAGGACGCACAGCTCAGCGCCGCGCACACGGCGCTGTACGGCCAGTACTTCGACCGGCTGCCCGCGCTCGCGGAGGCCGGGGCGCTACTGAAGCGGCTGCACGGCAACGGCTGGGCCGTGGTGCTGGCCACCTCCGCGAGCGGCCCCGAACTGAAGGCCCTGCGCCGTGCCATCGACGCCGACGACGCGATCACGGCGACCGCCAGCTCCGACGACGTCGAGGAGGGCAAGCCCGCCCCGGAGCCCGTCGAACACGCGCTGGAGCTGGCCGGGGTGAGCGCCGAGCGGGCGGTGTTCGTAGGCGACACGGTGTGGGACATGCAGGCCGGCCGCCGCGCCGGGGTGCGCTGTGTGGGTGTGCTGTGCGGCGGCATTCCGCGCGCCGACCTGGAGGAGGCGGGCGCGCAGACGGTCTACGCCGACCCCGCCGATCTGCTCGCCCGCCTGGACGACAGCCCCCTTGGGTGATCGATACGCATCCGCGGGATACCCGTCGCGCATGACACGAGCGACGGACGCCGTACAGGGTGAGGTTCACGCAGTCGGCCGGGCGGTGAGTGCGGCCGTACGCGGCCCGGGCCGCGAGCGGGATCTGGTGGTGCAGTCGCTGAAGGCTGCGGGGGCCGGGCTGCTGGCGTGGGTGGTGGCGCGGCTGTGGCTGAACGACCCGATGGCGCTGATGGCGCCGTGGGTGGCCGTCGTCCTGGTGCAGGCGACCGTCTACAGCTCGCTGCGCCGGGGCACCCAGCAGTTCGCCGCGATCTGCGCCGGCGCGCTGATCGCGTCGGCGGCGCAGGCGGTGACCGACGACACGACCGGCGCGCTCGCGCTGTCGCTGCCGCTGCTGATGCTGCTGGCGAACTGGCCGCGCTTCGGTGACCAGGGTGTGTACGCGGCCACGACCGCCATCTTCACGCTGACCGCGGGCGCGGTGTCGCCGTCCACGGTCGGCCACCGCATCGGCCAGGCGGCCCTCGGCGCGGTGATCGGGGTCGCGGTCAACGCGTTCGTGCTGCCGCCGGTGCATCTGCGGGACGTACGGGAGAACCTGTCGGCGCTGGCCCGGGAGGCGGGCGACACGCTGCACCTGGTGGCGTCGGGGCTGCGCGAGGGCGACTGGGACGCGTCGGTGACCGACGAGTGGTCCCGTGCCGCCGACCGCCTGCAGCGGCGGTGCCGGGCGCTGGGCTCGGCCCGTGCTTGGAGCGAGGAGAGCCTGCGCCTGACCTCCGCCCCGCTGCGTGCGCTGCACCGGGTGCCGCAGGGGGTGCCGCCGCGGTCGGAGGACGAGCGGTTCGGCCGGGTCGCCGGGCACGTCACGGCGCTGACCCGCGCGCTCGCGGTGGCCGCCGACGACGCGCGCACCCCGGCGCCGCCCCAGGGCGAGGCGCTGCGGCTGTACGCGGGCCTGCTGGAAATGATCGGGGACGCCTGCCGCGCCGAGGCGGACCGGCTCGGCGATCCGCAGGCCGGCCCGCCGGTGGGCGACGCGCGGCGCGAGGAGGAGATGGAGGAGCTGCGGCGCCGGCTCCAGAAGAGCCTGCAGGAACACGTGGGGCTCGGGGCCTCGGTCGCGACGGTCCTGGGGACGCTGCTGCTGGAGGCGGAGAACATCTGGGCGGATGCCGTACCGGGCCAGGACGACGACGCCGAGGACAACGCCGCCGACTCCCGCACGTGACGCAGGCCACGCCGCACGGCGGTCAGCCGGGGAACACCGGCCGGTAGTCACCCGTTGAACCAACCGTGGGTGCGGATGGGACAGTGTCCCCGGGCCTCACCTTTTGCCCACAGGGACGATCGTTCGGCTGAAGCCCTGTGGAGCCTTTCGCCGAGAGGCGACCGCCATCCGTGCCCACCACAGTCAGCCCCGACCGGCATCCCCCGTCCTGTCGGGGCTTCTTCCTGTCCGGAGTTCGCGTCGGAGTTGCTGTCCGGGAGTGGCGCTTGACTTCGAGTGCGCTCCAATTCATAGCGTGCCGGGCATGAGCGACAGCGTGATCACCGCACAGCACAAGATCGGCTCCGGTTTCGGCGCCCGGTCCACCGCCGACGACGTCCTGGCCGGCCTCGATCTCACCGGCAGGCTCGCCCTCGTCACCGGGGGCTACTCCGGCCTCGGCCTGGAGACCACACGGGCCCTCGCCAAGGCCGGCGCCCGGGTCGTGGTGCCCGCCCGGCGCCCCGCAGCGGCCCAGGAGAACCTGGCGGGCATCGACGGCGTGGAGGTCGACGACCTCGATCTCGGCGACCTGGACAGCGTGCGCGGCTTCGCCGAGAGGTTCCTCGCCTCCGGCCGCACCCTCGACTACGTCATCGACAACGCCGGCATCATGGCCTGCCCCGAGACCCGGGTCGGGCCGGGCTGGGAGGCGCAGTTCGCCACCAACCACCTCGGGCACTTCGCCCTGGTCAACCGGCTGTGGCCGGCGATCGAGCGGGGCGGCGCCCGCGTCGTGTCGGTCTCCTCGCGCGCCCACCACTTCTCCGGCGTCCGCTGGGACGACCTGCACTGGCAACAGGGCTACGACAAGTGGCAGGCCTACGGCCAGGCCAAGACGGCGAACGTGCTGTTCGCCGTCCACCTCGACCGGCTCGGCCGGGACCGGGGCGTGCGGGCCTTCTCCCTGCACCCCGGCGGCATCCACACCCCGCTCCAGCGGCACATCCCCAAGGAGGAGATGATCGAGCGCGGCTGGATCGACGAGAGCGGCACCTTGCTCAACCCGGAGGGCTTCAAGACCCCCGAGCAGGGCGCGGCCACCCAGGTGTGGGCGGCGACCTCACCCCAGCTGGACGGCATGGGCGGCGTCTACCTGGAGGACTGCGACATCGCCGAGCCGGCCGTCGAGGGCGGCACCACCGGCGTCAAGGCCTGGGCCACCGACCCGGAGCAGGCGGCCCGCCTGTGGGAGGTCTCGGCCCGGCTGACGGGCGTGAACGCCTTCGGGGCGTAGCCCGGCTCAGCGGGCCGTCGCGAACTCCCGCAGGTCCGCGGTGAGCTGCCCGGCGTGGGTGGCGAACAGGCCGTGCCCGCCGTTGTCGTACACCTTCAGCGTGGCGTCGGGCGCCAGCTCGGCCGTGCGCCGGCCGGTGAGCTCCAGGGGTGCCGAGGTGTCGTGGGTGCCGTGGATCACCAGGACCGGCAGGTCCAGCTTGGTGATCTCCGGCGCCACGTTCAGTTCGGCGATCAGCTCGCGCAGCGCGATCCCGGCGCGGGGTGTGGAGACGTGGCAGGCGCGGACCATGGACTGCACATAGGCGTCGGAGAGCTCGTTGCCCGGCAGGTCGCGGGCGAAGAAGGAGTCCGCGCCGTCGGCGAAGAACGCGGAGCGGTCCCGTCGCACGGAGTCGTTCAGCGCCCGCATCGTCCCCGGCTCCAGACCGCCGGGGTGGTCGGCGCAGCGGACCAGGCCGGGGGCCACGCCGGCCACGAGGGCGAGCCGGGCCACCCGCGCGGAGCCGTGCCGGGTCAGGCAGCGCACGGCCTCCACGGTCCCGACGGAGTGGGCGACGAGGGTGACACCGCGCAGATCGAGGTGGTCGAGCAGGCCCTGCACGTCGTCGGCGAGGCTGTCCAGGTCGAAGCCGCCCCACACGTCGTCCGAGCGGCCGTGCCCGCGCCGGTCCAGGGCGACGCACCGGAAGCCCTCTTCGGCGAGCGGGATCATCTGCGCCTCCCACATCTCCGTACCGAAGTAGGCGCTGTTGACGAAGACGATCACGGGACCGTCGGCCGGGCCGTAGTCGACGAAGTGCAGCCGGGTGCCGTCTGCGGGGCTGGCGAAGTACGGCATGGGACGTCCTCCTGCGATCCGGTGGCGAGTACGTCCCTCATCCTGGCGGCGGCCCGGGCGCGGGTCGATTACCCCGGAGGTCATGGCCGCCGCCCGGCTGCGTGTGCGGCCCGGCGACGGGTACCCGGGCCGTCCAGCCGCCGCGCAGAAGGGAGCCGAAGGTGAGCAGCACCTCGGGCAGCAGGATCGTCGTCACGGGCGCCACCGGCAATGTCGGCACCAGCGTGGTGCGGCTGTTGTCGGAGGATCCACAGGTCGGATCGGTGCTGGGCCTGGCCCGCCGGGTGCCGGACTGGTCACCGCCGAAGACCGAGTGGTCGGCCGTCGACCTGGCCTCGGAACGGACAGGCCTCGCCGAGCGTTTCGCGGGCGCGGACGCGGTCATCCATCTGGCGTGGGCCTTCCAGCCGACGCACGATCCGGCGACCACCTGGCGGACGAACGTCCTCGGCAGCATCCGGGTGTTCGAGGCGGTGGCTGCCGCGCGGGTGCCCGCGCTGGTGCACGCCTCCTCCGTCGGAGCGTACTCACCGGGACCGAAGGACCACGCGGTCGACGAGTCCTGGCCCACGCACGGCTGGCCGGACGCCGCGTACTGCCGGGAGAAGGCCTATCTGGAGCGGACGCTCGACACCTTCGAGCGGGAGCACACCGAGACACGGGTGGTGCGGATGCGGCCGGCGTTCCTGTTCAAACGGGAGTCGGCGAGCGAGCAGCGCCGCATCTTCGGTGGCCGCTTCCTGCCCGGACCGCTGGCCCGTCCCGAGCTGCTGCCCTTCCTGCCGGACGTCCCGGGGCTGAGGGTGCAGGCCCTGCACACCGACGACGCGGCCCGCGCCTATCAGCTCGCCGTCGCCTCCGACGTGCGCGGCGCCTTCAATCTGGCCGCCGAGCCCCCGCTCGACGCGCGGGTGCTGGGTGAGCTGCTGGGCGCGCGTCCGGTGCGGCTGCCGCGCACGGCGGCCCGCTCGGCGATCGCCGCCGCGTGGGGGCTGCATCTGCTGCCGGCCTCCCCGCACCTCTTCGACGCGGTCCTCCGGCTGCCCCTGATGGACTGCACGCGCGCCCGCGTCGAACTGGGCTGGCTCCCGGAACGCTCGGCGACGGACGTGATCCAGGAGTTCCTGGACGGGCTCCAGCAGGGCGCGGGCGCGAAGACCGCCCCGATGGCGGGCCGGAAGGTGGGCTGAGGGGGCCGGAGGCGTCGGTCGGCAGGCTCGCCTCGACGGCCGGGCCCCGGCCCGACGCTCACCTCCACGGCCGGGACCGCCCCCGCCCGACGGCGCGACGGCGCGTCCGGGAGCCGCAGTGCGCCCTCAGCCCGACGGCTCGTCCGGGAGCGGCTCGTCCTGGTGGACCCCGCGAGGCTGCGATGCGCCTTCGCGGCCCGTGCCCGCCTCGTCGGTGTCGGGCACGTCGTCGGCCCCACCCTCGTCCTCGGCGCCTCGGTCGGAGGGCCTGGCGGCCGGGGTCGGAACCTCCCAGGGGTCCTCCCCGGCGTCGGCCTGCTGGTCGGGCAGGTCACGCGGGACCGGGTCGCCGTTCTCTCCGGGCGCCTCGGCACGATGCTCGTCCACGACATGCTCCTTTCCGCTCGTCCGGCCCCCGCGAGTACCGTGCCGGGGACCCCCGAAACCCGCTTGGTGATCAAGGAAGCCGCACCCTTGCGTGCGCGCCGTGGTCAGCGCGGCACCCGGTCCTCCAGCGCCGTGCGCCAGGCCGGCTCCGGGCTCTGCGCGACCGGTTCGGGACGGCGGCCACCGCGGCCGAAGAAGTCGGCCAGGGGGAGGATCGCCGCGCCGACCGTCACCGCGTCGGGGCCGAGCCGGCCCAGTTCGACGGAGACCTTCTCGGCCGGGTGCCGCAGTGCGTAGGCGGTGGCGTGGCGGCGCACCGCGGGCAGGAAGCGGGCGCCGAGCTGGAGCCCGGCCCAGCCTCCGATGAGGATCCGCTCGGGCTGGAAGAGGTTGATCAGGTCGGACAGGCCGGCGCCGAGGTACTCGGCGGTCTCCTCCAGGACGGCCAGCGCGACGGGGTCGGGCTCGGTGCCCTCGGGCGGGTAGGCGGCGGCGAGCATGGCGGTCAGGGCCGCCTCCTCGTCGTTGCCCTTCGGGGGCCGGCCGCCCTCCTCCGCCCAGCGGGCGAGCAGCGACTCGGCCCCGGCGTACGCCTCCAGGCAGCCCAGGGCGCCGCAGCGGCAGCGCCGCCCCCGCACCCGTACAGTCAGATGGCCCCACTCCACGGCCCGCCCGTGTTCCACGTCCGGGGTGACCAGGCAGGCGCCGACGCCGGAGCCGAACAGCACGACGACGGCGTTGCGGGCGCCGCGCCCGCCGCCGAACCACATCTCGGCCTGGCCGAGGGTCTTCGCGCCGTTGTCGATGAAGTACGGCACGGTGTCCGGCAGCGGGGAGCCCGCACGCAGCAGCGCCTCCAGCGGGGCGGCGTCCCAGCCGATGGTCTGACCGTGCACGACGGCCCCCTGCTCGGGGGTGTGCTCCACGATCCCGGGGACGCCGATGCCGACGCCGAGCAGCGCGTGCGCGCCGGTGCCGGAGGCGGTGAGCACCTCGGCGATGCCGTCGCGGATGTGGCCGACGATCGTCTCGACGGCGTATCCCCGCTGCTCCAGCGGCCGCTCGGCGCGGGCCAGCTCGGTGAGGGTGAGGTCGAACAGCTCCACGCGCACCCGCGTCTCGCCGACGTCGACGCCGATCATGTGGCCGCTGCCGGGCGCGACGCGCAGCAGCGTGCGCGGGCGGCCGCCGTCGGAGTCGACGCTGCCGGCCTCCTCCAGCAGGCCGTCGGCGATCAGGTCGGCGACGACGTTGCTGACGGAACCGGAGCTCAGTCCGGTGGCCGGGCCGAGCTCGAAGCGGCTGAGCGGCCCGTCGAAGTACAGGCGCTGGAGTACGGCCGTACGGTTGGCCCGCCTCAGATCACGTACCGTGCGCCCGTTCCGCCCCGCCATGTGGCTCCTTCCGCCCCTGCCGACCTGCACCCTATCTCCGAAAGGGGCGGCACCGCACTTTCCCCATCCCTTAGTTCATGGAGAAAAGTAAGCGGTCGCCCGGAAGAAGCGCCGCTCACCCCGCCGCGTACACGTCCTCCACATAGCGCCCGGTGGCGGTCATCTCGTCCAGCCACCGCTGTGCCGCCGCCTCGTCGGCTCCCCGGGTGCGGCCCCGGTACAGCGCACGGAAGGCCTCGCGTACGCCCGGCGCCATGCGTGCGCCGTCGCCGCAGACGTACACACGGGCGCCTGCGTCCAGCAGCCGGCCGACCTCGTCGGCCTCGGCGGCGATGCGGTGCTGGACGAACATCGGGCCGTCACCCGGGGGCGCGCTGAACGCGGGCCGCAGCGAGAGCGCGCCGGCGGCCTCGGCGGCGTGCAGCTCCTCGGCGTGCAGGAAGTCGGCCTCCGGCGCGTCGCAGCCGAAGTAGAGCAGCGGGCGGCAGTTCGGCGCCGACCGCGAGGGCCGCCGCGCGGTCGGCGACCACCCCGCGGAAGGGGGCGAGGCCGGTGCCGGCGGCGACCAGGACGACCGGTGCGGAGTGATCCACACGGAAGGCCTCCCGGCACGGCTGCACGCGCGCGTCGGCAGCGGACCATCGACTCGACGAAGGGGTGCGGCCGGTCGCGCTCGAAGGAGCCGAAGTCGTAGCCGAAACCGGCCAGTCCGATGGTGTCCAGGGGCATCCGCGTCATGTCGTCGGCGACGTCGACCGGCCGTCCGTCGCGGGCGGCGCGGTCCCGGGCGGCGAGAAGCCGGCGCGCGACCTTCAGCATGACGGGGTGGTAGGTGCGCATCGATGGGCCAGTGGGGTTCGTCGTTGTACGCGGTGAACAGGTCGTCGGCGGTGAACTCACGCACGTTCTGAAGCGCGGGGCCCACGTGCTTGGCGAAGCGCCGCTCGTCGGCGAGGTCGGTGACGAGGTCGAGGTCGGCGACGAACAGGGTGTCCCGCCCGTGCAACCGCCGCACCAGCACCGGCCCGTGCTCCCGCATCAGGTCCATGACCTGCTGGTTCCGGCCGCTGGCGGAGGCGCAGGTCGAGCGGATCGCGCAGGCGCTGCGGCGGCGTCACCGCTCCCGCTACCAGGTGTCCGTGCGCTGGAGGGCCCCGGGCGGTGCCGAGCGGCTCAGGGAGCTGACGGCCGACCCGGTGAGCGACACCGCCGACGACACTCCCGCGCTGCTGGTGATGGTGCGGGCGCTCGGCGAACGCACGCCTCGGGACCGGCCGCCGGCTCAGGCCACGCCGGTCGAGGCCCGTATCCTCGCGCTGCCGGCGGAGGGCGCCACCACGGCCCGCGCGGCGCGGGAGACGGGCCTGACCCCGGACGGCGTGACGTACCACCTGCGGCGGCTGTCGGCCCGCTGGGGCGCGGCGAACCGCACGGAACTGGTGGCCCGCGCCTACGCCTCCGGCGTGCTGGCCGCCGGGGTGTGGCCGCCGGGGTGTGGCCGCCGGCGCCGGCCGTCCCGGCGGCAGAGTAGGCGGTGCCCGCGCCGTCGGGGCCGAAGTGGGCCAGCGTGTGCCGGACCGTCTTCAGGTCCCGTGAGACCTACCGCCCGCTGCGGGGACCGGCTCGCCTCGGAAATCCATTGGCGTCTTCTCCTCGCCCCTGCCTAACCTAGGCGAAAACCTAGGGCCCCTAGGATCTCCGATACCGGGAAGCAGCATGAGATCACTCACCGAGCGGGACATCCGCAACTCGTTCATCAACTGCTCCAAGGGCGAGGCGAAGCGTCTGGCGGTGCCCCGGGACCTCGACCAGCGGCCCTGGGACGACCTCGACTTCCTGGGCTGGCGTGATCCGGGCGCGCCCGACCGCGCCCATCTGGTCGCCGAGCGGGACGGAGAGCTGGTCGGCGTCGCGTTCCGGTTCACGCCCGCCCGGCGCGCCCTGATGCAGCGCAGCCTGTGTGCCCTGTGCCTGACCGCGCATCCGCGCGGCGGCGTGTCGCTGATGACCGCGCGCAAGACGGGCGCGGCGGGGCGGGAGGGAAACTCGGTGGGCCTGTACATGTGCACCGACCTCGCCTGCTCCCTGTACGTCCGTGGCAAGAAAGTGCCGGAGAGCGGCACCCGGTTCGAGGAGAGTCTGACCGTGGAGGAGCAGATCGCCCGGACGAAGACCAACCTGTTCGCCTTCCTGGACAAGATCCGCGCCTGACCGGCCGGCCACCGGTTCGCGCAGGTTGCCACGGGTCTCGCGCGTCGCCCGGGTCGCCGTGATGCGCGCGGGAAGGCGCCCCGCACCGCCTCTCGCTGCCTCGCCCGGGGCCCCGAACCCTCGCCGGGAAGGTTCGCTCCGGGCGCCATGGAGGGCCGTAGTCGTTCGGTTTCGGCCATGGGGCGTTCGAGGTCGGAGGGGAACGGGAACAGGCCAAGGGATGCGAGATGTACGTGAGTGGACGCCCGACCTCGCGCGACTGAGGCAGTGGCTCGCGCGGCTGTGGCAGTGGCGGCGGGACCCCTCGGTCGTTCAGGCACTGCGGTCGGCGGCCGCGGCGACGGTCGCCTACGTCGTCGCGGTCCGGCTGAGCCCCGAGCCCGCCCCGCTGACCGCGCCGCTGACAGCGCTGCTGGTGGTCCAGGTCACCCTGTATGCCACGCTCACCAACGGCATCCGCCGGGTGAACGCCGTGGTGGCCGGTGTGCTGGTCGCCATCGCGTTCAGCCTGCTGGTGGGCCTGACCTGGTGGAGCCTGGCGCTGGTGATCGTGGCCGCGCTGGCCGTCGGCCATCTGGTGCGCGTCGAGGAGTACGTCCAGGAGGTCGCGATCAGCGCCATGCTGATCCTCGGGGTGACCACGCACGGCGCGACCGCGTGGGCACGGGTCCTGGAGACGCTGATCGGCGCCGTGGTCGGCATGGGGTTCAACCTGCTGCTCGCCCCGCCGGTGTGGGTGGACGAGGCGGGCGACTCCATCGACGACCTGGCGCGGCGGATCCGCCAGATGATGCTGCGCGTCGGCGAACAGGCCGCCGGGCGCCCCTCCTACGAGCTGGCGGCGGCCCGGCTGCACGAGGCACGCCGGCTGGACCATGCCATCTCCGAGGTGGACGCGGCGCTGCGGCAGGCCGAGGACAGCCTGCGGTTCAACCCGCGGGTGCGCGAGGGACTGCTGCACCGGGTGGTGCTGCGCACCGGCCTGGACACCCTGGAGATCTGCACGGTCGTGCTGCGGGTGCTCGCCCGCACGCTGACCGACCTGGCCAAGGAGCGCGATCCGGAGCCGCTGTTCCCGCAGGCCGCGGGCGCGGCGATCGAGGAGCTGCTCTCCGAGATCGCCGACGCGGTGGTCAGCTTCGCGGTGCTCGTCACCACGCACACCAGCCACAGCGCCGAGTCGGCAGAGGAGCGGCTGACGGCCCAGCTGCGGCAGGCCGCGGCCACCCGGGACAAGGTGGCCCAGCTGCTGCTGGAGGAGGTGCAGCACGACGCCCGGCACTGGCAGCTGAGCGGCGCCGTGCTGACCGAGGTCAACCGCATGCTCGACGAGTTGGACACCGAGCACCGCTCGCGCCGGCTGCTGGAGGAGCTGGACCGGCACACCCGTGAGCAGCGCGCACGGCTGCCGTGGGTGGCGGGGCTGCGGGAGCGCCTCGGGCTGCCGCGCCGGCTGCGCCGGGGCGGCCGGCGGCTGCGCGCCCGGATTCCGGAGCGGCTGCGGTGGAACCGCGGGACGGGGATCCGGCGTTCTCCGTGACGGCACCGCGTGCGCGGTGTCCGAAAAGGCACCACTTGAGGGAGCGTGCGGATGAGCGGTGGCGTGCGGATCGACGGGAACACCCTGCGGCTGCCGGGCGGTGTGGCGGTGCGGTTCATCCGTACGCTGCGGCTGCCGGAGTCGGGCACCCATGCGCTGCCTCCGGGGCTCGGCGAGTTCCCGGTGCGCCGGGTCGCCGACTACCCGGACACCGTGCCGGAGGCATGGCGGGCGCGCGGGGGTGTGATCCTGCCGGTGTATCTGCGCGAGGCGATGTGGCTGTCGTTCGCCGGCAGCACCGAGCCGGCCGCCCTGCAGATCGGGGCGGGCAAGGTGTGCGCGGTCTCCGGCAAGGCGTGGACCGGGCGGTTGTCGCGCGACCCGCAGAACTACGTCGTCCTGCCCCGCCAGCCCTGGCTGGACGGCATCAACTCCGGCAAGGGCACGGTGCGGCAGTTCGTCGCGGTGCCGCTCGGGCTCGGCGCGACCGTGGAGGGCCAGGTCACCGGCGAGGAGGTGTGGGGCGGCGTACAGCTGCAGTCGTTCCCGCTCGGTGAGCCGGCGCTTCAGCGGTGGCGGGAGGAGCAGCGGCGTCTCGCGGAGGCGGCTCGCGCCACCGCGACCGGCAGCTACGGCGGGCCGCCGCCGGGCGCCCCGCCCGCCATGGCGCCCGCGGCGGGTGCCGCGCCCGCCGCCCCGGGTGCCGCGCCGCGCGCCGCGGCGGCGATGGGCCTGGGCGTGGGCGGCTCCATGCGCCAGGAGGTCTACCGCGACGACCGCCCGCTGTCCGACTGGGCGGCCGAGCCCGCCGGACGGGTCTTCGTGCACCTGGTGACCCCGCCGGAGTGGCGCCGCATCACGGGCGAGGCGCCGCCGCCCTCGCCCGTCGACCGGGCGGCGTACACCCGGGCGGGCCTGCCCTGGTACGACTACTACGACGCCGACGCCGACGATCTGGCCCCCGCGGACCCGTTGCAATCCGTTCTGCCGGTCGGCGACTGGCTCGGCGACGACCACGACCCGTGGCAGGCCCCGGCCCCGCACCAGATCCACCCGTTGAAGGACGCCCCGGGCAAGCCGGTGACGGACGGCGACTGGTAGCGGCCACGAGGGGGCACCGAGGCCCGAGCCGGGTGGTCGCACCGATGACGCCCGGCGGTCGCGGCGCACGCCCTGCAACAGGTGTTGCGCGTGTCGGGTCCGTCTTGCGAGGGTGGCTGTCACGACCGGCCGGGCGGACGACTCCTCGAGGTGCGGGCATGGGCAGTGGTGGGCAAGGGGTGCGCGGGGCCGGCTGGAGCCGGCGCGGTGTGGTGGGCGCACTCGGTGGCGCCGCCGCCTCCGTGGCGCTCGCCGCGTGCGCGGCCGAGCGGGAGTCCGACGGGCCCGCCGCCGCGCGTACGGCGGCCGGGCCCTCCCGGCGGGCCGACCGGTCGGCGTCCGGGCCGCGCCCGCTCTACCTCGGCACCTACACCTCCGCGCCGGGCGGCGGCAGCGGCATCGGCCTGGCCGTCTACGACGCCGGCACCGGCCGGATCACCGGGCAGGGCACGCTGACCGGCGTACCGGACCCGTCGTATCTGGCGGTGCATCCGGACGGCCGTACGCTGTACGCGGTCGACGAGCGGGAGGACGGCGCGGTGAGCGCCGTCCATCTCGCCGACCGGCGCGTGCTGGGCAGCCGGAGCACCGGCGGGGCGGCGCCCTGCCATCTGTCGGTGCATCCGAGCGGGCGGTGGCTGCTGAGCGCCAACTACGGCTCCGGAAGCGTGGCGGTCCACCCGATCGACGCCTCGGGCGCCCTCGGCGAGCGGGCGGACCTGGTCACGCACACGTCTCCGGCGCCGGGCCCCGGACAGCAGGGGCCGCACGCACACCAGGTCGTCACGAGCCCCGACGGCGGTCACGTCCTCGCCGTCGACCTGGGCACGGACACCGTGTACACCTACCGCCTCGATCCGCGTACGGGACAGCTCACCGAGGTCGCGCGGGCCGCCACCCGTCCCGGCACCGGCCCGCGCCACCTCACCTTCCATCCGGGCGGCCGCCACGCCTACCTGGCCGGCGAGGTCGGCAACACGGTGACGGTGTGCGGCTACGACCCGGAAAGCGGCCGGCTGACCGTGGGCGCGCCGCAGTCCACGGGGGCGGAGTCCGGCACCAACTACCCGGCGCAGTTCGCCGTCACCTCCGACGGCCGGTTCGCCTTTCTCGCCAACCGGGGCCACAACAGCGTGGCCAGGTACGCGGTGGAGGCGGCCGGCGCCCGGCTGAGGCTGCTGGGCACGACGGATGTCGAGGGTGACTTCCCGCGGCAGATCGCCCTCTCCCCCGACGGCCGGCTGCTGTTCGCCGCGAACCAGAAGTCGGGCACGGTCAGCGTCTTCCACGTGGACGCCCGCACCGGCGACCTGAGCCTGGCCGGCGACCCCTTCCCGTCACCGGTCGCCGTCTGCGCGCTGCCGCTGTAGGGCGCGCTGGCAGCCGGGGCCGCTCGGCCGGGCCAGCAGGCGGTGCATGCGCTCGGTGAGCTGCGCGACGTCGTCGGCGGGGGTGTGGAAGGGCAGGCGTACGTCGCCGTGGGTGCGGGCGCGTTCGATGCGCAGCGTCAGCCCGTGCCGGTCGACGGCGAGCGGACGGACCCGGACGGCGCCGTGCACGGGGTCGATCAGACGCGTGAGGCGTTCGACGGCGCCGGGGTGGGTGTCGGCGAGGTGGGTGAGCAGCCGTGCCAAGGCCCCGGCACGGACGGCGTTCAGCCGGCGAGGACTCCGAGCAGCGCCCGCGCGCACAGGTCCCGCACCTGTTCCCGGCTCAGGTCCGAGCCGCGCAGCCACTCCAGACAGACCGCGGTCGTGAACGCCAGCCAGCCGCGCACGGCGAGGCGGACGTCGGGGCGCTGCTCGAAGAGCGGGCCGAACTCGGGGTCGGCCGCCAGGGCGGCAAGGATCTGGCGTTCCTGCACGGCCAGGGCCCGCCGGTAGACGCGCCGCACCGTCCGGTCGCCGGCCGCGTCGGCACGGTGGAAGGCGCGGTAGCCGTGGGCGTGGGCCCGCACATGCTCCAGGTAGGCGTCGAGGCCGGCGGTGAGCTGCTCGCGCACCGGCACGCCCGGCACCGCGGCCGTCAAGCGCAGCATGCGCTCGCTCTCCCGCTCCACGACCGCGGCGAAGAAGTCCCGTTTCGTCGGAAAGTAGTGGTAGAGCAGGCCGCGCGAGACACCGGCGATCTCCGCGACCTGCTCGATCCACACGTCGTCGTAGGGGCTCTCCGAGAACAGCCGGGCGCCGACCGTGAGCAGCTGCTCCCGGCGCTCCGCGGTGCTGAGCCGGCGGCGGGTGCGCTCCCCCTGGTTCGCGGCCATGCCCGCACTGTACTTGACGTGGATTCAACAAGGGGACGAGACTGAAACACGTTATTGAACCGGCGTACAACACTGCTCAACATGCCGCAGGATCAAGGGAGATCGCGCATGGCCGACGCCAGGGCGGACCACGGCCGTCACACCAGGGGGTTCCGCAGCGCCGAGCTGGGCTGGCCCGAGCTGCACCGCATTCCGCATCCGCCGCACCGGCTGCCCCTGCTCGGTGACGTGCTCGGCGCGAACCGGACCACCCCCGTGCAGGACTCGGTGCGGCTCGGCCGCCGGCTCGGCCCGATCTTCCGGCGGCGGGCCTTCGGCAAGGAGTTCGTGCTCGTGTGGGGCGGCTCCCTCGTCGCGGACCTCTCCGACGAGTCGCGCTTCGCCAAGCACGTGGGGCTCGGCATCGCCAATCTGCGCCCGGTCGTCGGGGACGCGCTGTTCACCGCGTACAACGACGAGCCCAACTGGCAGCTCGCGCACGACGTCCTGGCGCCGGGGTTCAGCCGCGAGGCGATGGCGGCCTACCACCCGATGATGCTGGACGTCGCCGCGCGGCTGACCGAGCACTGGGACCGGGCCGCCGCCGACGGCCACGGCGTCGACGTCCCCGGCGACATGACCAAGCTGACCCTGGAGACCATCTCCCGCACCGGCTTCGGCCACGACTTCGGCTCCTTCGAGCGGCCCCGGCTGCACCCCTTCGTGACGGCCATGGTCGGCACCCTCAGCCACGCGCAGCGGCTCAACACCGTGCCCGCGCCCGCGGCCCCGCTGCTGCTGCGCGGTGCGAGCCGGCGCAACGCGGCCGACATGGCGTACCTGAACCGGACCGTCGACGAGGTCGTGCGGGCCCGCCGGGCGGCGGGCGGCGGGGACGGTGACCTGCTCGACCGGATGCTGCGGACCGCCCACCCGGAGACCGGGGAGCGGCTGTCCGCGCTGAACGTACGGCGGCAGGTCATCACGTTCCTGGTCGCCGGGCACGAGACCACCTCCGGGGCACTCTCCTTCGCCCTGTACTACCTCGCCCGCCACCCCGAGGTCGCGGCCCGCGCCCGGGCCGAGGTCGAGCGGGTGTGGGGCGGGACGGAGGTGCCCGTCTACGAGCAGGTGGCGAAGCTGCGGTACGTGCGCCGGGTGCTCGACGAGTCGCTGCGGCTGTGGCCGACCGCACCCGCCTTCGCCCGGGAGGCCCGGCAGGACACCGTGCTGGCCGGGGAACACCCCATGCGGCGCGGTGCCTGGGCGCTGGTGCTGACGCCGATGCTGCACCGCGATCCCGAGGTGTGGGGCGCGGACGCCGAGCGGTTCGACCCGGACCGCTTCGACGCCGCGGCCGTACGGGCCCGGCCCCCGCATGTCTTCAAGCCGTTCGGCACCGGGGCGCGCGCCTGCATCGGCCGCCAGTTCGCGCTGCACGAGGCAACGCTGGTCCTCGGCCTGCTGCTGCGCCGCTACTCCTTCCTGCCCGACCCCGGCTACCGGCTGCGGGTGGCCGAACGGCTCACTTTGATGCCGGAGGGGCTGCGGCTGCGGCTGGAGCGCCGGTCACCCGCCGAGGTGCCGGCCGCGCGAGCGGACGCCGACGTGCGCGCGGACGAGCCGCGCGCCCCCCGCTGTCCCGTGCACGGGGCCGGGAGCTGAGCCCGGTCAGCCGGTGCGGCCGTCGAAGTCCAGGCGCTCCAGCCGCTCGGGGTCGGCCAGGATGTACATGCCGGTGATGCGGCCGTCGGCGATGGTGAGCGCCATGACCGACTTCGGCCCGCCCTCGGGGGCGTTGACCAGGCCCACCGTGCCGTTGACCAGCATCGGCCGCGCGCTGCCGGCGAACCGGGAGAACATGAGCGCCTGTTCGGCCACCGTCTTGGCGCCCTGGACCACCTTGGAGGCGGCCAGACCCCGCATGAGCGCCCCGGCGTCCACCCGCAGCGTCACGTCCGGGTGGAGCACGCCGACCAGCGCCTCGAAGTCGCCGGCGCGCGAGGCGGCGAGGAAGGCGTCCAGGACCTGCTTCTGCCGGCCGAGGTCGGGCTCCGCGGCCGGCTCGGCGCCGCGCACCCGGCGGCGGGCGCGGCTGGCGAGCTGGCGGGTGGCGGCCGAGGTGCGGTCCACGATCGGCGCGATGTCGTCGAACGGCACGGCGAACATGTCGTGCAGCACGAACGCCAGCCGCTCGTCCGGCTCCAGGTTCTCCAGGACGACGAGGAGGGCGACGCCCACCGAGTCGGCGTGCAGGACCTCCTGCTCGGGGTCGAGCCGGGACAGCGGCCGCAGTTCCAGGTCCGGGACGAAGGCGTCGACGCGGTCGTCGATCAGCTCCTCGCGGCGTGCGGCGCCCGAGCGCAGCAGGTCCAGGCAGACCCGGCCGGTCACGGTGGTCAGCCAGCCGCCGAGGTTCTCGATGGCGTCGGAGTCGGTGCGGCTGAGCTTGAGCCAGGTCTCCTGCACCGCGTCCTCCGCCTCGGCCAGCGAGCCGAGCATGCGGTAGGCCACGGCCCGCAGATGCCCGCGGTGCTCCTCGAAGCGGTCGGCCAGTGCCTGGGTGGTGTCCATGGGCGCGTCTCCCCCGCGTGTCGTCGGCTGCCGTGTCATCTGCTGAACAGTTCGAAGGCCACGGCCGGACGACCGCCGAAGCGTTCCGCCGCCGCCTGGGCGTTCGCCGTGAGGAATCCGCGCGCGTAGGTCTCCGGGTCCTCCTCGGTCAACGCCTCGATGTACGTGCGGTGTTCCAGCAGCGAGCGCACCGCGCGCTCCAGGCCGGGCGTGGCGTCCACGGCGTGGGTGGGCGAGGCCGAGCCGGCGACCGCGACCCAGCGCACGCCGTCCCAGGGCTCAAGGCCCTGCTCGGCCAGTTCGGGGAAGATCCAGCGGTTGCCCGCGTCGGAGGCGGCGTCGAGGGTGGCCCGGCCGACCGCCACATGGTCGGGAGTGTTCCAGGCGACGCCGCCCCAGGTGTCCCGGTGGTTGAGGGTGATGATCAGCTCGGGCCGGTGGCGGCGGACGGCGGCCCCGATGTCCCGGCGCAGCGCCGGGCCGTACTCGATCACTCCGTCGCGGTGGTCGAGGAACTCCACGCTCGACACCCCGACGGCCGCCGCGCTTGTGCGCTGCTCCCGTTCGCGCAGCGGGGCGCACACGGCGGGCTCCAGCGTGTCGATGCCGGCCTCGCCGCGGGTCGCCAGCACGTACGCGACCTCGCGGCCGGCGTCGGTCCAGGCGGCGACGGCCGCCGAGCAGCCGTACTCCAGGTCGTCCGGGTGGGCCACCACGGCCAGGGCGCGCTGCCAGTCCTCGGGCATGGGCTGCAGTTGAGCGTTCGTCGGCTCGGTCATGGGCGCACAGTAACCCGTGCGGAGGGCGATGACCGGTCCTTTGTGGATCTTGACGGAGATGACCGTGCGCCGAGCTGCGAACGGCCGGCGTTCACACCTCGTCGCGGGCGAGGGCGAGCAGCCGGTCCAGGACCCGCGGGCCGCCCACGCGCACCCCGTCGTGCTCGAACTCGTCGGTCACCCAGGTGCGCAGGGAGCGGATCGCCCGCGCGGTGGCGAGGGAGTGGTCCGCGTCGACGTACATGTCGTCGTGGTAGACGGCGGCGGCGACCGGTACCTCGTTCGCGGCCAGGCGCTCACGGTCGTACAGGGGCCTCCAGTCGGTGCGGGCCGCGAGCAGTTCGGCGGTCTCCTTCAGCGGGCGCAGCGCCGGGTCGCAGTCGAACATCCAGGGATGGACCGTCTCGCCGGTGAACAGCAGCGGCCCGTCGCCCGCGAGCGTCTTGGCCGCGTCGAACTGCGGGAACTCGGAGCGGACCCGTTCGGCGGCCCAGGCGGTGGGGCGGGCGTCCTGTCCGTAGATCGACTCGTGCACGAGGGCGTACAGCGGGTGCGCGGCGTACGACAGCAGACCCCGCACCTCCTCCTGGAAGGCGTCCGACAGCTGCCGGCCGCCCACCGTGGGCACGAACGCGTCCTCCAGCAGGTAGTGCAGGCGGTGGCTGCCGTCACCGGTGCCCAGGAGGATGCCGAGGGACTGGAAGGCCTCGACGGTGAGCCGGTACCCGCCGGGCAGGACCACGTCCTGGCCGAGCAGGTGGTCGGCGATACGGCGGGCCCGCTCGACGTCCTGCGGGTAGCGGGCGTAGTGCGCGGCGACCTTGCGTTCGATGCGCGGGTAGGCGGCCCGGTAGACGTCGTCGGCGTGGGCGTCGAGGGCGGGCAGCCCGCCGGTGATCAGCGCGGCGGCCAGGCCCTCGGGGGCGGTGGAGAGGTAGTGGACGGTGCAGAAGCCGCCGAAGCTCTGACCGAGCACCGTCCAGGGGGCACCGCCGGTGACCTGCGGGCGGATCGCCTCGCAGTCGCGCACGATGGAGTCGGCGCGGAAGTGCGTGAGGTAGTCGGCCTGCGCGGCCGGACCACCGCGCAGCGGCAGGGTCTGGCGGTTGGCGGGTGTGGAGGCGCCGGTGCCGCGCTGGTCCAGCAGCAGCACGCGGAACTCGCGCAGCGCGCGGTCCAGCCAGCCCGTGCGGCCGGTGAAGCGCTGTGCGCCGAATCCGGGGCCGCCCTGGAGGTACACCAGCCACGGCAGGTCCTGGCGGGCCTTGTCGCTCGCGACCGCCTCGCGGGCGTACAGCTCGATGGTCTCCCCCGCGGGGTCGGCGTGGTCGAGCGGCACGGTGAAGCGGCGGTCGGTCAGGTGGACGCCGGGCTGGCGGTAGCTGGTGGTCAACGCGTCTCCCCGGTGCGGACGGTGGGTGCGATCGGTCCCAGTCCAGCACACGCCGGGTCGCCGCGCCCCGCCGGGGCAACTGAACGTCGGTTCACCCGTCGCTGACCGGTGGGTCAGCGTCCCGGCAGGCTGGAGCGGCGTACCACCAGCTCCGGCTGGAGGACCACCCGGCGGTGCTCGTGCGGCTGCTTGCCCCGCTCCTCGGTCTCCTCCAGCAGCAGCTCGGCGGCCAGGGCGCCGATGGTGACGGCGGGCTGGCGCACCGAGGTGAGCGGGACGGCCGCGGCGGCGGCGAACTCGATGTCGTCGTAGCCGACGATCGCGAGGTCGTCGGGGACGCCGACCCCGGCGGCGTACATGGCCTGGAGCACGCCGAGGGCGAGCAGGTCGTTGGCGCAGAAGACGGCCGTGGGCCGCTCGGCGAGGCCGAGCAGGCGGGCGCCGGCGTCCCGGCCGGCGGCGACGTCGAGCCGCTCGGTGGGGATCTCGCGCAGCGCGTCCGGGCCGAGCCCGGCCTCGGCGAGGGCGTTGAGGGCGCCGGTGCGGCGGTCACGGACCTGGTTGAGTCCGGACGGACCGCTGACGTACGCGATCGAGCGGTGCCCGGCGTCCACCAGGTGCCGCACCGCCAGGGCACCGCCGGCGACGTCGTCGACGGACACCGAGCACTCGGCGGCGCCCTCGGCGACCCGGTCGACCAGCACGAACGGGATGCCGTGCCGGCGGAAGGCGCCGATGTTGCGGCCGGAGGCGTCGGTGGGGGTGAGCAGCACGCCCCGCACGCGCTGCTCGGCGAAGAGGGAGAGGTACTCGGCCTCCTCGCCCGCGCTCTGGGCGCTGTTGCAGACCATCACGCCGAGCCCTGCCTCGCGCGCGGCCCGCTCGGCGCCGCGCGCGACGTCCACGAAGAACGGGTTGCCCATGTCCAGCACCAGCAGGCCCATGATCCGGCTGCGGCCCGCGCGCAGCTGGCGCGCCGACTCGCTGCGGACGTAGCCGAGCCGGTCGATCGCGGACAGCACCCGCGCCCGGGTCTCACTGGCGACCGTGTCGGGCCGGTTGATCACGTTCGACACCGTGCCGACGGAGACTCCGGCGGCACGGGCGACGTCCTTGATACCCACCGACTGGGCCATCGGGCAGGGACCTCCTGGGGTTTCTGGAGCGGCGGGGAGAGCTTCACACTACGTCACGCCAGGTGGAAGACCTCGGTGAGCGGTTTCATCGCCTCGTCGGGGCGGGCGCCGTCGAGGGACTCGAAGAAGGGCCCCATCTCGGCCTGCCACCGGGCGTTGACCTCGGTGGCCTCCATCCCGGCCTTGGCGGCCTCGAAGTCCTCCGTCTCCAGATAGCCGACCAGCAGGCCGTCGTCGCGCAGGAAGAGCGAGTAGTTGTGCCAGCCGGTGGCCGCCAGCGCCTCGCGCATCTCCGGCCACACGGCTGCATGCCGTTCCCGGTACTCGGCCACGCGGTCCTCGCGGACCTTCAGCAGGAAGCACACGCGCTGCATCGGACGGGTCCCCCCCTCGTGCGTCAGAAGTTGAACTGATCGATGTTCTTGGCGTCGAACACGGTGGGCTTGCCGAGGCTGATCACGCCGTCCTTGCCGATGGTGTACGTCGCCGAGCCGGCCTTGTACGTCTCGCCCTCCTTGCCGGTGATCTGCCCGGACGACAGCGCGACGGCGGTACGGGCGGCGAGGTCGCCGAGCTGGGCCGGGTCCCACAGCTCGAACGCCTCGACGGTGCCGTTCTTGACGTACTTGCGCATGTCGTTGGGGGTGCCGAGGCCGGTCAGCTTGACCTTGCCCTTGTACTTGGAGCCGGACAGGTACTGGGCGGCCGCCTTGATGCCGACGGTGGTCGGGGAGATGATCCCCTTCAGGTCGGGGTGCTCCTGGAGCAGGCCCTGGGTCTGCTGGAAGGACTGCTGCGGGTCGTCGTTGCCGTAGGCGATCTTGACCAGCTTGACGTCCTTGTACTTGGGGTCCTTCAGCTCGTCCTTCATGAAGCCGATCCAGGTGTTCTGGTTCGTCGCGGTCTGCGCGGCGGACAGGATCGCGATCTCGCCCTTGTAGCCGATCTGCCGGGCGAGGAGCTGCACCTCGGTGCGGCCGAGGTCCTCGGCGGAGGCCTGCGAGACGAAGGCGTTGCGGCAGTCGGTCTTGGTGTCGGAGTCGTAGGTGACGACCTTGATGCCGTTGCTCATGGCCTGCTTCAGCGCGGTGCACAGGGCACCGGGGTCCTGCGCGGAGACCGCCATCGCGTTCACCTGCTGCTGGGTGAGGGTGTTGACGTAGGAGACCTGGCCGGCGGTGTCGGTGGCGCTGGACGGGCCGACCTCCTTGTACTTGCTGCCCAGCTCGGTGAGCGCCTTCTGGCCGCCCTTGTCGGCGGTGGTGAAGTAGGGGTTGTTGACCTGCTTGGGCAGGAAGCCGACGGTCAGCCCCTTCTTGGTGGCGGCGTTCGGGTCGGCCTTGCCGGCCGCGGCCCCCGAGCCGGAGCCCTGGTCCTGCACGTCGTTCTTGGTGGTGCCGCCGCAGGCGGTGAGGGCGAGGGCGAGGGAGGTCCCGGCGGCGAGGGCGGCACAGGCACGGCGGAGGGAAGACTTACGCATGGCGGGGAGTCCTTAGATACGGAGGTGAGCTGGACGCGCCCCAAAGGGGCGCGCGGCTGTATTTGATGTGCGGCGCCGCCGCGCGGGCGCGACCAGCCACAGACGGCCCGCAGCTTCACAACGGCCTAGCCGGCGGAGCGAGCCGCGGAGCGCACCGCGCGGGCGACGACGATCTGACGGGCGACGCGCGGCCCGAGCACGGACACCACGAGCAACACACCCGTGACGACGATCTGCGACTGCGCGGAGACGTTCAGCAGACTCATCACGTTCTGCAGCGCACCCAGCAGGAACACCCCGGCGATCGCGCCGCCCAGCGTGCCCTTGCCGCCGTCGAAGTCGATACCGCCGAGCAACACGGCCGCGACCACGGACAGTTCCAGGCCCGTGGCGTTGTCGTAGCGCGCGCTGGCGTAGTGCAGCGCCCAGAAGATGCCGGTCAGCGAGGCCATGAAACCGGTCGCGACGAACAGCAGGAGCTTGGACCGCTTGACGCGGATGCCCGCGAACCGTGCCGCCTCCTCGCTCGCGCCGATCGCGAACAGTGACCGCCCGAACGGGGTGGCGTGCAGCACGACGACGGCGATGACGAGCAGCGCGAGGAAGGGCAGGAACGCCTGAGGCAGGAAGCTGTCACCGACGCGCCCGGCGGCGAAGTCCAGGTACCCGGAGGGGAAGTCGGTGACCGCGTTCGAGCCGAGCACGATCTGCGCGATGCCCCGGTACAGGGCGAGCGTGCCGATGGTGACGGCGAGCGAGGGCAGGCCCAGCCGGGTCACGAGCAGGCCGTTGACCAGGCCGCAGACCCCGCCGAGCAGCAGGCACAGCGGGATGATCGTCTCGATGGCCATGCCCTCGTTCCACAGCCGGCCCATCACCGCGCCGGACAGCCCGGCGGTGGAGGCGACGGACAGGTCGATCTCACCCGAGACGACGAGCAGGGTCATCGGCAGGGCGATGAGGGCGATCGGCAAGGTGTTGCCGATGAGGAAGGACAGGTTCAGCGCGTTGCCGAAACCGTCCACGAGGGAGAACGACAGCAGGAGCAGGACGATCAGCAGGGCACCGACCACCGTGTCCCAGCGGACGGCACGGGTCAGGGACTCAGGCATGGCGGGTGTCCCCCTTCTGCGGGAGCGGCTTCACATGGGCCGACTTCTTCTTCAGGGCGGCGGCCACCCGCAGGGCGACGATCCGGTCGACCGCGATGGCGAGCAGCAGCAGCGCCCCGTTGATGGCGAGCACCCACACGCTGCTGACGCCGAGCGCGGGCAGCACGCTGTTGACGGAGGTCAGCAGCAGCGCGCCGAGGGCGGCACCGTAGACGCTGCCGGAGCCGCCGGTGAAGACGACGCCGCCGACCACCACCGCGCTGACGACGGTGAGTTCGAAGCCGCTGCCGGTCCCGGAGTCGACGTTGCCGAACCGTGCGAGGTACAGGGCGCCGGCGAGGCCCGCGAGCGCGCCGCAGAAGGTGTACGCGGCGAGGATGCGCTTGCGCACGGGGATGCCGGCGAGCCGCGCCGCCTCGGGGTTGGAGCCGAGCGCGTACAACTCGCGTCCGCTGCCGTAGTGCTTGAGGTAGTACGCCGTGGCGACGAGCACCACGAGGGCGATCAGGGCCAGGTAGGGGACCGCGGAGAAGCCGCCGGAGCCGAAGTCGACGAAGGAGCCGGGCAGGTCGGCCGCGGTGATCTGGCGGGAGCCGACCCAGATCGAGTCGATGCCGCGGATGATGTAGAGGGTGCCGAGGGTGACGACGAGGGCGGGCACCTGGCCGAGGCTGACGAGCAGGCCGTTGAGCAGCCCGAAGCCGACGCCGAGCAGGACGGCGAGGACGATCGCCACGACGGGGTTGCCGCCGCCCTGGAGGTAGGTGCCGGCGGCGAAGGCGCTGATGCCGAGGACGGAGCCGACGGACAGGTCGACGTTGCGGGTGATGACGACGAGGGACTGGCCGGTGGCGACCAGCACCAGGATCGTCGCGTTCAGCAGCAGGTCCTTGATGCCCTGTTCGGACAGGAACTGGCTGTTGCCGGCCTGGGTGACGGCGATCATCACCAGGAAGACGACCAGGATGGCGAGTTCGCGCATCTTGAAGACGCGGTCGACGAGACGGGTGCCGCCGGACTTGGGCACGTCGGCGACGGGAGCGTGGTCGGGAGCGGTCACGGTCATGCGGCCCTCCTGACGGGAGCGGTGGGCGTCATGCGGCGGCTCCTGTCACAAGCGGTGGGCGTCATGCGGCGGCCCTCCCGGTGGCGGCGGCCATCACGGTTTCCTCGGTGGCTTCGGTGCGGGGGATCTCGGCGGTCAGCCGGCCCTCGTGCATCACGAGCACGCGGTCGGCCATGCCGAGGATCTCGGGCAGGTCGGAGGAGATCATCAGCACGGCGACCCCGTCGGCGGCGAGCCGGGACAGCAGCCGGTGCACCTCGGCCTTGGTGCCGACGTCGATACCGCGGGTCGGCTCGTCGACGATGAGCACCCGGGGGCTGGTGGCCAGCCACTTGGCGAGGACGACCTTCTGCTGGTTGCCGCCGGAGAGCGTGGAGACGGCGTCCGCGATCCGGGCGTACTTCACCCGGAGCCTGACCGCCCAGTCGAGGGAGCGGCTGCGTTCGGCGCCGCGGTCCATGAGGCCGGCCTTCACGGTCGTGCGCAGACCGGTGAGGCCGATGTTGCGCTCGATGGACATGTCCATCACCAGGCCCTGGGCCCGCCGGTCCTCGGGCACGAGCGCGAGTCCGGCGGCCATCGCGCTCGACGGCGCCCCGTTGACCAGACGCTTTCCGTCCACGGAAACCTCGCCGGCGTCCCGGCGGTCGATGCCGAAGACGGCCCGGGCGACCTCGGTGCGGCCCGCGCCGACCAGTCCGGCGAGGCCGACGATCTCGCCGCTGCGCACCTCGAAGGAGACGTCGGTGAACACCCCTTCCCGGGTCAACCGCCGCACGCTCAGGGCTACTTCGCCAGGGCGGACGTCCTGCTTGGGGTACAGCTCGTCGAGGTCGCGGCCGACCATGCGGCGCACCAGGTCGTCCTCGGTCATGCCGTCCAGCGGTTCGCCGGCGATCCAGGCGCCGTCGCGCAGGATGGTGACCTTCCGGCAGATCTGGAAGATCTCCTCCAGCCGGTGCGAGATGAACAGCACCGCTGCGCCCTGCTCGCTCAGGGTGCGCACGACGCCGAAGAGGCGGGCCACCTCGCTGCCGGTGAGGGCGGCGGTCGGCTCGTCCATGATCAGTACGCGGGCGTCGAAGGAGAGCGCCTTGGCGATCTCGACGATCTGCTGGTCGGCGATGGACAGGCCGCGTGCCGGGCGGTCGGGGTCGAGGCCGACGCCGAGGCGCTGCATCAGGGCGAGCGTGGCGGCGTGGGTGGCCTTGTGGTCGATGCGGCCGAGGGCCTTCTTCGGCCGGCGGCCCATGAAGATGTTCTCGGCGATCGACAGGTCCGGGAAGAGCGTGGGCTCCTGGTAGATCACGGCGATCCCCGCGTCACGGGCGTCGCCGGGGCCGTGGAAGGCGACGGGACGGCCGTCGAGCAGCACCTGGCCGGCGTCCGGCCGGTGCACCCCGGCGAGCGTCTTGATCAGGGTCGACTTTCCGGCGCCGTTCTCCCCGGCGAGGGCGTGCACCTCGCCGGGGAACAGCTCCAGGCGGACGTCCCGCAGGGCCCGTACGGCGCCGAAGGACTTGGAGACGTCCTTGAGCGCCAGCACCGGGACCGGCCCCGAGTCGGACGGGTGGGTCATGAGGGCTCCTCGACGACGCCGGCAGGTCGGACCTTCGCAGCGCCGTGAAAGGTTTCAACTGGATTGCCGGGACCGTAGACAGCGTCACTCGTCTGCGTCAATGGGTTCGTATCGAAAAACTTTCGACGCCAGAAGGTCACGCCCAGATTACGGCGAAGAGTGCTCGACCGGGGTCTTGACACGCTTCCGGGGGGCTCATAGCTTCGCTTTCTGAATCGTTTCATTGACGCCGTTCCTCGATGCCCCCGCATCGATCCCACGTTTCTCCGATGCCACCAGGAGTCCGGAAGTGACCGACCTCGCCGCGGTGAAGGCCGCGCTCAAGACCCAGGCCGTCGAGACGCCGTCATGGGCGTACGGGAACTCCGGCACCCGCTTCAAGGTGTTCGCCCAGGCGGGCGTACCCCGTGACCCGTACGAGAAGCTCGACGACGCGGCCCAGGTGCACGCCGTCACCGGCGTCGCGCCGACCGTGGCGCTGCACATCCCCTGGGACAAGGTCGACGACTACGCGGCGCTGGCCAAGCACGCGGAGGAGCGCGGGCTGAAGCTCGGCGCGATCAACTCCAACACCTTCCAGGACGACGACTACAAGCTCGGCAGCATCTGCCACCCGGACGCGGCGGTGCGCCGGAAGGCCGTCGATCATCTGCTGGAGTGCGTCGACATCATGGACGCGACGGGCTCCGCCGATCTGAAGCTGTGGTTCGCGGACGGGACGAACTATCCGGGGCAGGACGACATCCGTGCCCGGCAGGACCGGCTGGCCGAGGGGCTAGCGGAGGTGTACGAGCGGCTGGGCGAGGGGCAGCGGATGCTGCTGGAGTACAAGCTGTTCGAGCCGGCGTTCTATACGACCGATGTGCCGGACTGGGGGACGGCGTACGCGCACTGTCTGCGGCTGGGCGAGAAGGCACAGGTCGTCGTGGACACGGGGCACCACGCGCCGGGGACCAACATCGAGTTCATCGTCGCCACGCTGCTGCGGGAGGGGAAGCTCGGCGGGTTCGACTTCAACTCGCGGTTCTACGCGGACGACGACCTGATGGTGGGGGCGGCCGATCCGTTCCAGCTGTTCCGGATCATGTACGAGGTCGTGCGCGGGGGTGGGCTCGCCTCCGAGGTGGCGTTCATGCTCGACCAGTGCCACAACATCGAGGCGAAGATCCCGGCGATTGTGCGTTCCGTGATGAACGTGCAGGAGGCGACGGCGAAAGCGCTGTTGGTCGATCGGGGGGCGTTGGCTGCGGCGCAGGCCGCGGGGGATGTGCTGGGCGCGAATGCCGTGCTGATGGATGCGTTCAACACGGATGTGCGGCCGTTGCTGCGTCAGGTGCGGGCGGAGATGGGGCTGGATCCCGATCCCCTGGCTGCGTATGCGCGGTCCGGGTGGGCCGGGAAGATCGTGGCTGAGCGGGTGGGTGGGGAGCAGGCCGGGTGGGGGGCGTGACGCGTCTGCCGGGTTCTTGTTCGTTGCGGGGTGCGGGGCCGCTGTGGCTGGTCGCGCAGTTCCCCCCGCCCCTTCTTCACTCCCCCTCTTCGAAAAGGAACTGAAAGTCATGGCTGTCCATCCCGAAGCCGCCGCTCTCCTCGCCCGTTCGCATCGGCTCGGCTCCGATCCCCGGAACACCAACTACGCCGGCGGCAACGCCTCCGCGAAGGGCACTGCCACCGATCCCGTCACGGGTGGGGACGTCGAGCTGATGTGGGTGAAGGGGTCGGGAGGCGACCTCGGCACGCTCACCGAAAGCGGGCTCGCCGTGTTGCGGCTCGATCGGTTGCGGGCGCTCGTCGGGGTGTATCCCGGTGTGGAGCGTGAGGACGAGATGGTCGCCGCGTTCGACTACTGCCTGCACGGCAAGGGCGGGGCCGCGCCGTCCATCGACACCGCCATGCACGGGCTCGTCGACGCCCCGCACGTCGATCATCTGCACCCGGACTCCGGCATCGCGCTGGCGTGTGCCGCCGATGGGGAGAAGCTGACCGTCGAGTGTTTCGGCGACACCGTGGTGTGGGTGCCGTGGCGGCGGCCCGGGTTCCAGCTGGGGCTGGACATCGCCGCGATCAAGGAGGCCCACCCGCAGGCCATCGGCTGCATTCTCGGCGGGCACGGAATCACCGCCTGGGGTGACACCTCCGAGGAGTGCGAGCGCAACTCGCTGCACATCATCCGCACCGCGGAGAAGTTCCTCGCCGAGCGGGGCAGGGCAGAGCCGTTCGGCCCCGTGATCGAGGGGTACGAGGCGCTGCCCGAGGGCGAGCGGCGGGAGCGGGCGGCCGCGCTGGCGCCGTATGTGCGCGCGGTCGCCTCGCAGGACCGGGCGCAGGTCGGGCACTTCGACGACTCCGACGCGGTCCTCGACTTCCTGGCGCGGGCCGAGCATCCACGGCTGGCCGCGCTGGGCACCTCGTGCCCGGACCACTTCCTGCGGACCAAGGTGCGGCCGCTGGTGCTGGATCTGCCCCCGGCCGCGCCGCTGGAGGAGGCGGTCGCGCGACTGAAGGAAGTGCACGCCGCCTACCGTGAGGAATACGCCGCCTACTACCAGCGGCACGCGACCGCCCACTCCCCCGCGATGCGTGGCGCCGACCCGGCGATCGTGCTGGTGCCGGGCGTGGGCATGTTCTCCTTCGGCAAGGACAAGCAGACCGCGCGGGTGGCCGGCGAGTTCTACGTCAACGCCATCAACGTGATGCACGGGGCCGAGGCCGTCTCGGTGTACGCGCCGATCGAGGAGTCCGAGAAGTTCCGTATCGAGTACTGGGCGCTGGAGGAGGCCAAGCTGCGGCGGATGCCGAAGCCCGAGCCGCTGGCGACCCGGGTGGCGCTGGTGACGGGCGCGGGCAGCGGCATCGGGAAGGCGATCGCCCACCGGCTGGTGGCCGAGGGCGCGTGTGTCGTCGTCGCCGATCTCGACGGTGGGAACGCCGCCGAGGTCGCCGAGGAGCTGGGCGGGCCGGACCGGGCCGTCGCGGTGACCGTGGACGTGACGGACGAGGAGCAGATCGCCGCCTCGTTCCGTGCGGCCGTCCTCGCCTTCGGCGGGGTGGACCTGGTGGTGAACAACGCCGGGATCTCCATCTCCAAGCCGCTGCTGGAGACGTCCGCGAAGGACTGGGACCTGCAGCACGACATCATGGCCCGCGGTTCCTTCCTCGTCTCGCGGGAGGCGGCCCGGGTGATGATCGCCCAGGAACTCGGTGGTGACATCGTCTACATCGCGTCCAAGAACGCCGTCTTCGCCGGGCCGAACAACATCGCCTACTCGGCCACCAAGGCCGACCAGGCCCATCAAGTGCGGCTTCTGGCCGCCGAGTTGGGCGAGCACGGGATCCGTGTCAACGGCGTCAACCCGGACGGTGTGGTGCGCGGCTCCGGCATCTTCGCGGGCGGCTGGGGCGCCCAGCGGGCGGCGGTGTACGGGGTGGAGGAGGAGAAGCTGGGCGAGTTCTACGCGCAGCGGACCATCCTGAAGCGGGAGGTGCTGCCCGAGCACGTCGCGAACGCCGTCTTCGCGCTCACCGGCGGCGACCTGACCCACACCACCGGCCTGCACGTCCCGGTCGACGCCGGCGTCGCCGCCGCCTTCCTGCGATGAGCGGACGCGTGAAGACGTACGCCGCGGTCGACCTCGGTGCCTCCAGCGGGCGCGTCATGACCGGGCGGGTCGGCCCGGACTCGCTGGAGCTGACCGAGGCGCACCGCTTCCCCAACCGGCCCGTGCGCACGCCGGAGGGGCTGCGCTGGGACATCCTGGCGCTGTACGCCGGGGTGCTGGACGGGCTGCGGGCGGCCGGTCGGGTGGACTCCGTCGGTATCGACAGCTGGGCCGTCGACCACGGCCTGCTGGATGCCGACGGGGCGCTGCTCGGCAACCCGGTGCACTACCGCGACCAGCGCACCGAGGGCGCCGCGGAGAAGGTGTGGGCGACCGTCCCGGCAGCCGAGCTGTACGCGGCGACCGGCATCCAGTACGCGCCCTTCAACACGCTCTACCAGCTGACGGCCGCCGCCGGTACCGCTCAGTTCGCGCTCGCCAGGCGGCTGTTGCTGATTCCCGATCTGCTGACGTACTGGCTGACCGGGGAGCAGGGCACCGAGCTGACCAACGCCTCCACCACCCAGCTGATCGATCCCCGGACGCGGTCATGGGCGTACGGGATCGCCGACCGGCTCGGGATCGACCTCGGGCTGTTCGCGCCACTGCGGGAGCCCGGTGATCCGGCGGGCGTCCTGCGGGACCGGGTGCTCCGGGAGACGGGGCTCACCGGGCCGGTTCCGGTGACGGCAGTCGGCTCGCACGACACGGCGTCGGCGGTGGCCGCGGTGCCGGCGACGGGCGAGCGGTTCGCCTACATCTGCACCGGCACCTGGTCGCTGGCCGGTCTGGAGCTGACCGCGCCGGTGCTGACCGAGGAGAGCCGGGCCGCCAACTTCACCAACGAGCTGGGCCTGGACGGCACGGTCCGCCATCTGCGCAACATCATGGGGCTGTGGCTGCTCCAGGAGTGCCAGCGGGCCTGGGGCGAACAGGACTTGGGCGCGCTGCTGCGGGAGGCGGCCGCGGCGCCGGCGCTGCGGTCGGTGGTCGACGCCGGGGACACGGCGTTCCTGGCGCCCGGCCGGATGCCGGAGCGGATCGCCGAGGCGTGCCGGGCGTCCGGTCAGCCGGTGCCCGGCACGCCGGGTGAGATCACCCGCTGCATCCTGGACTCCCTGGCGCTCGCCCACCGGCGGGCGGTCCAGGACGCGCAGCGGCTCGCCGGGCATCCGGTGGACGTGGTGTACGTGGTCGGCGGCGGCACCCGCAACGCGCTGCTGTGCCAGCTCACCGCCGACGCCTGCGGGCTGCCGGTGGTGGCGGGGCCGACGGAGGCGGCCGCACTCGGCAACATGCTGGTGCAGGCCCGCGCGCACGGACTCGTCGGCGACCTGACCGACATGCGGCGCCTGCTGGTGCGCACCCAGCCGCTCACGCGGTACGAGCCGCGCGGCGACACGGGGCGGTGGCGGGCGGCCGAGGCCCGGCTCGCCGCACGGTGAACCGGGTCTCCCCCGGTCCCCTGGGCGCCGATTACCCTGCACTGGTGAGATGATCGAGTTCTCGAGGAGCCGCGATGCGTGTCGCCCTGTTCCTGACCTGCGTCAACGACACGCTCTATCCGGACACGGGCCGGGCCGTGGTGCGGCTGCTGCACCGGCTGGGCGTCGACGTGGACTTTCCGGTCGCGCAGACCTGCTGCGGGCAGGCCCACTACAACACCGGGTACCGGCACGAGGCGGAGCCGCTGGCCCGCCGCTATGCCGAGGTCTTCGGCGACTACGACGCGATCGTGACGCCGTCGGGGTCGTGCGGGGCGATGGTGCGTGAGCTGTATCCACGCATGGGCGAGCGGGCCCGGGCCGAGGGGCGCGGGGGCTCGCTGGCCGAGGCGGTGGCGCCGGTCGTGCCGAAGACGTACGAGCTGACGGAGTTCCTGGTGGACGTGCTCGGCGTGACCGACGTCGGCGCCTGGTACCCGCACACGGTCACCTACCACCCGACCTGTCACGGGCTGCGTGCGCTGGGCCTCGGTGACCGGCCGCGCCGGCTGCTGGAGGCCGTCAAGGGACTCGAGCTGATGGAGCTGCCGGGTGCCGATGAGTGCTGCGGGTTCGGCGGCACCTTCGCGGTGAAGAACGCGGACGTCTCGGCCGCGATGGGCGTGGACAAGGTGCGCCACGCCGAGTCGACGGGCGCGGAGGTGCTGTGCGCGGCCGACAACTCCTGTCTGATGCACATCGGCGGGACCATGGCCCGGCTGAAGGTGGGCATGCGGCCGGTGCACATCGCGGAGATCCTGGCGAGCACGGAGGAGGAGCCGGCGGTATGAGCGGAACGTATCTGGGCATGCCTGCGTTTCCCCCGCCCACCCACCCGGCCTTCCCCGAGGCCGCGCACGACGCCGTGAACGACCCGACCCTGCGCGGCAATCTGCGGCACGCCACCCACACCATCCGCGCCAAGCGGGCCAAGGCGGTCGCCGAGGTCTCCGACTGGGCGGCGCTGCGGGAGGCAGGCAAGCGGATCAAGGACCACACGCTGCGCCATCTCGACCGCTACCTCGAGCAGTTGGAGGAGTCGGTGACCGCGGCGGGCGGTGTCGTGCACTGGGCGGCCGACGCCGAGGAGGCCAACCGGATCGTCACCGACCTGGTCAAGGCGACCGGCGAGTCGGAGGTCGTCAAGGTCAAGTCGATGGCCACGCAGGAGATCGGGCTGAACGAGGCGCTCGAGGCGGAGGGAATCCGCGCCTACGAGACCGATCTCGCCGAGCTGATCGTGCAGTTGGGCAAGGACCGGCCCTCGCACATCCTGGTCCCGGCGATCCACCGCAACCGGGGGGAGATCCGGGACATCTTCCGCGCGGAGATGGCCGGCTGGGGCCGCCCCGCGCCCGAGGGCCTGACCGACACGCCCGCCGAACTCGCCGAGGCGGCCCGGCTGCATCTGCGGGAGAAGTTCCTGCGGGCCAAGGTCGGCGTCTCCGGTGCCAACTTCATGGTCGCCGAGACGGGCACGCTGGTCGTCGTGGAGTCCGAGGGCAACGGGCGGATGTGCCTGACCCTGCCCGAGACGCTGATCTCGGTCGTCGGCATCGAGAAGATCGTGCCGACCTGGCGGGATCTGGAGGTGTTCCTGCAGACCCTCCCCCGCTCCTCCACCGCCGAGCGCATGAACCCGTACACGTCGACGTGGACGGGAACGACGGACGGCGACGGTCCGCGCACGTTCCACCTGGTCCTGCTCGACAACGGCCGAACCGACACCCTCGCGGACGAGGTCGGACGCCAGGCCCTGCGCTGCATCCGCTGCTCGGCGTGCCTCAACGTGTGCCCGGTGTACGAACGGGCGGGCGGGCACGCCTACGGGTCGGTCTACCCCGGCCCGATCGGCGCGATCCTCAGCCCCCAGCTGCGGGGCACCGGGAGCGAGATCGACGCCTCGCTGCCGTACGCGTCGTCGCTGTGCGGGGCGTGCTACGAGGTGTGTCCGGTGGCGATCGACATCCCCGAGGTGCTGGTGCATCTGCGGGAGCGGGTCGTCGAGGGCGGACCCGCGGTGCGCGGCGGCAACAAGGTGGTGCTCAGGCCCGCCAAGGGTCACGCCGCCGAGCGCGCCGCGATGCGGGCGGCGCGCTGGGCGTTCACCCATCCCGGTGTGCTGGGCGCCGGACAGCGGCTGGCCTCGCGCACCCGCCGGTTCCATCCCCGGTCCCTGCCGGGGCCCGGCCGGGCGTGGACGGGCAGCCGGGATCTGCCGGCGGTGCCCGCCGAGCCGTTCCGGGACTGGTGGCAGCGCACCCACGGTGGGAAGAAGGAAGCCAAGTGAGCCACGCGAGCAGCAGGGAACGGATCCTGGGCCGGGTGCGGCGCGCCCTGGCGGACGTACCGGCGGACGAAGGTCCCTACGAGCAGGCGGTGGCGCGGGACTATCTGCGCGAGCACGGGGAGCGGACCGTCGAGCAGACGGTGGAGCTGCTGGCGGAGAATCTGGCGGACTACCGGGCCGTCGTGCACCGCGCGAGTGACGAGGAGCTGCCGTATCTGATCATGCGGCTGCTGGCCGAGCGCGGCTCCGATCTGGTCCTGGTGCCGCCGGGGCTGCCGCCGGAGTGGATGTCGGCCGCCGATCCCACGCGGGTGCACGACCGCGCGGTGAGCACGCCGCACGAGCTGGACAAGGTCGGCAGCGTGGTCACCGGCTGCGCGGTGGCGATCGCCGAGACCGGCACCATCGTCCTCGACGGCTCCCCCGACCAGGGCCGGCGCCGGATCACCCTGATCCCGGACCACCACATCTGTGTCGTCCGCGTGCCCGAGCAGGTCGTCTCGTCTGTTCCGCAGGCGCTCGAACGCCTCGACCCCCTCCGGCCGCTGACATGGATCTCCGGCCCGTCGGCGACCAGCGACATCGAACTCGACCGCGTCGAGGGCGTCCACGGCCCGCGCACCCTGGAGGTCGTCCTCGTCGGCTGATCCGCTCCCGGGCCGTGTCCCCGGTGGGCAGTGACAGTGGGCTGAACAAGCGCTTAGATAGGAGCCGTACGCCGATCAGTCCGCGACCGCACCGGAGGCGCAGTTGTTCACGTCCGTCGACGATGTCTCCGCCCGCCTCGCCGAGACCGGTTACCTCGCCTCACCTGCCGTGGCCACCACCGTCTTCCTCGCCGCGCGCCTCGGCAAGCCGCTGCTGGTGGAGGGACCCGCCGGGGTCGGCAAGACGGAGCTGGCCAAGGCCGTCGCCGAGGTGGCCGGGGCACGGCTGGTGCGGTTGCAGTGCTACGAGGGCGTGGACGAGTCCCGGGCACTGTACGAGTGGAACCACGCCAAGCAGCTGCTGCGGATCAGCGCCGGCCGTGACGAGACGTGGGACGAGGCGCGCACGGACATCTTCAGCGAGGAGTTCCTGCTCTCCCGGCCGCTGCTCACCGCGATCCGCGGCGAGGAGCAGAAGGTGCTGCTGATCGACGAGATGGACAAGGCGGACGTCGAGGTGGAGGGGCTGCTGCTGGAGGTGCTCAGCGACTTCCAGGTGACCGTGCCGGAGCTGGGCACGATCACGGCGACCCGCCGCCCGTTCGTGGTGGTCACCTCCAACGCCTCCCGTGAGCTGTCGGAGGCGCTGCGCCGCCGCTGTCTGTTCCTGCACATCGGCTTCCCCGAACAGGAGCTGGAGCGGCGCATCGTCCGGCTGAAGGTGCCGGACCTCGACACGGCGCTGGCCGAGTCGGTGGTGCGGGTGGTCGGTGCGCTGCGCGCGATGGACCTGCGCAAGGTGCCGTCGGTCGCGGAGACCATCGACTGGGCGCGCACCCTGCTGGCGCTCGGCGCGGACAGCCTCGGCGAGGCGGTGGTCCGGGAGACCCTCGGTGTGCTGCTCAAGCATCAGGACGACGTGCTGAGGGCGGCGGCCAAGCTGGACCTGGACGCCGTATGACGGTGCCGGTCGAGCAGGGCGGCGTCGCGGCGCGGCTGACCGGGTTCGTCGCCGCGCTGCGGGCGCACGGGATGCGGATCGGCACCGGGGAGAGCGTGGACGCGGCGCAGGCCGTGCAGGCGCTGGGGCTGGCCGACCGGGAGCTGCTGCGGGAAGGGCTGGCCGCCACCCTGCTGCACGGCCCGGGTCAGCGGCCGGTGTTCGACCCCGTCTTCGACCTGTACTTCCCGCGCGCCGTCGGCGGGCCCGGGCAGGAGCCGGCGGGCCGGGAGGACCTGCGGGAGCGGCTCGCGGCGGCTCTGGCGGCCGGCGACGCCGAGGCCATGGGCCGGCTCGCCGTGGACGCCGTCGACGCGCTCGGCGGGTACGGGAGTTCACCCGGCTCGGACGGTTTCTCCTCGTACCAGACCCTGGACCGGCTGCGGCCGCAGACGCTGCTCGCGCCCGTCCGGGAACAGATGCGGGCGCGGGGCGGAGGCGGCGGCTTCGCCGGCCGGCTGCTGGAGGACGAGATCCGCCGGCGTATCGACGCCTTCCGGGCGCTGGTGGCGGCGGAGGCGCGGCGGCGGGTGGCGGAGCGGCGCGGGCGGGACGAGATCGCCCGGCGGGCGGTGGCCCCGACGGTGGACCGGGTCGACTTCCTGTATGCGGGCCGGGATCAACTGGCCGAACTGCGGCGCACGGTGCAGCCCTTGGCGCGCAAGCTCGCGACCCGGCTGGCCGCCCGGCGCCGACGGGCGGCGCGCGGCACGATCGATCTGCGGCGCACGCTGCGCGGTTCGCTGTCGACGGGCGGCGTGCCGATGCGGCCGGTGCTGCGCCGGCGCCGGCCGGCCCGGCCGGAACTGGTGCTGCTGTGCGATGTGTCGGGGTCGGTGTCCGGGTTCTCGGACTTCACGATGCTGCTGGTGCAGGCGCTGCACGACCAGTTCAGCAAGGTGCGGGTGTTCGCGTTCGTCAACCGGGTCGACGAGGTGACCGGGCTGCTGGTGCGCGGCACCGCCGACGCCGAGGGGCTCGGCGGGCGCATCCGCGCCGAGGCCACGCTGACCGGCTGGCACGGCAGCAGCGACTACGGGGTGGCGCTGGGCGAGTTCGCGGAGCGGTACGGCGGTGCGGTGGGTCCGCGCACGACGGTGTTCGTGCTGGGCGACGCCCGCACCAACATGAGCGACCCGAACCTGCCGGCGCTTCGGCAGATCGCCGGGCAGGCCCGCCGGACGTACTGGCTGAACCCGGAGCCGCTCGCCCAGTGGGGCACCGGTGACTCGGCCGCGCCCGAGTACGCGGAGGTCGTGGAGATGTACGAGTGCCGCACCGTGGGTCAGTTGAGCGCGCTGGTGGGGCGTCTGCTCCCGATCTGACGCCCCACCGTGCGACACCGCGTCACTTCTTGGCGTACTCCTTGGCCATCTGGCCCTGGAAGTCGTAGACGACGCACTGTTCGTCGCCCAGCACCCAGGCGTCGTGTCCGGGCGAGCACACGAAGACGTCACCCGGGCCGACCTCGACCTCGGTGCCGTCGTCCATGTGGAGCTGCATCCGGCCCTGGACGATGTAGCCGTTGTGGTGCACCTGGCAGGTGTCGGTGCCGGCGATCGGTCCCACCGACTCGGTCCAGCGCCAGCCGGGCTCGAATGTCGCCACGGCGAAGTCGCATCCGGTCAGATGGACGGCTTCGAGGTGCCCCTTGGGGAAATCGCGCCGTTCGTCCGGCTTGTCGAGCGTCTTGGCCTCCAACATGACGCTCCTCCCTTCCCGCCGCCTCCCGGCGACCGGGGCCGGTCTCGTCCTCCTGCGGAGCAGGCGTGAGCGGCGGGGCCGAACCCTGTGCAACCATCGTCCGCCCGCAGGCGCGCGACCGCCATTCGGGTGAACAGTCGCCGGCCGGTGAAGCTCTCTCAGCTCTCTCCACGGACGATCCGGGAGAAGCGTTCGGCGTCGACGTTGCCGCCGGACAGGATCAGCCCGACCCTCCCGGGCACGGTCCCCGCACGGCCGGCCAGCAGGGCGGCGAGCGGGGTGGCGCCGCTGGGCTCCAGGACGATCTTGAGCCGTTCGAAGGCGAACACCATCGCCTGCCGGATCTCGTCGTCCGTGACCAGGGCGATGTCGTCCACGAGCCTCCGGTTGACGGAGAACGTCAGCTCACCGGGCGTGGGCAGGGCCTGGCCGTCGGCGAGGGTGCGCGGCACCGGGATCTCGATCCGCCGGCCGGCCGCCAGCGACTGCTTGGTGTCGTCGCCGGCCTCCGGCTCCACGCCGATCATTCGGATGCCGGGGCGCAGTCCGGTCGCGGCGGTGGCGCTGCCGGCCATCAGCCCGCCGCCGCCGACCGGGACCACCAGGGCGTCCAGTTCCCCGGTTTCCTCGAGGAGTTCCAGCGCGGCGGTGCCCTGGCCGGCCATGACGTGCGGATGCTCGTAGGGCGGGATGAGCGTCAGACCGCGCTCGGCGGCCAGCGCCTCGGCGAGGGCGACCCGGTCGCCGGTGTAGCGGTCGTACGTCACGATCTCGGCGCCGTACCCTTCCGTGGCCGCCCGCTTGGACGGCGGGGCGTCCTCGGGCATGACGATGACCGCGGTGGTGCCGAGTTCGCGGGCGGCCAGGGCGACTGCCTGGGCGTGGTTGCCGGAGGAGTAGGCGGCGATGCCCCGCTCCAGTTGCTCGGGGGTGAGCCGGGAGGCGGCGTTGTAGGCGCCGCGGAACTTGAAGGCGCCCACGCGCTGAAAGTTCTCGCACTTGAGGAAGACCTCGGCGCCGACGCGCTCGTCCAGGGTGCGCGAGCGCAGGACAGGGGTGCGGTGGGCGACGCCCTTGATCCGCTCGGCGGCGTCGCGGACGTCGTCCAGGGTGATCGGCGCTGGGGTCACGGGTGGGCTCCCTCGGGGGTCGGGGCGGCGGCGCGGGACTGGGCGAGGTAGCTGTAGGCCGAGGCGCGGGAGATGCCGAGGCGGCCGGCGACCTGCTCGACCGCGCGACGCACGGCGAAGACGCCCTGGTCGTCCAGGCTGCGGAACAGGGCGAGCCGACGGGTGCGGTCCAGGCCGGCCCAGGTCTGGTCCTGCCGGCGCAGATGCGCGTCGACGATCGCGTCGACGACGGAGTCGATGTCGTCGCCGAAGGTGGTGACCGGCGGCTCCGACGCGCCGCCCGCGGCCCCGGCGAGCGCGCCGAGCAGGGCGTGGGCACGGTCGACGGCGGTGACGTCGAGGTTGACGCACAGAGCGCCGAAGACCGCGCCGGTGGAGTCGCGCAGCACGATCGTGGAGGACTTGACGCGGGTGCCGTCGGCGGTGCGGGTGACGTAGTTCAGGTCGTCGTCCGCTTCGTCGCCGCGGGCCAGGACGCGCATGCCGATCTCGCTCATCGCGCCGCCGACCGTCCGTCCGGTCACCGATCCGGCCACGGCGACGACCGATTTCTCCGGCTCCCGGTAGTCGTGGAGCACGACCTCGCACACCGGGCCGAAGGTGGCCGCGATGCCGTGCACGACCGGCACCAGGGCGGCGAGGATCGCGTCACGTTCGCCGTCCCGGGCGGTGTCCGACGGGGTCACCAGCACTCCTTGGATTGTGTGTCCAATGTCTGGACTCACAATCCAAGCAGAGCGCGTGCGGCGCGGCAAGCCCCCGCCGCGACCAGCGGAGGCGAACCCCGGGGAGCGCCCGGGTCTCAGTGGTTGGGTGTCGCCGCGCTGATCCCGGCCAGGGCCTTCGTGGAGTCCTCCAGCGTGGCGAGGTCGCCGAGGCTGACCATGCCGACCGGGCAGCCGCCGTGCTCGACGACCGGCAGGCGCCGTACGGCGTGCTCGCGCATGAGCTTGATCGCGTGGTCGGTGGTGTCGGTGGGTGCCACGGTCACCACGGGCGGCCGGCTGCACACCGTGCCGACGGCCGTGGTGTGCGGGTCGCAGCCGTCGGCGACGGCACGGATCACGATGTCGCGGTCGGTGAGGACGCCGAACAGGTCGCAGTCGTAGGCGACGAGGACGTCACCCACGTCCTGTTCGCGCATCACCCGGGCGGCCCGCTCCAGGGTGGTCATAGGTTCGACCGCGACCGCGCCGGGGTGCATCACGTCACGAATGAGCCGGCTCATGGGGTACCTCCCCCGTCCGGGGAACGCTGACTGCTTGCAGCGTAGCCCGAACGGGCTACGGCAAACGGACGGCCGGGCGGGGTGCCGTGAGGACTGCCGGGCGGGGCGCCGTGAGGACTGCCGGCCGTTCGAACGGGCACTCGGGCGCCATCAACGACGCAGTCACCAACCACGAAGGGGTGACAGACCGCTCATGGAGATCTCCGGCGTCATCAGCGCCCTTGTTATCGGCATTGTGATCGGCGTTCTGGGCCGGCTCGCCGTCCCCGGCCGCCAGCGCATCGGCATCCTGTGGACCATCGTGATCGGCATCGTCGCCGCGTTCATAGGCACCGGCATCGCCTCCGGGCTCGGCGTGGCGAACACCAAGGGCGTCGACTGGATCGAGTGGCTCATCCAGATCGCCCTCGCGGCACTCGGCGTCTCGGCGATCAGCAAGGTGAAGCTGCGTCGGTGAGACGGCCGGGCACACGACCGGGGGTCACTCCATGAGGCCGGCCGCCAGGGTGGCCCCCAGGTCCCAGCACGCCTCGATGTCGGCCTTGGCGGGCTCGCCGGTCACGGTCACCGGCTCGGCGGCGCGGCGCCAGCCCAGGCCGGTCGTGATCGCGTCGAGGGCCCGCAGCGCGCCCGTCACGTCGTTGCCGCCGTGCACCCACGCGCCGAAGGGCCGGCCGCGCGTGGCGTCCAGGCACGGGTAGTAGACCTGGTCGAAGAAGTGCTTCAGGGCCCCGGAGATGTAGCCGAGGTTGGCCGGGGTGCCGAGCAGGTACGCGTCGGCCTCCAGCACGTCGGAGACGGTCGCGGCCAGCGCCGGGCGCCGTACGACCCGTACGCCCTCGATCTCGGGGGCACTCGCGCCGGAGACGACGGCCTCGAACAGCGCCTGGCAGTTCGGCGACGGCGTGTGATGGACGATCAGCAAGGTGGCCACGGCTCCCCACCCTGCCGGGGCGGCCCCGCCGGACGCAACCCACGTACCCCGGGCCCCCCGCATGCACGACAGTCCCACGGGTACTCCGGCCGCATGGCCGGTATCGAACTGAGAAGCAGCGCGTTCAACGACCATGCCGTCATACCGCGCCGCTACGCCCTGGAAGGCGAGAACGTCTCTCCTCCGCTGGCCTGGTCCGGTGTGCCGGACGGCACGGCGGAACTGGTGCTGCTGTGCGAGGACCCGGACGCCCCGTCCGGCACCTTCGTGCACTGGGTCGTCGTAGGAGTCGACCCGGGCACTACGGGCGCGGAGACGGGCAGCGGCCCGCCCGGCGGCACCGAACTCGTCAACGGCTACGGCAGGCGCGGCTGGGGCGGGCCGCATCCACCGCCCGGCGACGAGGCGCACCGGTACTTCTTCCGCCTCTACGCCCTCGGTGCGCCGTGCGCCCTGCCCGACGCGCCCTCGGCCGAGCAGGTGCACGAGGCGGTGGAGAAGCAGCAGCTCGCGAGCGGCACCCTGGTGGGCCTCTACCAGCGGTGATCGGGCGGGAAGAACGCGAAGAACGTGAAGAACACGGAGAAAGGCGAACCGTGAACGAACCCCAGCACCCCGCCGAGCAGCACCCGCAGCCCGACTTCCCCGCCCAGGACCAGCCGCATCCCGGCTGGACGGGCCCCATGGACCCGCCGCCCGACCACGGTGAGGAGTCCTACCGGGGCAGCGGACGGCTGACGGACCGCAAGGCGGTGATCACCGGCGGCGACTCCGGAATCGGCCGGGCCGTCGCCCTGGCGTTCGCCCGCGAGGGCGCCGACGTGCTGTTCACCCACCTGGACAGCGAGAAGGACGAGGCGGCCGAGACCGCCCGGCTGGTCCAGGAGGCGGGCCGCCGGGCGGTCGCGGTGCCGGCGGACATCCGCGAGGAGGACACCTGCCGCGCGATGGTCGACCGGGCGGTGCAGGAGTTCGGCCGGATCGACGTGCTGGTGAACAACGCCGCCTACCAGATGTCCCAGCCGGACGGCATCGAGGCGATCTCGACCGAGCAGTTCGACCGGGTCATGCGCACCAACCTGTACGGCATGTTCTGGCTGACGAAGTTCGCCGTGCCGCACATCCCCGAGGGCGGCAGTGTCATCAACAGCGCCTCGGTGCAGGCGTACAAGCCCAGCCCGCATCTGCTGGACTACGCGATGACCAAGGGCGCGATCGTCACCTTCACGCAGGGCCTCGCGCAGATGCTGATCGACCGGGGCATCCGGGTCAACGCCGTGGCTCCGGGGCCGGTGTGGACGCCGCTGATCCCGGCGACGCTGCCGGACACGGCCGAGTTCGGCAAGCAGGCACCGATCGGGCGGCCCGCGCAGCCCGCCGAGATGGCGCCCGCGTATGTGTTCCTCGCCTCGCAGGAGGCGTCGTACATCACGGCGGAGATCGTCAACGCGACGGGTGGGACACCGCTGCCCTGAGACCCGCCGTCCTCATCCGTCCTGGGCGCCCCCGGCGGCGTCCAGGACGTCGACGCACCACTGCCGGGCCGTGTCGGCGACCTCCTCCAGGGTGCCGGGTTCCTCGAAGAGATGCGTGGCGCCGGGCACGACGTGCAGCGTGTGCGGGCCGCCCAGCTCGCGCGCGGCGGCCTCGTTGAGCCGCAGCACCTCCCCGTCCCGGCCGCCGACCAGCAGCAGGACCGGCGCGCGTACGGCGCCCAGGGCGTCGCCCGCCAGATCGGGGCGGCCGCCGCGGGAGACGACCGTGAGGACCCGCTCGGGCCGCCGCGCCGCCGCGACCAGCGCCGCCGCGGCGCCCGTGCTGGCGCCGAACAGCGCGACGGGCAGCTCGCGGGTGGCCGCCTCCCGGCCGAGCCAGTCGAGGGCGGCCGCGAGCCGCGCGCCGAGCAGTGAGATGTCGAAACGGTGCTCGGCGGTGATCCGGTCGCGCTCGTCCTCGTCCTCGGTGAGCAGATCGACGAGGAGGGTGGCGAGGTCGGCCTCCCGCAGCCGGTCGGCGACCATGCGGTTGCGCGGACTGTGCCGGGAGCTGCCGCTGCCGTGCGCGAACAGCACCACGGCCCGGGCGCCGTCCGGCACCACGAGACCCCGTGCCCGCGGGGCGGCCCCCCCGGGCCCCCGGAGGGTTCGAGTGTTCTGGGCGGCTCCACCCCTCGCCGGGCGGGGCACGCCTGGGCGCCCCCCCCCCCCCCGGGGGGGGGGGGGCCCCCCCCCCCCGACGGTGCCTACCAGCCGCGCGCGGCCCGCAGCAGCACCTCGCGCACCCGGGCGACGTCCGGGTTGTCGCCGACGCCGGGGCGCTGCACCAGGAAACCGGTGTTGATGGGTGGGTCGTCGGGTTCGTGCAGCGGGACGAGGGTGCCGCGGGCCAGCTGGTCCAGGCACAGGTAGCGGGGCAGCACGGTGAACCCGGCGCCCGCCTCCACCGCGGCGAGCACCCCGCGCAGATCCGGCACCGTGACGGCCGCCGTGCACGACAGCCGGCGGCCGAAGACATGGCGCCAGTAGCGGCGGGCGATCGGCAGGTCCTCGGCGTAGCTGACGAGCGGGACGGGGTGCAGCACGGCGGGGCCCTCGACGGCGAGCCGTTCCTTGAGGGCGTCGGCCCAGACGGGGGCAGCGACGAGCACGAACTCCTCGTCGGTCAGCGGCACGGAGGTCAGGGCCCGGCCGCGCGGGCGGGCGGTGGCGATGACGAGGTCGTGGCGGCCGGCGCGCAGTTCGTCGAGCAGCGCGTCGGTCAGGCCGGGGCTCACGCGCAGCCGTACGCCGTCGGCGACCAGCGGGGCCAGCGCGGGCAGGGCGCGGCTGCACAGCAGCTCGGCGGGCCCGGCAAGGTGCACGGGAGCGCGGCGGTCGCCGGCGGCCGGGTCGGGGCCGGCCACGGTCGCCAGCTCGTCCAGCGGCGTGGAGATCCGGGCGGCGAGTTCGTCGGCGACGGCGGTCGGCACGACGCCGCGCGGGCCGCGCTCGAACAGCTCGCGCCCGGTCTGCCGCTCCAGGGCCCGCATCTGCGTGGTGACCGTGGGCTGGGACAGGCCCAGCAGCTGGGCGGCGCCCGTGAAGGAGCCGGAGCGGTACACGGCGAGGAAGGTGCGCAACTGGTTGAGGTCGAGCTGGTCGGTCACCCGTCGAATGTACGGGGCCGAAGACCGGCCGAGCCATAGGCAGACCAATGGCAGTCATGGAGATGTTCATTGGATTCCTATGGCCGGCCGCCCTACGGTCGACCGTGACAGTCACCCCTCACGAACCTCACGGAAGAGACCCATGTCGAAGATCCTCTTTGTGATGACCGGTGCCGACCGGCTGACGCTCGCCGACGGCACCCAGCACCCGACCGGTTTCTGGGCGGAGGAGGCCGTCGCCCCGTACGAGGCGTTCAAGGCCGCCGGACACGAGATCGTCGTCGCCACGCCCGGCGGTGTGGTGCCGCCCGTCGACAAGGCCAGCCTCGAGGCCGAGGTCAACGGCGGCCAGGACAACGCCGACCGGATCGCCGCCGCGCTGGACGCGATGGCCGAGCTGCGGCGGCCGGTGCGCCTGGAGGACGTCACCCTCGGCGACTACGCCGCCGTCTTCTACCCCGGCGGTCACGGCCCCATGGAGGACCTGGCGGTCGACGCCGGCTCCGGCCGGCTGCTGACCGAGGCGCTGGCCGCCGGCACGCCGCTCGGCGTGGTCTGCCACGGCCCGGCCGCACTGCTGGCGGCCCGTTCGTCGGACGGCGGCAACGCCTTCGCCGGCTACCGGGTCGCCGCCTTCACCAACGCCGAGGAGATCCAGGGCGGCCTCGCCGACCAGGTGAAGTGGCTGCTGCAGGACCGGCTCACCGAGGCGGGCGTGCTGGTGGAGGCGGCCGAGCCGTGGGCGCCGCACGTGGTGACCGACCGCACCCTGGTCACCGGCCAGAACCCGGCCTCCTCCGCGCCGCTCGCGGCCGAGCTGCTGAAGCGGCTGGGCTGAGAGCCGGTCGGGGCGCCGGCCGGGCTGAGCCCGTCCGGGTGAACCGTGACCTGCCGGACCGCCCCGACATGCGGCCGGGGCGCCGGGGCTCTTGACTGAGGGCAGCGAAGGCCCGGCAGCAGCACGGCAGGAGGTCACGCATGGAGACACCCGACCCGCCCGAGAACGCCCCCCGGGCGGCCCAGGACTCCCCGCACGCGGCCCAGGCGGTCCCCGCCACCGCCGTCTCGTCCCCGCAGGCGGCACCCTCCGCCACCGTCTCACCGTCACCGCCGCAGACGCCGCCCTCCTCCGCCGCTGCCCCGCCCGCGCGGCGCGCACCCGGCCTCAACGCCGGGCGGCTGTGGGCGGGCGGGGTGATGGCGGCCGGGGTCGCCGGGCTCGCGGCCGTCGCGGCACTGCTGGTCGTGCGCGGGGTGCTGGGGGTTGCGCTGTTCGTGCCCCGGGGCGACGACGTGATGGAGAGCGCCTCCACGAGGATTCCGGCGGCGGGCGCGGCCGTGGCCGCCCTCGTCGCGACCGGTCTGGTCCATGTCCTCGTCCTGACCGTTCCGCGCCCCGGCCGCATGTTCACCTGGCTGGTCACGGCGGGCACGGCGGCGGCCGTCGTGCTGCCCTTCACGACGGCCGCGAGCACCGGCGCCCACATCGGCATCGCCGCGGTGAACCTGGCCGTCGGCGCCACGATCGGCTCCCTGCTGTCGGCGGTGGGGCGCGGAGCGGTACGCCGCGGGTGGTGACCGGCGTCGCGTTGTCCGGCCCGACCAGGGCCTACGCCGCCGTGTCGAGGAACGCCGTCACGCGCCGTACGAACCACTCGGGGTC
Organism: Streptomyces sp. NPDC049915; assembly: GCF_040656475.1. NCBI lineage: Bacteria > Bacillati > Actinomycetota > Actinomycetes > Kitasatosporales > Streptomycetaceae > Streptomyces > Streptomyces sp. NPDC049915. The sequence continues at coordinate 80,148 of NZ_JBFAMH010000005.1, forward strand.
GTCGAGCCACGGGTAGTGCCCGGCGCCCGGTTGTACGGCGACCTCCGCGTGCGGGAAGGATTCGGCGGCGCGCCGGGTCAGGGCCGGGCTGGGGCCGCCGTCCAGCTCTCCGGCGAGGAACAGCACCGGGGAACTCAGCGCGGACAGCGCGGCCCGGGTCGCCGGCGGGTCGAAGGCCTCCGGGTCGAAGTAGCGGTCGGCCGCGTCGTCGTTGGTCTGCGCTTCCTCGGACTCCGCGTGCGCCCGGGCGGCGTCGTCCCAGCGGCCGTAGAAGAAGGGCGCGACGTCGAGACCGTACTCCCGCTCCCCCGCCAGCCAGGCCCGCAGCGCGGCGAAGGCGTCCTCGAAGCCCGGCCTGCGCTGCCGCAGCCGGGCCGCCGTCAGCCGGTCCTGCGGGCTCGCCCGCAGCCCCAGCGGCCGCAGGGCGGTGGTGACGAGCGCGAGCCGGGCCGTCCGGTGCGGGTGGCGGGCCGCATACAGGGCGGCGAGGCTGCCGCCCGCCGAGTGCCCGAGCAGGTCCATCCGGTCCAGGCCGAGGTGGACCCGCAGCGCCTCGACGTCGCCCACCAGCCGGTCGCAGCGGTACGTCGCCGGGTCGGCCGGTGCCGCCGAGTCGCCGGTGCCGCGCAGGTCCAGCAGGACCAGGCGGCGGTGCCGGGCGAGGCCGCCCAGGTCCCCGAGGTAGGCGGAGGCCCGCATGGGGCCGCCGGGCACGACGACGAGGGGGTCGCCCGTACCGCGCTGGTGGTACGCCAGCTCGGTGCCGTCGGCAGCGGTGAAGGTCGGCATGATCGAGAGCATCGGTCGTCGTACCCGTGCCCCGCAAGGTATTTCCGGGACCGAGGCGAAAAAGTGCGCCCTTCCCTCTTGCCTGCTCCGCAGTCGCCTGGATTACTGATCCACAGCACCTCGACCGAATGATCGGTCGCCCGGATTGGCATGGTTGGTGAGGGAGAAGTCCCGATGGCGGATGCGACGGCGGACCTGCTGGACTCGGGGGAACGGCTCGACCGGGACGCCCTGCGCGCGCTGCAGCTGGAGCGGCTGCGGTCGTCGCTGCGGCACGCGTACACGAACGTGCCGTTCTACCGGGAGGCCTTCGACAAGGCGGGCGTGCATCCGAAGGACTGCCGCTCGCTGGAGGACCTCGCGAGGTTCCCGTTCACCGTCAAGGCCGACCTGCGCGAGAACTACCCCTTCGGGCTGTTCGCCGTCCCCCGGGACCGGGTCCGCCGGCTGCACGCCTCCAGCGGCACCACCGGCCGCCCCACGGTCGTCGGCTACACCGACGGCGACCTGTCGCTGTGGGCGGACATGGTGGCCCGCTCGATCCGCGCGGCGGGCGGCCGCCCCGGCGACATCGTGCACATCGCCTACGGCTACGGCCTGTTCACGGGCGGCCTGGGCGCCCACTACGGCGCCGAGCGCCTCGGCTGTACGGTCGTCCCCGCGTCCGGCGGGATGACCGCCCGCCAGGTGCAGCTGATCCAGGACCTCGGGCCGCGGATCATCATGGTGACGCCGTCGTACATGCTCACCCTGCTCGACGAGTTCGAGCGGCAGGGCGTCGACCCGCGCTCCACGTCGCTGGAGGTGGGTGTCTTCGGCGCCGAGCCGTGGACGGAGGAGATGCGCCGGGAGATCGAGGCGCGGTTCGGCATCGACGCCGTCGACATCTACGGGCTGTCGGAGGTGATCGGCCCCGGCGTGGCGCAGGAGTGCGTGGAGACCAAGGACGGCCTGCACATCTGGGAGGACCACTTCTACCCGGAGGTCGTCGACCCGATCACCGGCGAGGTGCTGCCGGACGGGGAGGAGGGCGAGCTGGTCTTCACCTCGCTCACCAAGGAGGCCATGCCCATCGTCCGTTACCGCACCCGTGATCTGACCCGGCTGCTGCCGGGCACGGCCCGCGTGTTCCGGCGGATGCAGAAGATCACCGGCCGCAGCGACGACATGGTGATCCTGCGCGGCGTGAACCTCTTCCCGACCCAGATCGAGGAGATCGTGCTGCGCACACCGGGCATCGCGCCGCACTTCCAGCTGCGGCTGACCCGCGAGGGCCGCATGGACGCCCTCACCGTCCGCGCCGAGGCCCGCCCCGACGCCGGCCGCGAGGCCCGTGAGGCCGCCGCCCGGTCCATCGCGACGGCCGTCAAGGACGGCATCGGGGTCTCGGTCGGCGTCGAGATCGTCGACCCGGAGTCCCTGGAACGCTCGGTCGGCAAGATCCGCCGGATCGTCGACCTGCGCCCGCGCTGAGACGGGCGCGGCGGGTCTGCGCGGGCCGTTGCGCGGGCGAGCGCGGTCTGCGCGGGCCGTCGCGGGCGAGCGCCGAGGGGCCGCAGCCGAGTGCGCGGAGGCGACGGGCCGCGCGGTCACCCCGGCGGGCGCCGGTGCCGCGCGGGCGCGCGGGCGAGCGCCGGGGCCCGCAGTCGCCCGGGCAAGCGCCGACGGGTGGTCCGTCGCGCGGCCCCGCAGCCGTGCGCACAACCGGGCAGCCCGGCACCAATGGCGCCGCGTAGACGCGCGGGCAGGCGTCGAAAGGCCGCGCAGTTGTTCGCACGGTGCTTACGGCCCGAACATCCCGCGGGCCACGTATCCGCGGGGCCACATATGCGTGCGGGCCGGGGCCACGTACGCGCGCGGGCCGCATAGTCGTGCAGGCGGGCGCCGACGGGTCCCGCCGGCGTTCGACGCGTTGCGGTCCGCCGTCACGTCAGCGATCGCGGACCGCCGTCATGTCAGCGCGGGCGGCGTCCAGTCCGCGTGCCGCAGCAGGCCGCGCAGCATCACGGCGGGCGGAGTGAGCCGTACCGCGGTGTTGCGCAGGCCGACGGCCAGCGGGTGGGTGAGCTGGTGGCCCATGCGGCCGGCCTGGCGCGCGGCGCGGGCGACCCCGGCGCTGCGCGGGCGGCGCTCGGCGTCGTAGCGGACGAGGGCCGCCTCGACGGACGGCTCGGCGGCCAGGGCGGCGGCCAGCACCACCGCGTCCTCCAGGGCCTGGCAGGCGCCCTGGCCGAGGTTGGTGGTCATGGCGTGGGCGGCGTCGCCGAGCAGCGCCACCCGGCCGGAGGCGAACGTGGGCAGGGGCGTGGCCAGTTCGTGGATGTCGTGGTGCAGGACGTCCTGCGGGCGGGTGGCCGCCAGCAGCTCAGGGATCGGGTCGTGCCAGCCGGCGAACCGTTCCCGTACGGCGGCCAGGGCGTCGGCGTACCGGGTGCCCGGCGGCGCGCCCAGCACCGCGAACCACTCCGCGCGGCCGTCCGCCAGGGCGAGGTGGCCGAACTCCGCACCCGGGCCCCAGGTCAGACAGAAGTCGGTGGGCACGGCGAGCGGCCCGTCGGTGAGCGCCCGCAGGACGGTGGAGCCGCTGTGCACCGGCCCCGGATGACCGGGCAGGAGCTGCGCGCGCAGCCGGCTGTTGACGCCGTCGGCGGCCACCACCAGGTCGGCCTCCAGGGCACCGTCCGCGAACAGCACCCGCGGCCGGGCGGGGTCGGTGAGGTCGATGCCGGTGGCCTGTGTGCCGACGTGCAGCCGGTCGGCGGGCAGTGTCTCGCGCAGCAGCCGGTGCAGGTCGGCCCGGGTGATGCCGTGGATCGGGTCCCCCACGGCGCGGGCCAGCGCGGCGCCGTCCAGCCGGGTCAGCCAGCGGCCGTCGGGGGTACGGGTGCCGCCGGTGTGCACGGGCCGCGCGGCCGCCCGCACCGCCGCGCCGGCGCCGAGCGCGTCCAGCGCGCGCAGACCGTTGGAGTGCAGGGAGATACCGGCGCCGACGTCCGCGAGGACCGGCGCGCGTTCGACGACGGTCACCTCCCAGCCGGTCCGGCGCAGTCCGATCGCGGCCGCCAGCCCACCGATGCCCCCTCCCACGACCACCGCACGTCCGCGCATGCCGCCCCCTATTTCTCGTCTTCCTCGCTGCCGGTCTTCTACATCTGTAGAAGACGGCAGCAGCGTACGCCCGCCCTCTACAGCTGTAGAAGCCGGGGTGTAGAAAGGACCGGTGACCACCGACCGACGCACCGTGCTCGCCGACGCGGCCATCGGCGTCCTGGCCGACGCCGGGATCCGCGGGCTGACCCATCGCGCCGTCGACGGGGCGGCGGGCCTGCCCTCCGGGACGACATCGGCGTACTTCCGCACCCGGCAGGCGTTGCTGACCGCGCTGGTCAGGCGGCTGGTGGCGCTCGACCAGGCGGAGTTGCAGGCGGCCGGGGCAGCGACGCCGACACCGCGGACCGCGGACGACCTGGTCGCCGGGATCGCCGCGCTCACCGAACGCCGGCTCACCGGGGAGGGGCGGCGCCGCTCCCTCGCGCGCTACGCGTGCGCGCTGGAGAGCGTGCGGCACCCGGAGCTGAGGGAGATCCTGCGGCCGCGCGAGAACGCGGGCCGCGACCTGGTGCGCGCCTTCGTCGCGGCGCACGGGCACACGGACGCCGAGGAACGCACGCTGACGCTGCTGACCTGCGTGGACGGCCTGGTCTTCGACCGGCTGGTGAGCGGCGGCGCGGTGTGCGCCGAGGAGATCCGGCGGCTGGTGGAGACGGCGCTGCGCTGAGCCGCCTCACCCGTCCTTGAGCCGGTCCCGCAGCTCCCGTTTGAGGATCTTCCCGCTGGCGTTGCGCGGCAGCGCGTCGACGAAGACGACCCGCTTGGGCGCCTTGAACGCGGCGAGCTTCTCCCGGGCGTGGGCGATGAGTTGGGCCTCGGTCACCTCGCCGCGCGCGACGACGACCGCGGTGACCGCCTCGATCCAGCGCTCGTCGGGCAGCCCCACCACCGCGGCCTCGGCGACGGCCTCGTGTGTGTACAGGGCGTCCTCGACCTGGCGGGAGGCGACCAGCACGCCACCGGAGTTGATGACGTCCTTGACCCGGTCGACGATCGTGAAGTAGCCGTCGGCGTCGCGCACCGCGAGGTCGCCGGAGTGGAACCAGCCGTCACGGAAGGCCTCGGCGCTCTCCTCGGGCTTGTCCCAGTAGCCCTCGCACAACTGCGGGGAACGGTAGACGATTTCACCGGGCGTGCCGGCCGGCACGTCCTTGCCGTCCTCGTCGACCACCCGCGCGTCCACGAACAGCACGGGCCGGCCGCAGGAGTCCATGCGCCCTTCGTGCTCGTCGGGTCCCAGCACGGTCGCCAGCGGGCCGATCTCGCTCTGCCCGAAGCAGTTGTAGAAGGCCAGGTGCGGCAGCCGGCCGCGCAGCCGCTCCAGCACGGGCACCGGCATGATGGAGGCGCCGTAGTAGGCCTTGCGCAGCCCGTCGAGGTCACGGGTGGTGAAGTCGGGGCGGTTCGCCAGGGCGATCCACACCGTGGGCGGCGCGAAGAGGCTGTCGCAGCGGCCCGTCTCGATGAGGTCGAACAGCCGCTCCCCGTCCGGGGCGTCGAGGATGACGTTGGTGGCGCCGACGGCGAGGCAGGGCAGCAGGAAGACGTGCATCTGCGCCGAGTGGTACAGCGGCAGCGAGTGGACCGGGCGGTCACCGGCGCTCAGGTCGAGGGCGGTGATGGCGCTCAGATACTCGTGGACCAGTGCGCGGTGGGTCATCATCGCGCCCTTGGGCAGGGCGGTGGTGCCGGAGGTGTACAGCAGCTGGACCAGGTCCTCACCGCGCGGTTCCGGCCCGTCGTACGGCGCGGTCGCGGGCAGCCGGTCGAGCAGCGCGTCGTCCGCGTCCCGCAACGGCAGGGTCGTCACGCCGTCCGGCAGGTGACCGGCGAGGGCGGGGTCGGTGAGCACCAGCGCGCTGCCCGACTGGTGGACGAGGTAGGCGAGGTCGTCGCCGGTGAGGTGCTGGTTGACGGGGACGTGCACCAGGCCGGCGCGGGCGCAGGCGAGGAAGGCGATGAGGTAGGCGTCGGAGTTGTGGCCGTAGGCGGCGACCCGGTCGCCCGGGGAGAGGCCCTCGCCCCGCAGCAGGCCCGCCGCGCGGGAGACGGCGTCGTCGAGTTCCTCGTACGTCCAGGAGCGCTCGCCGTAGGTGACGGCGACGCGCGCGGGGGTGCGGCGGGCGCTGCGGCGCAGCACGCCGTCGACGGTGCTGCCATGTCCGGGCGTCATGCCTCATGATCCTCGACGCACGCGCCGGGGCGGTCAAGACACGTGCGCAGTCCGGGGGATCCCGGCCCGGCCCGCACGGCATCCGGCATCGCACGGCGCCGTCCCCCGCGATGCGACCGAACCCTTCAACACACCTGCTGCCAACGGGACATACCGGCTGGTACGCTCGGCCGCTCCTTCCCCCGACGATGTTGGGAGGCACGATGCGCACCCGCCTGAGACGAGCCGCCGTCGCGGCCGCGGCCCTGCTCACCGCCGCGTCCGCGCTGCCGGCGGCAGCCGCCGAGCGGCCCGTCCGCGAGGACCGTCCCGCGCACGGCGGTCTGTCCGCCGTCATCCGGTACACCGAGTACGGCATCCCGCACATCCTGGCCCGCTCCTACGCCGGCCTCGGCTTCGGCACCGGCTGGGCGCAGGCCGCCGACCAGGTCTGCACGCTGGCCGACGGTTTCGTGACCGTGCGGGGCGAGCGCTCGCGGTACTTCGGCGCCGACGCGGCGACCGACGGCTCGCTGTCCTCGGCCGGCACCAATCTCTCCAGCGACCTGTACTTCCGCGGCGTACGGGAGGCGGGCACGGTGGAGAAGCTGCTGCGGCAGCCGGTGCCGGCCGGGCCGAGCCGTGACGTCAAGGAGCTGATGCGGGGCTTCGCCGCCGGGTACAACGCCTGGCTGGCGCAGCACCGGATCACCGACCCGGCCTGCCGGAACGCCGCCTGGGTGCGCCCGGTGACCGCGCTGGACGTGGCCGCGCGCTCCTACGCGCTGGCCGTGCTCGGCGGTGAGGGCCGGGCGATCGACGGCATCACGGCCGCGCAGCCGCCGGTGGCGGGGTCCTCCGGCGCGCAGGCGCCCGACGCCGGGGACGCCGCGCGGGCCGCACGGGCGCTGCTCGCCACCGACTCCGCGGACATGGGGTCCAACGCGGTGGCGTTCAGCGGCGCGACCACGGCGAACGGCCGCGGCCTGCTGCTGGGCAACCCGCACTACCCCTGGCAGGGCGGCCGCCGCTTCTGGCAGTCCCAGCAGACCATCCCCGGCGTGCTGAACGTGGCCGGCGGCTCGCTGCTCGGCTCGCCGACGATCTCCATCGGCCACACCGCGTACGTCGCCTGGAGCCACACGGTCGCTACCGGCGTCACCCTGAACCTGCACCAGCTGACGCTGGACCCGGCCGACCCGACGGTCTACCTGGTCGACGGCGGACGGGAGCGCATGACGCGGCGGACCGTCACGGTCGCGGTGAGCAACGGCGCGCCGCTGACCCGCACCCAGTGGTGGACCCGTTACGGCCCCGTCACCACCTCCCTCGGCGCCTCGCTGCCGCTGCCCTGGACGGCCACGACGGCGTACGCCGTGGGCGACCCCAACGCGGTCAACCTGCGCGGCGCCGACACCGCCCTCGGCTTCAGCACCGCCCGCTCCACCGACGACGTGCTCGCCGCGCTGCGCCGCACCCAGGGCCTGCCGTGGGTGAACACGATCGCCGCCGACTCCCGCGGCCACAGCCTGTACACCCAGTCGCAGGTACTGCCGCGCGTCACCGACGACCTGGCGCAGCGCTGCCTGACCCCGCTGGGCCGGGCCACCTATCCGGCGTCGGGCCTGGCGGTCCTGGACGGCTCGCGCGGTGACTGCGCGCTCGGCAGAGACCCCGACGCCGTACAGCCCGGCGTGTTCGGGCCCGCGCGGATGCCGGTGCTCAAGGACGCGCCGTACGCGGAGAACTCCAACGACAGCGCCTGGCTGGCCAACGCGGAGCTGCCGCTGACCGGTTACGAGCGGATCTTCGGCACCATCGGCACCGCGCGCTCGCTGCGCACCCGGGGTGCGCTCGAGGACGTGGCGGCGATGGCGGCGCGCGGGCATCTGACCGTGCGGGACCTGCAGGCGCAGCAGTTCGCCGACCGGGTGCCCGCGGGCGACCTGGCCGCGGCGGACGCGGCGAAGGCGTGCGCCGCGCTGCCGGGCTCCACGGCGACCGGCAGCGGCGGCGGGGCCGTCGACGTGCGGGAGGCGTGCGGGGTGCTCGCGGCGTGGGATCACACCGTGAACACCTCCAGCCGCGGGGCGCTGCTCTTCGACCGGCTGTGGCGCAGGCTGCCGGCCGCGCAGCTGTGGAAGGTGCCTTTCTCGCCTGCCGACCCGGTGGGTACGCCGAACACCCTGAACACGGACAGCCCGGCGTTCGCCACGGCCCTCGCGGACGCGGTGACCGAGCTGCGGGCGTCGGGCATCCCGCTGGACTCCCCGCTGGGCGAGCACCAGTTCGTGGTGCGCGGCGGGCAGCGCATCCCGGTGCCCGGGGGCACGGAGTCGCTCGGCGTGTGGAACAAGGCCGAGCCGGTGTGGAACGCGGCCGGCGGCGGCTACACCGAGGTGGCTCACGGCTCCAGTTACCTCCAGGCGGTGGGCTGGGACGGCTCGCGGTGCCCGGTGGCCCGCACCCTGCTGACGTACTCCCAGTCCTCGAATCCGGACTCGCCGCACTTCAGCGACCAGACGCGGCTGTTCTCGGCAGGGCAGTGGGTGACCTCCCGCTTCTGCGAGAAGGACATCCTCACCTCTCCGGTGCTGCGGGTGGTCAGGGTCGGCGAGAAGGGGTGACGCGGCCGGCGCCCGGGGTCCGTCTCCCGGGCGCCGCTGCGTCACGCCGTGCCTCAGCTGCCGCCGACGCCCAGTGCGGCCAGCAGCACCAGCACCAGGGTCGTGGCGCCGAGGAGGCCATGGGCGGCGACCACGGGGACGGGCAGGTGACGCTCGGGGGCGCCGTCTCGCCCGACGTGCCCTGGTACACCGGCAGCCAGCGGCCGAACAGGGTGAAGCCGAGCAGCGCGACCGCCACGAGCACCCCGAAGGACGTCCACGCCAGGGCGCTCTTGTCGGCGACGAGGTAGACGATCCACACCACCAGGCCGGCCGCGGCGAGCAGGAAGTGGCCGAAGACGACGGGCGCGGGCAGGCGGGTCGGCGCCGCCTGCTGCGCCGGGCGCAGGCCGCCGCGGGCGATCCAGCGGCCGAGCAGGACGAAACCGCCGAGGGCGGTGACGATCCAGGCGACGAGAGCGGCGATGTCCATGGGCGATCTCCAGAGTGCGTCAGGACGATGACGGGGTGCGGTAGCCGTCGGCCTGCGTGGCCTCGTCGGCGACCCGCACTCCGTAGCGGTAGGCGAGCTTTCCGCCGAGATACCCGGACAGGCCGAGGGCGGCGAGCGCGACGGCGGAGAGCGTCAGCTGCCCGGGGCCGACGCCCTCCTGTCCGGCGGTGCCGGCGCTGTGCCGCCAGGCCCAGCCGCCCGCGTAGGCGGCGGTGACACACAGGTTCAGCGTCATGTGGACCAGCGCCGTGCGGAAGGCCGGGGTGCCGGTGGGGATCGCGAACAGGTCGAGGAAGCCGACGCAGGCCGCCGCCAGCGCGCCGATCACCCCGATGGCGATCAGCCACATCGAGCCCCGCACCAGGAAAGCGGGCCGGTCGACGACGTGCGAGGCGATGTCGAAGACCAGGCTGCTCACCCAGGCGCCGATCGGCACCGTCACCAGGATCGGGTGGAAGGGGTGACCGTACGGCCCCGCCAGCGCACCGCTGACCGGCTGCTTGGCCTGACGAAGATCAGTGTTCGCGGTCATACCTGCACCTCACCTGTGGGGTATTTCACCAACGATTGTTGGTCTTATTCAGTGCGCTGGTCAAGCCCGGCGTCAACCCGCGGGTCACGGAGTTACCGTGGGCGCGTGACGTTCGATTCCTCCGCCGCGGGCACCCCGGCCACGACCACCACCGATTCCGTGGCCGCGCTCGCCGTCCTGGGCGACGAGTCGCGGCGGCGGCTGTTCGACTTCGTGCGGCGGGCCCGGCGTCCGGTCACCCGGGAGGAGGCGTCGGCGGCGGTCGGGATCTCCCGCAAGCTGGCCGCCTTCCATCTGGACAAGCTCGTCGACGCCGGGCTGCTTCAGGCCGGGCACGGGGGCCACGGGCCGCGTCGCGTGGGGCGCGCCCCGAAGGTCTACGAGCCCAGCACACAGACGCTGGAGATCACCCTGCCGCCGCGCCGGCACGAACTGCTGGCGTCCCTGCTGACCGAGGCGGTGACCGCGGTGCGGCCGGGCGAGAGTGCGCACGAGGCGGCGCTGCGCATCGCCCGGGAGCGCGGCGCGTCGCTGGGCGCCGAGGCGCGCGGAGGAGATGTGGCCGCGTTCCTCGAGTCCCTGGGGTTCGAGCCCGCCGACGACGGCCGCGGCCGTACCGTGCTGCACAACTGCCCGTTCCACCCGGTGGCCGCGCAGGCGCCGGAGCTGGTGTGCGGGATGAACCACGCCTTCCTGAGCGGCTACCTCACCGCTTCCGGGCACCGGCGCACCACGGCGGTACTGGAACCGCACGCGGGAGTGTGCTGCGTCGAGCTGGTCGACGAGGCGACGGACCCCGGCGACGGCAGCGCGGCCCCCGTCTGCTCCCGCGACGCCGGCGACCACGCATAGCGGCTTTTTCCGTCCCTCCGTCAGTTTCCCTGCGCTGCACGCCCGTTGACACGCCCACAGGACTGACGGGAAAGTTTCATCCGGCCCAACGGTCGCGGAAAGATACTTTCAGGGGTTGCGCGGGAGGCAGCGGTGGGCGGACTGACGCGACGTCAACTCGGGTCGGCGGCAGTGGCATTGGGCGGCGCCCTGGCCGTGGTGCCGTTTCCGGCCGGTCCGGCGGCGGCCGCCGGGCCGCGCGGCGGCGGGCCCACGCTGCGGCACGGCTCGGCCGAGCGCGCCGGACTGCTCGACGGGCATCTGCGCCGGCTGATCACCGACGCGCGGGCCTTCCTCGGCCCCTCCCCCAAACATCCCTGGTACGCGGGCGCGGTGCTGCTCGCCGGGCGCGGTGGCACCGTCGCGCTGCACGAGCCGATCGGCATGGCGGTGCGCTACCGGGCCTACGACGAGAAGACCGACACCGGCGTCGAACTCCCGCCCGAGCAGCAGATCCCCATGACCCGCGACACCGTGTTCGACCTGGCGTCGGTGTCCAAGCTGTTCACCTCACTGCTGGCCGTGCAGCAGATCGAGCGCGGCGCGCTGCGGCTCGAGGCGCCGGTCGCCTCGTACGTGCCGGAGTTCGGGGCCGCGGGCAAACAGGACATGACGATCCGCCAGCTCCTCACCCACACGTCGGGCTTCCGTGCCTGGATACCGCTGTACAACGCGCCGTCGCGGGAGGAGAAGCTGCGGCTGATCTACAACGAGGCGCCGCTGAACCCGCCGGGCACCGCCTACCTCTACTCCGACCTGAACCTGATCTCCCTGCAGCTCGTCCTGGAGAGGATCACCGGGCGCCCGCTGGACACGCTGGTGCAGGAGGAGATCGCCGGCCCGCTCGGCCTGACCCGCACCCGCTACAACCCGCCCGCCTCCTGGAGACCCCGGATCGCCGCCACCGAGGACGCCCGCAGACCGTGGTCGGGTCTCGACCGGGGGATGGTGTGGGGCGAGGTGCACGACGAGAACGCCTACAGCCTGGGCGGGGTCGCCGGCCACGCCGGGGTGTTCTCCTGCGCCTGGGACCTGGCCGTGCTCGCGCGCACGCTGCTCAACGGCGGCTGCTACGGCCGGGCCCGCATCCTGCGTCCACGGTCCGTGGAGCTGATGTTCACGGACTTCAACACCGCCTTCCCCGGGGACGAGCACGGGCTGGGCTTCGAGCTCTACCAGCACTGGTACATGGGCGCGATGGCCACCCCGCGCACGGCCGGCCACACCGGCTTCACCGGTACGTCGCTGGTCCTGGACCCGACGACCGACTCCTTCCTCGTCGTGCTCGGCAACTCGGTCCATCCCGTGCGCACTTGGCGCTCCGGCTCGGCGCCGCGGGTCGCCGCCGGGAACAACCTGGCGCGCGCCGTGCCGGTCCGCCCGCGGCAGGGCCGTACCGCCTGGTTCTCCGGGATGGCGAGCGCCGCCTCCGCCACGCTCACGCTGCCCCCGCTGGACACGTCGGCGACCGGCTCGCGGCTGACCTGCGCGCTGTGGTGGGACACCGAACCGGAGGCGGACGTCCTGGCGCTGGAGGCGTCCCCCGACGGCGGCGCCACCTGGCAACCGGTGCCGTTCGCCACGACCGCCGGCGCCGACGGCCGGAAAGAGGAACACCCGGTCGGTACGGTCACCGGCTGGTCGGAGCGCACCTGGCACCGGCTCACAGCACCCCTGCCGCCCGCTCGGTCCCTGACCCTGCGCTGGCGCTACGGCACCGACCGGCTCTACGTCGGCCGGGGGGCGTACGTCGACGCACTGCGCGTGGAGACGGCCGACGGCCCGCTCTTCGACGAACGCCGGCCGGCGGACGCGGCACGGATCGAGGCGAAGGGCTGGTCGGCGTCGGCGGACTAGGGCAAGGGCGGTTCGGCGGCCCGGGTGTGCAGGTGGCCCGTCTCCGGGAACGCCGGCGGGGCCGGCGGGCAGCACGGCCTCGAGCCGGTACCCGGCCTTCTCCGCCACCCGGCAGGAGGCGGCGTTGTCCGTCCGGTGCAGCAGGTCCAGGCGCGTCAGGTCCAGGGCGGTGAAGGCCCAGTCGGTGAGGGTGCGCAGGGCCCGGGGTGCCACGGCACGGCCCCGGGCAGCGGCGGCGGTCCAGTAGCCGACCTCGGCGCCGGTGGGGGTGCCGGTCCTCTTGAGGACGACATGTCCCACCACGGTCTCGCCGCCGTCGGCCGCGGCCGGCTCCACGACGGCGAAGGCGAGGCGCTCGCCGCTGTCCCAGCCGCTGCGCTGGTCCTGCACCCAGCGGGCGGCGCTCTCCTCGTCGTGCACGAGCGTGGTGATCCAGCGGCGCAGCTCCGCGTCCCGGTGGGCCTCGATCAGCTGCGGTATGTCGCACGGGGCCCAGGGCCGCAGCAGCAGGGCCGGCGCGCCCTCGGCCGCTTCTGTCCGAAGCGCGACGGTGGACTTGTCCATCCGCCGAGCCTACGCGGTCGGGGACGCGCCGGGGATGCGGACGTCTAGGAGTTGAAGACCGCCTTCTGCACCTCGTTCGGGCCGTCGAAGTGGTCCTCCTTGAGGCCGTCGAGACGGCTCACGATCTTGTCGGCTGCCTTGTTCTTGCGGGCGACCTCCACCAGGTGCTTCTTGTCCGTGGGGTAGTCCATCCCGCTGAGTGCCTTCTGCAGGTCGATGGGGCTGAGATCCGCCATCAGAGCCTCCTCGGCAGGTCGTGCGGACGATGTACGGCTTCACCCTTTCGCCCCGGGTATCCCCGGGCGTGCGGCCCATTCACCTCGCCTCGTACCGGTGTGCAGCGGCCGCTTCGGCGCGCCGTCCGAGTCGCCGCAGACAGCGTTCAGACAGCGGGCCTCGTCGGTGCGGGCGGACACGGCGTCCGGATGGCCTGGGCCCAGTCCCCCCACCTGGCCTGCCCAGACGGCGGGCTATCGCCCTGCTTTGTACGGTGCCGGGCGGGCGTCCGGGCCGAGCCGGGCGACCGCGCGCAGGATGTGTTTGGGCGGCAGCTGCCAGCGCACACCCGTAGGGATGCGGCGCAGCACGGCGCCAGTCGCCCGCAGTCGCCGGGTCACGGCGGCGGGCGGCGGGGCCGCTCTGCCGTACAGCGCGTGGGCGTACGGCGGCAGGGAGGCGTACGCCAGCTGCGCCACGCGCCGCCACAGCACCTCGCGCGCCGGGACCAGCAGGGGATGCGTCGGTGGGCGCAGCAGGAAGTCGTCGACGACGCGTGCCTCGGGTGTGGCGGCCAGGTGCGGTCGGACCTGCTCGAAGTAGGCGGCGAGCTGCGCCCGGTCGGCGGGCACGGCGTCGGGGTCGAGGCCGACCAGGCGGGCGCTGACGCGGTGTTCGGCGAGGTAGCGGTCCGCGGCGGTGTCGGTGAGCGGGAAGCCGGAGCGCCACAGCACGTGCAGATAGGAGTCGATCTCGGCGCAGTGCACCCACAGCAGCAGCTCGGGGTCGTCGATCCGGTACCGCTCGCCCGTGGCCGGGTCGGTGGCCGTGAGCCGGCGGTGGATGGCCCGGACGCGTTCACCGGCCCGCTCGGCGGCCTCGCGGGTACCGTACGTCGTCGTACCGACGAAGTGCGCCGTGCGCCGCAGCCGTCCCCAGGCGTCGCGCCGGAAGTCGCTGTTCTGCAGGACGCCCCGCACCGCGCGCGGGTGCAGGGCCTGGAGATAGAGCGCGCGGACGCCGGCGACCCACATCATGGGGTCGCCGTGCAGCTGCCAGGTCACCGAGTCGGGGCCGAACAGGCCCGGGTCGGCGTCGCTCACGTGGTCCCCCTCTGCGGTCCGGCGGAATCAGGAGGCTGCCCGGAGGTCCATCAGCAGGTGCCCCGACGCTGTCGTGCGGGCCTCGGCCGGGGCGAGCCCGGCCGCCGCGGCGAGCGCCGTGTACTCCTCGGTACTGCGCTCGCGTCCACCGGAGATCACCAGCATGCGCAGGTCCATCTCGGCGAACATGGCCGCGTCGTCGCCGGCCCTGCCGTGCGTCTCGACGAGGAGGACCCGGCCGTCCCGGCCCGCGGCCTCGGCGCACCGGCGCAGCACGGCGACGGCCGGCTCGTCGGCCCAGTCGTGGATCACGGCGCTGAGCACGTACACGTCGCCGCCGGCGGGCAGCGGGTCGAAGAAGCTCTGCCCGGCGAACGCGCACCGCTCCGCCAGGCCGCGCTCGCCCCAGGAACCGGCGTGCGCGGGCGACGGTCTCCGGCAGGTCGACCAGGGTGCCGCGCAGACCGGGATGCGCGCCGAGCACCTCGGCCAGCAGCGCGCCGGTGCCCCCGCCGACGTCGACGACGTGCTTCACCCCGGACCAGTCGTAGTCGGCGGCCGCCGTTCTGCGCAGCGAGCGCGCCATCGTCGCGTCGAACGAGGCCGCGAGGGCGGGGTCGGCGGCGAGATGGTCCCAGAAGGGTGCGCCGAAGACCTCCTCCCAGGCGGGCCGGCCGGTGCGGACGGTGTGCAGCAGCCCGGCGAACACCAGGTCCATCCGGCCGCCGAAACCGTCCAGGTCGAACCAGGTCCGCATATCCGAGGGATGGTCCGAGCGCAGCAGCTCGGCCCGCTCGTCGAGCACGAACCGCCCCGGGGAGACCTCCTCGAACATCCCGTGGCGGGCGAGGTGGCGCAGCAGCCGGCCCAGCGCGTCGGCGTCGGTACCGCTGCGCTCCGCCAGCTCGTCCACCTGCTCGGCACCGGCGGCGATCAGGTCGGCCAGGCGCAGGGTGGCGGCCACTCTGACCGCCATGGGGGTCACCAGGTCCACGAGCGGCGCCAGCAGCTGCCACCCCGAGGGTTCGCTCCGTTGCGACGGCATCTGCCCATGCTAGCGACGGCGTTGACAGCGTGCCCGCATGACGACGTGCGCGGAATGCGGTTTCGAGTACGACCTCTCCCGGGCCCCGTCGGTGCCGCAGCTCGCCCTGGACGCCGCGGTGCTGAGGCGGCGGCCGGCGCCACAGGTGTGGTCGCCGCTGGAGTACGCCTGCCACGTCCGCGACGTGCTGTTCGTGCAGCGGGAGCGGGCGCTGGCCGCGCTCCGTTCAAACACGCCGGTCGCCGAGCCCATGGGGCGTGACGAGCGGGTCGAGCACGACGGCTACGCCGAGCAGCAGCCCGCCGATGTCGCACGGCAGCTGCGCGACGGCGCGCTGATGTTCGGGCATGTGCTGGGCCGGCTGTCGCCCGCCGGCTGGGACCGCACGCTGGTCTACAGCTTCCCCGAGCGCGCGGAACGCTCCCTGCGCTGGCTCGCCGTGCATACGCTGCACGAGCTGCGCCACCATCTGCTCGACGTGCGCCGCGCCGTCGATGCTCAGAACGCACTTCAGTCGTAGGAGTCCGGGGCACCTCCCTCTCCGAGGGCACCTGGAGGGTGCCGTGAACGGGATCAGGCGAGCGTGCGAAGAAAGTCCGAGCACGCCCGGGCGCAGTCCCGGCAGTGCTGTGCCGTGTCCTCGGCGCCCTGGTGGCGGTCGAAGACGTGGGCCGCTTCGAGGCAGACGGTCCGGCACCACTCCACCTGCACGCGGATGCCGGCCTCGTCCACACTGTTCTGCTCGGACAGCACGCGGCAGGTGGCATCGCACACCTCGGCGCACATGATGCCCTTGCGTCGCGTCAGTTCCTGCTCCTCGGTCCCTCCGGGGTCCACCAGGCTCGCCCGCAGCGCGCAGGCCCTGGCGCACTCGGTGCACGCCTGGGCACATGCGAAGCGGTCCTCGAGGAACCGTATGAGCTCCTGCTGGGTCGTCGTCGAAGTCACGCCGTGCGGGTAGCCGGTGCCCCTCGCACCAAACCCGGCCGGGCCCGGCACCCCGCCCGTTTCCCGCGCCGCCGGCGCGGGAACCCGGAGAAGCCCGGAGGCCGCACCCGAGGAGGTGAGCGACGTGCCCGGACGACAGGAGCTGCCGTCGACCCTCGAGCGCTCCTCGCAGCACGCGCAGGAGACCTGGATCAAGGCGCACGACTCCGCCGTCGAGAGTTACGGCGAGGGCGAGCGGGCCCACCGGGTCGCCTACGGGGCGCTCAAGCACACGCACGAGAAGGTCGGCGACCACTGGGAGCGCAAGGAGGACGGCCGCAAGGGCCCCTCGGACCCGCGCTCGGCCCGGCCCCGGCAGCAGGGCGGGCGCAGCGGCGAGGGCGTCGACGAGCAGGCCACCAAGGAGCACCTCTACGACCTCGCGCGGCGACTGGACATCGAGGGGCGCTCGCGGATGTCGAAGTCCGAGCTGCTCGAGGCGGTCCGCAAGGCCAACCGCTCGCGGACCCGGCAATCCCGTTCGGAGTGAACTGGTAGCGAATCCGTTTGGGGGGTATTCGTGTGGTATGAGCAGCGCATTGATGCAGATTGCCGCCCCGAGCGGCGCTTGGGTCCTGGGCCCGGTCATCGCCGGGGTCTTCCTCGTCGGCGGGCTGATCGGCGCCTTCTGGTTCGGTGACGTCTTCAAGAGCCGCGAGCCGGCTCCGCCGCGCCCCGAGGAGCAGCCGCATCTGCCCCCGGGCGGCGCGGTCCACGGCATCCAGGAGAACCGGGAACCCGAGGAGGTGCCCCGCGACGGACGCCGCCGGCTTCCGCACGAGTTCGGCAACCTCGGCACCCGGCCGAGCGAGTCGCAGGAACGGCCCAAGTGGGGCAAGGGCTCCAGTGGCTCGTTCGGCGGAGGCGGCCTGGGCGCCCACTGAGCCCCCGGCACCCCGCAGTCGCCCGCCCGGCGGCCGGGCGCCCCGCACCCGCGGGGCGCCCGGCCGCCGGGAGGCGCTCGCCCGGACCGGAGCCCACGCACGAAGGGAAGTGAGGTCCACATGGCCGACCCCGGCCGCAGCACCCTGCCCCTGCCCGACTACGACCACCTGCCGATCGGCGGTCTGGAGAGCCGTGTGCGGTCGCTGACCGCCGAGGAGGTGGAGGAGCTGCTCGCCTACGAGCGCACCCACGCCGACCGCCTGCCGATCACCGAGGTTCTGACGGCGCGCCTGGATCAGCTGCGGGCCGGCGCCGAACCCTCGGCGGGCGATCCGGGGGCCCTGCGCCCCGAGCAGGGCGAGGGCCGCACGGGTTCCCCGGTGTCCCCGGCAACCTCCCCCGAGCCCTTCAGCCCTCCGCCGCACGGCACCCCGGACCAGCGCGGCAAGCCCAAGGGCGACCGCACCTAGCCGGTCTTCCGTGCCCCCGTCACCCCGGACTCGTCCGGGGTGACGGGGGCATTTGTGTGCGGGCGCCCGTGCTGGGCGCCCGGGGGGCCGTGCGGGGGCGCATGCGCGGTGCTGCCGGGGAGTCACCAGGGAACGTGACGGGGGCACCGAGCCCCCGCTCGACACTTGGTCCCCGCCTGTCCCCGGCTCAGCCCCCGGCGGCCGTCCGGGCAGCCGTCAGCGCCTGTTCGGCATAGCCGCGGCCGAACAGGACGGCGTGCACCAGCAGCGGGAAGAGCTGATGGAGGGCCAGCCGCTCGCGCCAGCCCGCGGCGAGCGGTGCCGCGTCCTGGTAGCCCTCCAGCACCCGCTGAAGGTGGGGGCAGCCGAAGAGATGCAGCATCGCGAGATCGCTCTCGCGGTGACCGCCGTGGGCGGCCGGGTCGATGACCCAGGCCTGCCCGTCGGCTCCCCACACCACGTTGCCGTTCCACAGGTCGCCGTGCAAGCGGGCGGGCGGCTCGGCGGGCCCGGCCAGCTCGGGCAGCCGCTCGCAGACCCGCTCGACGACCGGCGCCTCGTTCACCCGGACGGTCCCCAGGTCGACGGCGCGCCGCAGGTAGGGCAGGACGCGGTGCTCGGCGTACCAGCGCGGCCAGTCCGGGCCGGTGGCGTTGCGCATCGGGGCCCGTCCGATCCAGGCGTCCCGCGGCCCGCCGGGCGGCGCGGCGCCGAAGGCGGGGGCGCCGGCGGCGTGCAGCGCGGCCAGCGCGCGCCCGAAGCGGTCCGCGGCCTCGGCCGTGGGCGGCCCGCCGGGGACGCGGTCGGTCACCAGCCAGCGCTCGTCCTGCCCGTGCACCCTGGGTACCCGTACCGCGCCTGCGTCCGCCAGCCAGCGCAGTCCGGCGGCCTCGGCGCGCAACGCGCCGGTCTCGCCGGCGCGTTTGACCATCACCACGCGCCCGTCGTCCAGCACGACCTCGGCGAGCGCCCCGGACAGCCGCTGCTGTCCGGTGACCCGCGCGCCGGTGAACCGGGCCGCCACGGCACCGGCATCCAGACCGTCGGAGCTGTTCCACACGGCGCCCAGCGTACGGCCGTACACCGGGCCGACGGGCAACAGATCCACACGGAAGATGGCGCTCCGGTTGACGTTCCGGCTCTGGACGTCCAGCATCAAATCACTACGGTCGCATGCAAAACGCCCCATCGTCACCACACCCATCCCCCCTCAGAAGGTGGAGGCGGTGCTCCATGGCAGACAGGACGACCGCCAGAGGAATGACCGGCGAGCTGGTCGCGGAATTCCTCGGCACCATGATCCTCATCCTCTTCGGCGTCGGCGTGGTCGCCCAGGTCGTGGCCGGCGGACTCGGAGATCACGACAGCATCACCTGGGCCTGGGGCCTCGGCGTCACCTTCGGTGTGTACGTCGCCGCCCGGGTCAGCGGCGCGCATCTCAATCCCGCCGTGACCGTGGCCCTGGCCTGCTTCAAGGGCTTCTCCTGGCGCAAGGTCCTGCCCTACGCGGTGGCCCAGACGGCCGGCGCGTTCGTCGCGGCGCTGATCGTGCGCTGGAACTACACGGAGGTCCTGGCCAAGTTCGACCCCGGCCACACCATCAAGTCGCAGTTCGTCTTCTCGACCCTGCCCGGCAACGGTTCCGCCCCGGTGAGCGAGTGGGGTGCGCTGCGTGACCAGGTGATCGGCACCGCCATCCTGGTGCTGCTGATCTTCGCGGTCACCGACCTGCTCAACACCCCGCCCGGCGCCAACCTCGCGCCGTTCATCATCGGCCTCATCGTCGTGGCGATCGGCATGGCCTGGGGCACGGACGCCGGGTACGCGATCAACCCGGCCCGTGACCTCGGCCCCCGGCTGGCGAGTTTCATCACCGGGTACGGCACCGCCTGGAGAGATCAGTACGGCAATTTGTACTGGTGGGTGCCCATCGTCGGACCGCTCGTCGGCGGTGTGGTCGGCGCCGCGATCTACCGGCTGATGATCACTCCGTATCTGACGCGCGGGCTGGAGGAACAGGAACCGGGCCGCATTCCCGCGCCCGACGCAGGTCCCGAATAGGCGGTCGCCACAGGCGTCCGTGCACCACGGCGAGGACGATCGCCGCGCCCACCGCGACCAGGTGTTCGCGTCCGGCCAGGTTGGGCACGGCGATCGACTCCCACACCATCGACCCGCCGGTGAGCGTGAACAGCACGGGCGCCCGGCGGGTCACCGCCATGTAGGTGAACAGCCCCACGACCGCGGCCGAGGGGCCGGTGTCGAGCACCCGGCCGGCCTCGGGCGGCAGGCCGAGCCCCCACCAGCCGGGGCCGAGCGCGATCATCACCCGGGCGGCGAGCGTCCCGGCCAGTGTGGTCGCGTAGGCGACGGCCAGCGTCCGGGCCCGGCCGAGCGCCAGCTCGGCCAGCGCGAACGCCAGGAACAGCGATGTGAGGCCCGCCCACACCGGCAGGTCCAGGGCCGGCACATAGAGCGACACCGGCGTGCGCAGCAGCGCCAGCCACAGCGGCAGATCGCCCTGGACGCCGCCGAGGACGCGCACCACTGTCGCGCCCACCGGGTACTGCGCGATCGCGTGGAAGAAGATCACCCCGACACAGGCCACGCACCCCAGCAGCAGCGCGCACGGCCCGCGGCGCAGGAGCCGGACGACCGGGTCGGCCACTATGCCGCGGAACTCGTTCCACAGCGTGCGCCCGACGAACCCCGCAGCGCGGCGTGGCAGCCCCCGCGGCCGCGCACGCCGGCCTTCCTGCCCGGTGGGCGGCGTCGCTCCGGCGCCGCCCGCGCCTTCCCCCTGTGGACGCCCCTCGTCCCGGTACACACCCGCCCCCTGACGCGGAGTCCGCCCCCGCCGCCCCCTCCAGCACGACCACCGCCATCGTAAGGAAGGTTCCCGCCCGACCCCGGCCGGGCGCCGGGGTGTTCCGCCGCCCGCGCCGCGCAGGTTACCGTTCGGTAGACGACGGAGTCCCGGAGGTGCGCCGTATGACGCTCGACCGCTGTGCAGGACTGGCCGAGACCGCCCGTGCACTGGCCGAGGGCGAGGTGAGCGCGCGGGAGCTGACCGAGCGCACGCTGGAGCGGATCGAGGCCTCACAGGCGACGGTGAACGCGTTCCGGATCGTGCGGGCCAGGGCCGCGCTCGCCGAGGCCGACGCGGCGGACCGGGAGCTGGCCGCCGGGGTGCGCAGGCCGCTGCTCGGCATACCGGTCGCCGTCAAGGACGACATGGACGTGGCGGGCGAGCCCACCGCGTTCGGCTGCTGCGGCGACTTCCCGCCCGTCGCCGAGGACGGGGAGGCGGTACGGCGGCTGCGCGCGGCCGGGGCGGTGATCGTCGGCAAGACCAACACCTGCGAGTTCGGCCAGTGGCCACACAGCGAGGGCCCCGCGTTCGGCGCCACCCGCAACCCGTGGAGCCCGGAGCACACGCCGGGCGGGTCCTCCGGGGGGTCGGCTGCCGCCGTCGCCGCCGGGCTGGTGCCGGCCGCGCTCGGCTCGGACGGAGCCGGTTCGGTGCGCATCCCGGCCGCCTGGACCCATCTCGTCGGCATCAAGCCGCAGCGCGGCCGGATCTCGACCTGGCCGCGCGGCGAGTCCTTCCAGGGCATCACCGTCAACGGCACCCTGGCCCGCACGGTCGCCGACGCCGCGCTGCTGCTGGACGCGGCGAGCGGCAACCACGCGCGTGACCCGCACCGGCCGCCCGCGCTCACCGTGTCCGAGGCGGTCGGCCGCGACCCCGGCCGGCTGCGGATCGCGCTGTCGCTGAAGCCGCCGTTCACCGCGGTCCCGGCCCGGCTGCGGCCCGAGGTGCGCGCCCGAGTCGTCGCGCTCGCGGAACAACTCGCCGCTTCGGGGCACGAGGTGGAGCAGGCCGATCCGCCGTACGGGCCGATCGGGCTGACCTTCGTGCCGCGCGCCACCGCCGGCATCGCCGAACGCGTCGCCGGGGCACCGTTCCCCGACCTGCTCGACGCGCGCACCCGCGGCGCCGCCCGGCTGGGCCGGCTGCTCGGCGGGGTGCCGCTGCGGACGGCCCGGCGGGCGGAGGCGGTGCTGCAGCGCCGTATCGGCGCGTTCTTCGGGTCGTACGACGTGATCCTCGCGCCCACCACGGCCGCTCCCCCGCCCCGCATCGGCGCCCTGCACGCGCTGGGCGGGTTCGCCACCGACCGGGCGGTGATCGCGGCCTGCCCCTACGCCTGGCCGTGGAACGTGCTCGGCTGGCCCGGGGTCAACGTGCCCGCCGGGTTCACCGCCGACGGGCTCCCGGTGGGCGCCCAGTTGCTCGGGCCCGCCCACAGCGAACCGCTGCTGGTGTCGCTCGCCGCCCAGTTGGAGGCGGAGCTGCGCTGGCACGAACGGTGGCCGCCGCGGGCATGGGCCGCGCCGGGAGAGGCCCGTACGCTGTGACGATGGACGATGCGTCGATGGTCGGGCTCATGGGGCGGGTCACCGGGACGGTCGGGCCCGGACTGGTCGGCGAGGTGATCGTCCGGGTGCGCGGCGGCGCCGAGCACTTCCTCGCCCACCCCGCCTCCGGCGCCGGCCGTCTGGAGTGCGGCACGGTCGTGATGGTGGTCGAGTACCTGCCGCCGCGGACCGTCTACGTCACGGCCGCGTACGGCAGTTGAGCCCGCTGCGGCGCAGGTGAGAGGCGCCCGCGTCAAGATTGCAACAAGGATTCGCTGACGTCTTCCCGCGCGGCCCCACCGGGCGCACACTCCCTTCGTTCGGTGCCGAAAGGGCACCATGCAAAGGGGGCGAATGCCGATGGTCGTCGGCGTCGTTGCGGGGGCGGTCGTCGTTGCCGTCCTGCTTCTGATCGGTCTGTTCAAACTCATGTGGCGCGTCGCCGAACCGAACGAGGCGCTCGTCATCTCCGGCTCCAAGCACCGCACGGAGGGCCTGGAGGAGGGCATGGGCTTCCGCATCGTCACCGGGCGCGGCACGTTGGTGCTGCCCGGCGTGCAGGCGGTGCGCAGGCTCTCGCTGGATCTGAACGAGACCGAGCTGCATGTGGACTGCGTGACGCACCAGGGCATTCCGCTGAAGGTGCGCGGCGTGGTCATCTTCAAGGTGGGCGACGACTTCGTGTCGATCGCGAACGCGGCCCGCCGCTTCCTGGACCAGCAGAAGCTGATGTCGGACCGGGTGCACAACGTCTTCGCCGGTCATCTGCGCTCCATCGTGGGCGGGTTGACGGTCGAGGACATGATCCGCGACCGGGAGAAGCTGACGGGTCAGACGCGTGCCGCGTGCGGCACGGAGATGGAGAAGCTGGGTCTGATTGTGGACTCGCTGCAGATCCACGAGATCGAGGACCCGACCGGGTACATCCAGAACCTGGCGATGCCGCACGCGGCGGCCGTGCAGCGGGACGCGCGGATCGCTCAGGCCGAGGCCAACCGGCTGGCGACCGAGGCCGAGCAGCAGTCCTTCGCGCGGATGGCGGAGGCGACCCGGGACAGCGAGATCCTCCAGGCCGGCTACCAGGCCGAGCGGGACAAGGCGGCCGCGAAGGCCCGCCAGGCCGGACCGCTCGCGGAGGCCGGGGCCCGGCAGGAGGTCGTCGTGCAGGAGACCCGGGTCGCCGAACTGGAGGCGCACCGGCGCGAGCAGCAGCTCCAGGCGGACGTGCGCAAGCCGGCCGACGCCCGCGCCTACGAGACGCGCACGCTGGCCGAGGCCGAGCGTGACGCGCGGATCTCGGCGGCGCAGGCCAAGGCGCAGGAGACGGAGCTGGCTGCGGTGGCCGAGGCGACCCGGGTCAAGGCGGCCGCGGGCGCGGAGGCCGAGGCGACCAGGACGCGGGGTGAGGCCGGTGCCGCCGCCACCCGGGCCACCGGTGAGGCCGAGGCGGCCGCCGCCCAGGCCAAGGGGCTCGCGCAGGCGGAGGCGGTCAAGGCCCACGGTCTCGCTGAGGCCGAGGCCATCAAGGCGCGGGCCGCGGCGCTCGCCGAGAACCAGGAGGCGGTCGTCGCCCAGCAACTCGCCGAGAAGTGGCCGGAGATCGTCCGGGCCGGGGCGTCCGCCTTCGGCAACGTCGACAACATGGTGCTGCTCAACGGCGCCGACGGCATGGCGGAGGTGTTCGCCAAGGCGCTCACCATGGGCGGCACCGGCCTGGGACTGGCCCGCCAGTTGCTGGCGTCGATGAACGCGAACGGCCAGAACGCGAACGGCCGGAGCGCGAACAGCCAGAACCCGGACGACCGTAACCAGGTTGGTCCGTCCCTCAACGGTGCCGCACCGCAGAGGGTGCCGGTGCAGGACGCGTGAGCCTCTGATCGCGCGGTCACGGGGGACCCTCTAGGGTGCCTCCGTGACCGCTTTCACCGAAGAGAACGTCCCGGGCCGCTACGGCCCCACGGCCACCACCGAGGCCGACCCGCGCCAGGTCGGGCGGGTGCGTACCGAGTACTCCCCCGCCCACGACGGCGATCCCGACCCCGGCGAGATCGTGTGGACCTGGGTGCCGTTCGAGGAGAACGACGGCCGGGGCAAGGACCGGCCGGTGCTGGTCGTGGCCCGGGAGGCGGCCGGCACCTTCCTGGCGGTGCAGCTGTCGAGCAAGCGGCACGACGGCGACCGGGAGTGGGTGCCGATCGGCAGCGGCCCGTGGGACCGCTCCGGGCGTGACTCCTGGGTGGACGTGGACCGGGTGCTGCGGCTGCACGAGCAGGGCATGCGCCGCGAGGCCTGTGCCCTGGACCGGATGCGCTTCGACCTGGTGCGCAGGCGGCTGGCGGAGCGCTACGGCTGGACCTGAGCGGCCAAGCCCTCGAAGCAGCGTTCGAACGCCGTGCGGGTGTCGCCCTTGCGGTCCAGCACGCCGAAGACCACGTGCTCGAACCGGTGGGCGAACCGCCCGCCGGGCGCGAGCAGCGCCCGAAACGATTCGGCCACCTGGGCCGGGTCGTTGCGGAACACGCCGCAGCCCCAGGCGCCCAGCACCAGCCGCCGGTAGCCGTGCGCGGCCGCCGTCTCCAGCACCCGTTCGGCCCGTATCGCCAGGGCGGCGGGCAGCTCGGCCGCGCGCCGGGGGGCCGAGCGCAGGACGACGCCTGCGTTCGGCGCGGCGGCGGTCAGGAAGCCGACGTGGTACGGCTCGTCCAGCAGGCGGCCCCGGTCGTCACGGAAGACCGGCACGGCCGGGGAGTGGATGACCCGGTCCGTGTAGAACGGGTCGCGGTGGGTGCGGTGATGGTCGTAGAACCCGGGCGCGCGCAGCAGGCAGGTGTACAGCGCGGAGCCCCGGCACAGGGCCTCCTCCTGGGCCTGCGCCCCGTTCAGATAGCCGCCGCCCGGATTGCGCGCGGAGGCGAAGTTCAGGACGGCCACCGCGTGGTGCGCGAGGCGGCGGGCGGCCTCCAGGCTGCTCTCGCCGGTGACCTCGATCCGCGCGTCGACCGGCGGCGCCCCGGGCACGGGCACCGGCTCCGGACCGAGCATCCGCGTGTCCTGCCGGGCCGCCTCGATCGCCTGCGCGAGCGACACCGTGTGCCCGTCCGACCGGACGTACCGGCCCGCCTCGACGATCTTCTCCGTCTCCCGCGCGATGCCGCGCAACCGCGCGCTCACGGCGTCACCCCCGTGGACGCCCCGAGCGCGCGTTCCCCCGTCGTGCTCATGCACGCATCCTGAGCGATGCTGGTCGTGGATCGCAACGCGTTTTCCCGGGCGTGGAACGCGGCGGAAAACCTGCGGGAAAGGAACCTTACGAAGCCCGGAACTTGCCGCCTGGCACTCTTGTGCGAATCGGCAGGAGCGTCTTGGGTGGGACGAGCGCGCCGCGCCCGGGCCACCCGAAACGGGCCGGCGGCATGGTGGACTCTCAGGAGGATCCCGACATGTCCGATTCGTCGACCACCGCGGCGGGTGACTGTACGGAGCACGCCGAGCCCCGTACCCGCGTCACCGAGGCCGAGGTGGAGGCCCTGGTCAGGGGCATCTGCTTCAAGACCGGACCACCCCGCCGGCTCGGGGTGGAAGTGGAATGGCTGGTCCACGAGGAGCGCGAGCCGCAACGCCCCGTGACCCACGACCGGCTCGACGCGGCCTACGCCGCACTGCGGAGCGTGCCCCTGGGCTCGGCCCTCACCGTCGAACCCGGCGGCCAGCTGGAGCTCAGCTCGCCGCCCGCCGCCTCCCTGATGGAGTGCGTCGGCACCGTCTCCGCCGACCTCGCCGCCGTCCGCGCCGTACTGCGCCGCGACGGCCTGGTCCTGGCCGGCATCGGCCAGGAACCCTGGCACTCCCCGCGCCGGTACCTGCGCGAACCGCGCTACGACGCCATGGAGACCGCCCTGGACCGCACCGGACCGGCCGGCCGCGCCATGATGCGCGCCTCCGCCTCCGTGCAGGTCTGCGTGGACGCCGGACACGAGGAGCCCGGCCCGCTGGGCCATGGGCGCCGCTGGTGGCTGGCACACACCCTGGGCGCCGTCCTGGTGGCGGCCTTCGCGCACTCCCCGATGGCCGGGCACCGCCCCACCGGCTGGCGCTCCACCCGGCAGCTGCGCTGGATGGAGATCGGTCCCGGCCGCGCGGGCGCCCCCGTACCGGACGGCGAGCCGCGCGCCGCGTGGGCCCGGCACGTGCTGGACGCGCCCGTGATGTGCGTCCGGCGCGAGGACGGCCCGTGGGAGGTGCCCGACGGGCTCACCTTCCGCGAGTGGACGCGTTCCGGGGCACCCCGGCCGCCGACCCGCGCCGACCTCGACTACCACCTCACGACGCTGTTCCCGCCGGTGCGGCCACGCGGTCATCTGGAGCTGCGGATGATCGACGCGCAGCCCGGCGACGACGGCTGGATCGTCCCGCTGGCGGTGACGGCCGCCCTGTTCGACGACCCGGAGGCAGCCGAGACCGCCTACCGCACGGTGAAGCCGCTGGCGGAGCGGACGCTGGCACTGCCCGCCCCGCACAACCCGCTGTGGGCCGACGCGGCCCGCGACGGCCTCGCCGACCCGGAACTCGCGGAGGCGGCCGCCGACTGCTTCACGGCCGCACTCGCGGCGCTGCCCCGCCTCGGCGCCACCACCGAGGTCACGGACGCCGTCGCCGCGTACCGGGACCGTTATGTGCTCAGGGGCCGTTGCCCCGCCGACGATCTGCTGGACCGACTGCGCGGCGCGGACGCGCGCGCCCACGGGAAGGACGACCTGCGATGACCGAGCCCGCGCCCGACGCCGGGACGCTCCGCGAGCGCGCCCTCACCTCGCTCACCACCGCCCGCGAGCGCACCACCCTGCTCACCACCTGCGTCGAGGGCCCCGACCTCACCGCGCAGCACTCGCCGCTGATGTCCCCGCTGGTCTGGGACCTCGCGCACATCGGCAACCAGGAGGAGATGTGGCTGCTGCGCACGGTCGGCGGGCAGGAGGCGATACGCCCCGAGATCGACCATCTCTACGACGCCTTCGAGCATCCCCGCGCCGAACGGCCCTCCCTGCCGCTGCTTCCGCCCGACGAGGCGCGCACGTACGCGGCCCAGGTGCGCACCCGGGCCCTGGACGTGCTGGAGTCCGCCCGGCTGGACGGCACCCGGCTGACCGAGGCCGGCTTCGCGTTCGGGATGATCGCGCAGCATGAACAGCAGCACGACGAGACGATGCTGATCACCCATCAGCTGCGCACGGGACCGCCGGCCCTGACCGCCGCGGACCCCGAGCCGGCGCCGCTGTTCACCGGCCCGGCCGAAGTGGTCGTGCCCGGCGGCCCGTTCACCATGGGCACGTCCAGCGAGCCGTGGGCGCTGGACAACGAGCGGCCCGCGCACGTGAAGGAGGTGGCGCCGTTCGCGATCGACACCACCCCGGTGACCAACCGCGCCTACCAGGCGTTCATCGAGGACGGCGGCTACGACGACCCCCGCTGGTGGACGCGCGAGGGCTTCGACCACATCCGCCGCCACTCCATCCACGCACCGCTGTTCTGGCGCCGCGACGGCGGGCAGTGGCTGCGCCGCCGCTTCGGCGTCACCGAGGTCGTCCCGCCCGAGGAGCCGGTGCTGCACGTGTGCTGGTACGAGGCCGACGCCTACGCCCGCTGGGCCGGGCGGCGGCTGCCGACGGAGACGGAGTGGGAGAAGGCCGCCCGCTTCGACCCGGCGACCGGCGGCTCGATGCGCTACCCGTGGGGCGACGCCGAACCGGAGCCCGAGCATGCCAACCTCGGCCAGCGCCATCTGCGCCCGGCCCCGGCCGGCAGCTACCCGAAGGGCGAGTCGCCACTCGGCGTACGGCAGTTGATCGGCGACGTGTGGGAGTGGACGGCGAGCGACTTCCTGCCCTACCCGGGCTTCACGGCGTTCCCGTACAAGGAGTACTCGGAGGTGTTCTTCGGGCCCGAGTACAAGGTGCTGCGCGGGGGTTCCTTCGCGGTGGACCCGGTGGCCTGCCGGGGCACCTTCCGCAACTGGGACTACCCGATCCGGCGGCAGATCTTCTCCGGCTTCCGCACCGCACGTTCCGTGGAGCACATCTGATGTGCCGTCACATCGCCTGGGTGGGAGACGAGGAGCCGCTCGGCCGGTTCCTGGTGGAGCCCGCGCACGGCCTGTACCGGCAGTCCTGGGCTCCCCGCCGGCAGCGCTACGGCACGGTCAACGCCGACGGCTTCGGCGTCGGCTGGTACGCCGAGGGCGACCCGGTGCCGGCGCGCTACCGCCGGGCCGGGCCGATCTGGGCCGACCAGTCCTTCGCCGACCTGGCCCGTGTGGTGCACACCCGGGCACTGCTGGCCGCCGTACGGGACGCGACGCTGGCCGGGGCCGACGCGGAGGCCGCCGCCGCCCCGTTCGCCTCGGGCCACTGGCTGTTCAGCCACAACGGCGCGATCGCCGGCTGGCCGCGCTCCCTGGCCGCCCTCTCGCGCACCCTGCCCCCCGAGGACCTGCTGGCGCTGGAGGCCCGCACCGACTCGGCCCTGGTGTGGGCGCTGGTGCTGGCCCGGCTGCGGGCCGGTGACGAGATGGGCCAGGCGCTGGCCGACACGGTCGCCGAGACCGCCCGGGCCGCGCCGGGTTCCCGGCTCAACCTGCTGCTCACCGACGGCGAGACGATCGCCGCGACCGCTTGGGGCGACACCCTGTGGTACCTGGCCGAGCCGGGCCACCGCGCGGTCGTGGCCTCCGAGCCGTACGACGACGACCCGCTGTGGCGCGAGGTGCCGGACCGCACCCTGCTGACGGCGAGCCGCAGCGAGGTGCTGCTCACCCCGCTGAAGGACCTCGATCAGGACGTACCCCCCAAGGAGCCCCGACCGTGAGCCCGTTCCGCATCACCCGCACGCTGCCGGAGGACGCGACGGACGCCGCCCTGCGCGCGGACGTCCTCGCCGGCCTCGCGGCCACCCCGAAGACGCTGCCGCCGAAGTGGTTCTACGACGCCCACGGCAGCGACCTGTTCGAGCGGATCACCGCCCTGGACGAGTACTACCCGACGCGCGCCGAGCGCGAGATCCTGATCGACCGGTCCCGGGACATCGCTGCCGCCACCGGGGCCCGCACCCTGATCGAACTGGGCTCCGGCTCCTCGGAGAAGACCCGGTACCTGATCGACGCGCTGGACGCGCTGCACACCTATGTGCCGGTCGACGTCAGCGAGAGCGCGCTCACCCAGGCCGGGCAGGCGCTCGCCGCCGAGCGGCCGGACCTTCAGGTGCACGCCCTCATCGCCGACTTCACCGGCGCGCTCGCCCTGCCGGACACACCGGGGCCGCGGCTGGTGGCGTTCCTCGGCGGCACGATCGGCAATCTGCTGCCGGCCGAGCGGTCCGCGTTCCTGACCTCGGTGCGGGGCCTGCTCTCCCCCGGTGACGCGTTGCTGCTCGGCACGGACCTGGTCAAGGACGAACGGGTCCTGGTCCGCGCCTACGACGACGCGGCCGGGGTGACCGCGGCGTTCAACAAGAACGTCCTCACCGTGATCAACCGCGAGCTGGGCGCCGACTTCGACGCCGACGCTTTCGACCACGTCGCCCGGTGGGACACGGACCGCGAGTGGATCGAGATGCGGCTGCGGTCCCGCACCGCGCAGAGCGTGAAGGTGCCCGCGCTCGGGCTCGCCGTCGACTTCGCGGCGGGCGAGGAACTGCGCACGGAGGTGTCGGCGAAGTTCCGCAGGGAAGGGGTCGCGGAGGAACTCACCGCCTGCGGTATGGAGTTGTCCCACTGGTGGACGGACCACGAGGGCCGGTTCGCGCTGTCGCTGGCCACGGTGCGCTGAGAGCCGCTCAGCGCAGCGACACCTTCAGCTCCTCGGTGATCCGGCGTGAGGCGCGCCGGGCCTCGGTGGCGGGGTCGGCCCCGGTCAGTACGGCGGTCATGTACCGCTTGATCGGGTTGCCGGCCTCGACCACCGCCCACTCGGGCGTGCTGGGGGTCGCCCTGCCGTGTGCGGCTCCGGCCGCCATGGCCGCGACCCCCTCCTCACCGGCGACGGCCGGGGCGAGTCTGGCCTTGTTGGGCACGTAGTTCATGGTGCGGGCGAGGTCACTGTCCCACCGGGCGCCGGTGAGGGCTTCGACGACGGCGAGGGCGCCCTTGCGTTCGTCGGTGTTCTGCGGCACGACGAGGTCGGAACCGCCGGTGAACACGGCGCCGGTGCGGCCGGCGCTCCTGCCGGGGACGGGGAAGAAGCCGAGCCTGCCCTTCAGGCCGGGGTTCTGCTGCACGATGGACTGGGCGAGTCCGGGGACGGCCACGATCTGCGCCGCCCGGCCGGAGGCGAACACGCCGGCCTGCGGCGGGTGTTCCTCGTCGGCGCCGGCCGGCCCGGCACCGAGGGCGTGCAGCCGCCGGTAGAAGTCCATGCCGCGCAGGGCGGCCGGGGAGTCGAGGGTGCCGCGCCAGCCGGCGTCGCCCTCCACGGCGAGTTCCCCGCCCTCGTCCCAGATGAATCCGGCGAGGGTGTACCAGTCCTGTCCGGCGAGGTAGATGCCCTGATGACCGGCGGAGTTCAGCTTCCGGGTGGCCTCCAGCCACTCCTGGCGGGTCTTCGGCGGTGCGGTGACGCCGGCCTCGGCGAAGAGGTCCTTGCGGTAGATGACGACGCGGTTGGCGGCGTACCAGGGGATGCCGAACTGCTGTCCGTCGCGCTGCCCCGGCTCGGCGAGTCCGGGCAGCCAGTCGTCCAGGCCCCAGTCACGCATGGACTCCAGGGTGAGGTCGAGCAGTCCGCCCTTGTCGATGTACTGCGGGACCTGGGTGTTGCCGACCTCGATGACGTCGGGGCCGTCGCTGCCGTCCGCCTTCAGGGCGGCCTGCACCTTGGTGCCGATGCCGGTCCACTGCTGGATGCGGATGTCGAGCGCGAGGCCGGGATGGGTGTGCTCGAAGTCGTCGGTGAACCGGCGCAGGAACTCAGGTGAGGCGCTGTCCTTCATCAGCCAGACGGTGACCGTGCGGCGCGCCGTGCCGCCGTGCGGCAGGACGCCACAGGCGGTGAGCAGGCAGGCGGACACGCAGGCGAGGGCGAGGAGGCGGCGTGGCACGAGGGGGCTCCCGGGGTCCTGGCTGGAGGGGCTTCAGGCTGCGGACAGAGGAATGGGACCCGACGTGGGGGACGAGCGACTGACTCGAACGGGTGTGCCGGATTTTGGTATGGACCAATGCGGGGGGTCAAGGGTTTCCCCGGGTAAGGCCGATCCGACCGCCTCGCGCCGAGCCGCACTCTGGGGCACGGTGGAGTGACGCGTGACACACACGTGCCCCGCCCGCGAGAGGAGCACCCGCATGTCGAACCACACCTACCGGGTCACGGAGATCGTCGGCACCTCCCCCGAGGGTGTCGACGCAGCGATCCGCAACGGCATCACGCGCGCGTCGCAGACCCTGCGCAATCTGGACTGGTTCGAGGTGACACAGGTGCGCGGGCAGATCGAGAACGGGGACATCGCCCACTGGCAGGTGGGCCTCAAGGTCGGCTTCCGGCTCGAGGAGACCGACTGACACGGAGCCGGACGGCTCGGGTACGGCCCTCGCGCTCCTGCGCCACCTTCAGCTCGGTCGACGGGGTGGCCCAGCGCGCCCGCAGCACGGTGAACCCCTCCCGCTCGGCGTCGTCGCACACCAGCTCGTCGTCGTCCACCAGCACCCGGACCTCGCGGCTGAGGGCGAGCCGGCGCAGCGTCTGCAGCTTGGTGCGCCGGGCGGGCCGCCGGTCGTCGTCGCCGCGCATGTACACGCGCCCCTCGGGCAGCCCGTGCGCGGCCAGCCAGTCCAGCGTGTCGGCCCGGCACCGCTCGGGCCGACCGGTGAGGTAGACGACCTCGCACTCCCGCGCGCTCTCCACGGCCAGCGCGACACCCTGGGCGAGCGGCGGGTCCGCGGGCGCGGCGGCGAAGAAGGCGTCCCAGTCCTTCGGCCGCCGCTCGAGGAACCTCTGACGGTGCGCGGTGTCGGCGAGCGTGTTGTCGAGATCGAACACGGCGAGCGGACGACGCGACGCGCGGGAGGCGGACGTGCCGGACGTAACAGTCACGCGGTCCACCCTAGCCCCGCCGTATGGATCATGCTTCTCCCATGCGATCCCCCGTCCGAGCCGCCGTCCCCGCCCCCCGCAGGTCCTTCCTCGGTGCCGCCCGCCAGCGGCCCTGCACCCTCGTGGTGTGCCGGGGCTGCTGCTGCGGCAACGCCCGCAAGCACCCCGGCACCGATCACGTCTGGCAGCTGGAGCGGCTGCGCGCCGCGGCCGAGGAGCACGGCTTCGAGGTCCGTACGACCGACTGTCTCGGCCCCTGCGACCAGGCGAACGTCATCGTCGTCCAGCCGTCGGCCGCGGGACGCCGGGCCGGCGGGCGGGCCGTGTGGGTGGGGTTCGCGACGGACGATGACTGCACGCAGGAGGTCATCGACTGGGCGGCCGCGGGCGGCCCCGGCGTGGCCGCGCCGCCGGTGACGCTGGAGTTGCAGGTCATCCGGCGGCCGGGGGCACGCAAATAGGGCGCCTCAGTGCTGCCGGTCCGGGCGGTGACGCCGGTACGGCGCGGCGCCGCCCAGCAGCAGCGCCCCGCCCGCCAGGGCGGCCGGGAGCATGCCGTCCGTGCCGGTCCCGGCGAGGGCTCCCACGGCGCCCACCTCCTCGACCGGGGTGGGCTGCTGCGGCTTCTCGCCGGAGGTGTTGGACAACTCGTGGCCGAACACCGGGTTGCCGATACCGACGACGTTCGCCGTGCTGCCGCTGACGTTGACCGGGAGGTCGACCGGCAACTGGACCCCGTTGCAGGAGCCGACGCCGGGCGAACCGGCGAGGCTGCCCTCCGCCGTCGAGTCGGCGTGCGCCGCCGGGACCATGACCATCGCACCGGACGCGGCGGCCACCGCGATCAGGGTGTTCCGGGTAACCCATGAGAGAGATGCGGTCTTTCGCCCGCACCGGATGCAACGCCCAGCGGCGGAAGGAGCTATGAAGAATCAGCCGTTCACGCGGCCGTGTCCGCGCGCCGACGCACCGTGACGGTGGGAATCCCTCGCGGCCGCGGGTGTTGAACGAGAGGTGAATGCGCTGATCAGCCGGACCCGTTTCTCCGTCCTCGACCGCTCCCGCACCCGGGAAGGGCACCCCGCGGGCGAGGCGCTGCGCGACACCGTGCGCCTCGCGCGGGAGGCGGAGCGGCTCGGCTACCACCGCTTCTGGGTGTCGGAGCACCACGGCGTGCCGGGCGTGGCCGGTTCGGCGCCGACGGTGCTGGCCGCCGCGGTGGCCGGGGCGACCGAGCGGATCCGGGTCGGCACGGGCGGGGTGATGCTGCCCAACCACCAACCGCTGATCGTCGCGGAGCAGTTCGGGGTGCTGGAGTCCCTCTTCCCCGGCCGGATCGACATGGGGCTCGGCCGGTCGGTCGGCTTCACCGACGGGGTGCGCAGGGCGCTGGGCCGCGACAAGAACGACGCCGAGGACTTCGCGGCGCGGATCGGGGAACTGCTCGGCTGGTTCGGCGGCACCTCCCCGACCGGGGTGCACGCACGGCCCGCGGAGGGGCTCAGCGTGCCGCCGTTCGTGCTGGCCATGGGAGAGGGCGCCCTGATCGCCGCCCGGCTCGGCCTGCCCATGGTGATCGGCGACCTGCGAGGCCGGGAGAGGATGCGGCGCGGTATCGACGCCTACCGGGAGGCCTTTCGGCCCTCGCCGTGGGCGAGCGAGCCGTACGTGGTGATCTCCGGCACGATCGCGGTGGCCGGCACCCCGGCGGACGCCCGACGGCTCCTCCTGCCCGAGGCCTGGTCGATGGCGTACTCCCGCACGCACGGCACCTTCCCGCCGCTGCCGCCCGCCGAGACGGTCGAGACCCGCGCCATGACGGCGAAGGAGCGCGGCTTCTACGAGTCGGGGCTCACCGGGCACATCGCGGGCACCGAGGGGCAGGTCGCCGCGGAGCTGGAGACGCTGCTGAAGGAGACGGACGCGCAGGAGGTGCTCATCACCACCAGCACCTACGACCGTGCGGCGCTGCTGGACTCCTACCGCCGGCTGGCCACGTTGTTCGCATAGAATCGCGGGGTTTGTCCCCCAGCAGCCGTACGGAGTCACCGCCATGCACAGCCCCCACGACCCGTACGTCCGGGTGCGCGGCGCCCGTGAGCACAACCTGCAGGGCGTGGACGTCGACATCCCGCGCGACGCGGTGGCGGTCTTCACCGGCGTGTCCGGGTCGGGCAAGTCGTCGCTGGCGTTCGGCACGATCTACGCCGAGGCGCAGCGCCGGTACTTCGAGTCGGTGGCGCCGTACGCGCGGCGGCTGATCCATCAGGTGGGCGCGCCGAAGGTCGGTGAGATCACCGGGCTGCCGCCCGCGGTGTCGCTGGAGCAGCGCCGCTCGGCGCCGACCTCGCGTTCCTCGGTGGGCACGGTGACGAACCTGTCCAACTCGCTGCGGATGCTGTTCTCGCGGGCCGGCGCCTATCCGCCGGGCGCCGAGCGCCTCGACTCCGACGCGTTCTCGCCGAACACGGCGGCCGGCGCCTGCCCCGCCTGCCACGGCCTCGGCCAGGTGCACGACACCAGCGAGGAGTTGCTGGTGCCGGATTCCTCGCTGTCGATCAGGGAAGGCGCGATCGCCGCCTGGCCGGGCGCCTGGCAGGGCAAGAACCTGCGGGACGTCCTCGACGCGCTCGGCTACGACGTGGACCGGCCCTGGCGCGAACTGCCCGCCGAGCAGCGGGAGTGGATCCTCTTCACGGACGAGCAGCCCGTGGTGACCGTGCATCCGGTGCGGGACGCCGGCCGTATCCAACGGCCCTACCAGGGGACGTACATGAGCGCCCGGCGGTACGTGCTCAAGACGTTCGCGGACTCCAGGAGCCAGACGCTGCGGGCGAAGGCGGAACGCTTCCTGACCAGCGCGCCCTGCCCGGCCTGCAAGGGCAGCCGGCTGCGGCCGGAGGCGCTGGCGGTGACCTTCGCGGGCCGCACGATCGCCGAGCTGGCGGCGCTGCCGCTGGCGGAACTGGCGGACACGCTGACCGCCGACGGCGAGACGGCCCGCGTGCTCACCGAGGACCTGAAGTCACGGATCGCGCCGGTCCTCGAGCTGGGCCTGGGCTATCTCAGCCTGGACCGGGCCACACCGACCCTCTCGGCGGGCGAGCTCCAGCGGCTGCGGCTCGCGACGCAGCTGCGCTCCGGGCTGTTCGGGGTGGTGTACGTCCTCGACGAGCCGTCGGCGGGGCTGCACCCGGCGGACACCGAGGCGCTGCTGACGGTGCTGGCGCGGCTGAAGCGGGCCGGGAACTCGGTGTTCGTGGTCGAGCACCACCTGGACGTGGTGCGCGGCGCCGACTGGCTGGTGGACGTCGGCCCGCGGGCCGGGGAACACGGCGGGCGGGTGCTGCACAGCGGGCCGGTCGCCGAGCTGGCGGGAGTGGCGGAGTCGGCGACGGCGCGCTATCTCTTCGACGACTCCCCCGCGCCGGTGCGTGAGGTGCGTGCCCCGCGCGGGCAGCTGACGGTCGGTCCGGTCACCCGGCACAACCTGCGGCAGGTGACCGCCTCGTTCCCGCTCGGCGTGTTCACGGCCGTCACCGGGGTGTCGGGGTCCGGCAAGTCGACGCTGGTGGGCGAGATCACCGAGGACCTACCGGGCGTGGGCCGGCTGGTGTCGGTGGACCAGCGGCCGATCGGCCGCACCCCGCGCTCCAACCTGGCGACGTACACGGGCCTGTTCGACGTCGTGCGGAAGGTGTTCGCGGCCACGGACGAGGCGCGGGCCCGGGGTTACGGGGTGGGCCGGTTCTCCTTCAACGTGCCCGGTGGGCGGTGCGAGACCTGCCAGGGCGAGGGCTTCGTCAGCGTGGAGCTGCTGTTCCTGCCCAGCACCTACGCGCCGTGCCCGGACTGCGCGGGGGCCCGCTACAACCCCGAGACGCTCCAGGTGACCTACCGGGGGCGGACGATCGCCGAGGTGCTGGATCTGACGGTGGAGGCCGCGGCGGAGTTCTTCGCGGACACTCCGGCCGCCGCGCGCAGCCTGGGCACGCTGCTCGACGTGGGTCTCGGCTATCTCCGCCTCGGCCAGCCGGCGACGGAGCTGTCCGGCGGTGAGGCGCAGCGCATCAAGCTGGCGAGCGAGCTGCAGCGCGGCCGCCGCGGC
Source organism: Streptomyces sp. NPDC049915 (assembly GCF_040656475.1). Classification (NCBI taxonomy): domain Bacteria; kingdom Bacillati; phylum Actinomycetota; class Actinomycetes; order Kitasatosporales; family Streptomycetaceae; genus Streptomyces; species Streptomyces sp. NPDC049915. Next base: position 116,476 of record NZ_JBFAMH010000005.1, read on the forward strand.
CACACCCTGTATCTGCTGGACGAACCGACGACCGGCCTGCACCCGGCCGACGTGGAGGTGCTGATGCGCCAGCTGAACGGCCTGGTGGACGCCGGGCACACGGTGGTGGTCGTCGAGCACGACATGACGGTGGTCGCGGCCGCCGACTGGGTGATCGACCTGGGCCCCGGCGGCGGCGACGCGGGCGGCCGCATCGTGGCGGCGGGCACCCCGGGGCAGGTGGCCCGTGCGCAGGGCAGCGCGACGGCGCCGTACCTGGCGCGGACGCTGGGGCGCTAGGCGACGTCCGCGGGGAGGAGTGCGGGGCGTCTGGGTGCGGGCAAGCGTGTCGGGGTGGTGCCGGGCAGGTGCGCGCCCGTGGGCGGAGCGGGCTGCGCGGCCTGGGCGAGGGCGCGGCGGTCCGGGTGCCGGCCCGGCGGGATCGGGGCGCGGACCTCGGCCTCGGCCACCAGGCCGCGCGAGGACACCACCCGCCACACGGAGCTGAGCAGGGAGTCCTCGCCGACGAAGGCGGGGGCGGTCGAGGCCGCTCCCCCGGAGTGCCGGTAGTAGCGCAGGTGCACCGGCTGGACGGGGACACCGGCGTCGAGCGCGGCCTGGAACGCGGCGCGGCGGAAGCGGCCCTGGGCGCGGCCGCACCAGGTGCTGCCCTCGGGGAAGACGGCGACGGCCTGCCCGGCGCGCAACTTGCCGGCGATCCGGGCGACCGTGCCGGGCAGGGCGCGCAGCCGGTCCCGGTCGATGAACAGGACGCCGCCACGCGCGGCCAGCGCCCCGGCGACCGGCCAGCCTCGTATCTCGGACTTGGCGAGCATGCGGGCCGGGCGGACGGCGGCCAGCAGCGGGATGTCCAGCCAGGAGATGTGGTTGGCGACCAGGAGCAGGCCGCCGGTGGGCGCGGCGGCGGTGCCGGTGATCCGCACCCGCACACCGGCCGCCCGTACGATCCACCGGCACCAGATCCGCACGGCCGGCGCCGGGATCCGCGCGCCGAGCGGGGCCAGCGCGATCCCGACGAGCAGCAGGGCGACCAGCCCGGCCAGCCTGAGCACCGCGCGCGGTACGGCACTGATGCGGGCCCTCGCCTCCACGCACGTCCCGGGGGTGCAGGGGGCGCTGGGCAGCCAGACGCTCATCAGGCCGGGACGAGGGAGAGGAAGTGCCGCAGATAGCGCGGGTCGACGCGGCGCATCGACAGCAGCACGTACAGGTCGGCCACCCCGAAGTCCGGGTCGTGGGCGGGCTCGCCGCACACCCAGGCACCCAGGCGCAGATAGCCGCGCAGCAGGGCGGGCAGCTCGGCGCGGGAGGCGGGCGCGCCGGCCGTGCGCGGGGTCCACGGCAGCAGCGGGCGCACCCGGTACTCCTCGGGGGCGAGGTGCTTGGCGCGTACCCGGTCCCAGGTGGCGGCGGCGAGGGCGCCGCCGTCGGCGAGCGGCAGGGAGCAGCAGCCGGCCAGCCACTCGTGGCCCCGGTCGACCATGTAGCGGGCGATGCCGGCCCAGATGAGGCCGATGACGGCGCCGTCGCGGTGGTCGGGGTGGACGCAGGAACGGCCCACCTCGACGAGGCCGGGGCGGATCGTGTCGAGCGCGCCGAGGTCGAACTCGCCCTCGGAGTAGAGCCGTCCGGCGACGGCGGCCCGCTCGGGCGGCAGCAGCCGGTAGGTGCCGACGACCTGCCCGGTGATCTCCTCGCGCACCAGCAGGTGGTCGCAGTACGCGTCGAAGGCGTCGATGTCGTGGCCGGGCTGCGGGGTGGTCAGCAGGGCGCCCATCTCCCCGGCGAAGACGTCGTGCCGCAGCCGCTGCGCGGCCCGCACCTCGGCCTCGTCCCGGGCGAGGGAGACGGTATAACGGGTGGGCGCGGCGGGCCGCGGCGGACGGTCGAGCGTGGAAACGCCGGTCATGGCTGACTCCTGGTACGGCCGGAAGGGCGAGGGGGGCGGTACCCCTCGTTTCTTCCGACGCCGGTTGGCGCGGACGTGACCGCAGCCAGGAGCGAGGATGTGGAGCTGTTGAATGCCAGGCGCCGAAGCGAGACGGGACCGGGGAGAGCACCAGCCCCGGTCCCGCCCGTTCGCGCCTGACGGCGAACGTCTGTCAGCGCCTGGCGACCTTGCGGGTCGCGCGCAGCCACTCCTTGTTCATGTGGGTGATGGAGGTGAGCGGGATGCCCTTGGGGCAGGCGGTGGCGCACTCGCCGGCCAGGGTGCAGCCGCCGAAGCCCTCGGCGTCCATCTGGGTCACCATGTCCAGGACGCGGGTCTCGCGCTCGGGCGAGCCCTGCGGGAGGACGCCCAGGTGGTTCACCTTCGCGGAAGTGAACAGCATGGCCGCGCCGTTGGGGCAGGCGGCCACGCAGGCGCCGCAGCCGATGCACTCGGCGTGCTCGAAGGCGTAGTCCGCGTCGGCCTTCGGGACAGGGGTCGCATGCGCCTCCGGTGCGGATCCGGTCGGGGCGGTGATGTAGCCGCCGGCCTGGATGATCCGGTCGAAGGCCGAGCGGTCGACGACCAGGTCCTTCACGACCGGGAACGCCGCTGCCCGCCACGGCTCGATGTCGATCGTGTCGCCGTCCCGGAAGGACCGCATGTGCAGCTGGCAGGTGGTGGTGCGCTCCGGGCCGTGCGCGTCGCCGTTGATGACGAGCGAGCACGCGCCGCAGATGCCCTCGCGGCAGTCGTGGTCGAAGGCGACCGGGTCCTCACCGGAGAGGGTGAGCTGTTCGTTGAGGACGTCCAGCATCTCCAGGAAGGACATGTCGGGCGAGATGCCGTCCACCTCGTAGGTGGACATGGCGCCGTCGGCGTCGGCGTTCTTCTGCCGCCAGACGCGCAGGGTGAGCTTCATGCGTAGCTCCGCTGGGTGGGGTGGACGTACTCGAAGACCAGGTCTTCCTTGTGCAGGACGGGGGCCTCGCCGGTGCCGGTGAACTGCCAGGCCGCCGCGTAGCCGAACTCGTCGTCCCGGCGGGCGGCCTCGCCGTCGGGGGTCTGGGACTCCTCGCGGAAGTGGCCGCCGCAGGACTCGGCGCGGTGCAGGGCGTCGAGGCACATCAGCTCGGCCAGTTCCAGGTAGTCGACGGTGCGGTTCGCCTTCTCCAGGGACTGGTTGAGCTCCTCGCCGCTGCCGGGCACCTTGATGCGGCGCCAGAACTCCTCGCGGATCTCCGGGATCCGCTCGAGCGCCTTGCGCAGGCCCGCGTCGGTGCGGGCCATGCCGCAGAACTCCCACATGAGTTCGCCGAGTTCGCGGTGGAAGGAGTCCGGGGTGCGGTCACCGTCGACGGACAGCAGCAGGTTCAGCCGGTCCTCGGTCTCGGCCAGGACCTCCCGGACGACCGGGTGCTCGTCGGTGACCGTGTCCCCCAGCGGGTTACGCGCGAGGTAGTCGTTGATCGTCGCCGGCAGCACGAAGTAGCCGTCGGCCAGGCCCTGCATCAGCGCGGACGCACCGAGCCGGTTGGCGCCGTGGTCGGAGAAGTTCGCCTCGCCGATCGCGAACAGGCCGGGAACGGTGGTCTGCAGGTCGTAGTCGACCCACAGGCCGCCCATCGTGTAGTGCACGGCCGGGTAGATCCGCATCGGCACCTGGTACGGATCCTCGTCGGTGATCCGCTGGTACATGTCGAAGAGGTTGCCGTACCTGGCCTCGACCGCCGTGCGGCCCATGCGCTCGATGGCGTCCGCGAAGTCCAGGTAGACGCCCTGCCCGCCGGGGCCGACACCACGGCCCTCGTCGCAGACGTTCTTCGCGGCCCGGGAGGCGATGTCGCGCGGGACGAGGTTGCCGAAGGAGGGGTAGATGCGCTCCAGGTAGTAGTCGCGCTCGTCCTCGGGGATCTCGTTCGGCGCACGCGTGTCACCCTTGGCCCTGGGCACCCAGATCCGGCCGTCGTTGCGCAGCGACTCGCTCATCAGCGTCAGCTTCGACTGGTGGTCGCCGGTGCGCGGGATGCAGGTGGGGTGGATCTGGGTGAAGCACGGGTTGGCGAAGTAGGCTCCGCGCCGGTGCGCCCGCCAGACCGCGGTCGCGTTGGAGTTCATCGCGTTGGTCGACAGGTAGAAGACGTTGCCGTAGCCGCCGGAGGCGAGAACGACCGCGTCGGCGAAGTACGTCGAGATCTTCCCGGTGATCAGATCGCGCGCCACGATGCCGCGGGCCCGGCCGTCGACGACGATCAGGTCGAGCATCTCGGTGCGCGCGTGCATCTCCACGTTGCCCGCGGCGATCTGCCGGCTGAGGGCCTGGTAGGCGCCGAGCAGCAGCTGCTGGCCCGTCTGCCCGCGGGCGTAGAAGGTGCGGGAAACCTGGACGCCGCCGAAGGAGCGAGTGTCGAGCAGGCCGCCGTACTCGCGGGCGAAGGGCACGCCCTGGGCCACGCACTGGTCGATGATCTCGACGGAGATCTGCGCGAGCCGGTGCACGTTCGACTCGCGCGCCCGGAAGTCGCCGCCCTTGACGGTGTCGTAGAACAGCCGGTGGACGGAGTCGCCGTCGTTGCGGTAGTTCTTCGCCGCGTTGATGCCTCCTTGCGCGGCGATCGAGTGGGCGCGGCGCGGGGAGTCCTGGTAGCAGAACTGGACGACGTGGTAGCCCTGTTCGGCGAGGGTGGCGCCCGCCGAGCCGCCCGCGAGGCCGGTGCCGACGACGATCACCGTGTGCTTGCGCCGGTTGGCGGGGTTGACCAGCTTGGCCTCGAAGCGGCGCGTGTCCCAGCGCTCGTGGATCGGGCCGGCGGGGGCCTTGGTGTCGGCGATCGGCTCGCCGGGCGTGTAGTCGACGTAGGAGGTCATGTCAGCTCACCACTCCGGTCATGACGCCCACGGGGACGGCGATGAAACCGGCCGTGAGCAGCAGCGCGAGGATGTTCGCGACGGTCTTGAGGGCCCGGTTGCGGGTGCGGCTGCCGGCGCCGAGGGTCTGGGCGGCGCTGAAGAAGCCGTGCCGGATGTGCAGGCCGAGGGCGAGCATCGCGACGATGTAGATCACGTTGCCGTACCAGGTGGAGAAGGTGTCCACGACGTTCTGGTACGGGTGGCCCTCCTGGAAGCCGCCGGAGTGCACGGTGCCGGTGGTCAGGTCCAGGATGTGCCAGACGATGAACAGGCCGAGGATGATCCCGCCCCAGCGCATGGTGCGCGTCGCGTAACTGGCACGCGGCTTCTTGTGCACGTACTTGCTCGGCCGCGCCTTGATGTCGCGGCGGCTGAGCTGGTACGCGGACACGGCGTGCGCGACGACCGCGGCGATCAGGACGACGCGGACCAGCCACAGCGTCCACTCGTAGTGCATGAAGGGTTCGCCGACGGTGCGCAGCCAGTGCCCGTAGTGGTTGAACTCCCCGGCGCCGAAGAAGATCTTCAGATTGCCGATCACATGGGCGACCAGGTACAGCAGCATGATCACGCCGCTGACGGCCATGACCGTCTTCTTGCCGACGGTGGAGTCCCACACGGTGCGTGCCATGGACGGCCGTCGGTCCGTCCGCGTTGCCAGAGCCATGTGTCAGCACGCTAGGGGCTGGGAGGGCGATCGGTCCAAGACATGGTCCAGCTTGATCCGATAGGCAGAGCCTATGCTGGTCTTATGCAGTTCCAGCAGCTCCAGTACTTCGTCGCCGTCGCCGAGACGCGCCACTTCACGCGGGCCGCCGAGCTGGTCCATGTCGCCCAGCCGTCGCTGTCCCAGCAGATCAAGGCGCTGGAGCGGGAGCTGGGCGCCGATCTGTTCCAGCGGGCGCGCGGCAACATCACGCTGACCGACGCCGGGGAGACCCTGCTGCCGCTCGCCCGGCGGATCCTCGCCGACGCCGACACCGCACGCCACGAGGTGCAGGAGCTGGCGCAGCTGCGGCGGGGCCGGGTGCGGCTCGGCGCCACGCCCAGTCTGTGCACGGGCCTGCTGCCGGACGTGCTGCGGGCCTTCCACGACCGTTACCCGGGCATCCAGCTGCTGATCGAGGAGAGCGGCTCGCACGACCTGGTACGGGAGCTGGCCCGCGGCGCGCTGGACCTGGCGCTGGTGGTGCTGCCCCTGCCGACGCCGTCGCCGGCCCTGACCACGGTGGAGCTGCTGCGCGAGGACCTGGTCGTGGTGTCCTCACCGGAGGCGCCGACGCCGGGCGGCGGGCGGCGGGCGGTGCGGATCGCCGACCTGGAGGGCGAGCGTCTGGTGATGTTCCGGCACGGGTACGACCTGCGGGAGCTGACGGTGGCGGCGTGTCGTTCCGCCGGGTTCGAGCCGGACTTCGCGGTGGAGGGCGGCGAGATGGACGCGGTGCTCGGGTTCGTGCGGGCGGGGCTCGGGGTGGCCGTCGTGCCCCGTATGGTGGCGGCGCGGTCGGGGCGCGGCCTGCGGGTCACCGCGTTGGCCCGGCCGGGGTTGCATCGGACGATCGCGCTCGCCCATCGCAGCGATGTGGCTCCGCCACGGGCTGCGCGGGAGTTGCAGCGGATGCTTCTTGAGCGGTGAGGCTGGGGCGGGGTTCGCATGAGCACCGTTGAGCTTCGGCCGGTTCGGCGTCTGCGTGTTCGTTGTGGTTGTTCGCGCAGTTCCCCGCGCCCCTTTGCGCGCCTGCGGGGCGCGGCGGGCCGGGCCGGCTGGTGCCGTGCCGGGTGGCCCGGAGCGTCAGGGGCCCTGGGGCGGCTCCCACACTGAGGCGTCGTGCGCGAAGAGGACGCGGCGGGGGTCGAAGGCGGCCAGGCGGTCCAGCCAGGGGCGGTACGGGGGCAGGGGCGGTTCGACGCCGTCGCGGGCCGCCTCGCGGGCCAGGTGGTCCGAGGCGTAGTCGGAGGCGAAGTCGTGGGCCTGCCCGGCGAGCACGACCGTGCCGTCGCTCAGGCGCACCACCAGCGACTGGTGGCCCTCGGTGTGCCGGGGCGTCGGGACGATCCACACGCCCGGGCGGATCTCCGCCTCGCCTTTCAGCTCCTCGTACGTCACGCCGGGAAAGTCGATCAGCGCGTCGAAGGTGTGGCCGCCGGCGCGGGCCGTGGCCAGTTCCACGTCCTGGACCACGACGGGCGTGCCCGGGAAGAGCGGGTTGCCGCCGCAGTGGTCGAAGTGGAGGTGGCAGTTGACGACGAGGGTGATGTCCTCGGGGGCCACCCCGGCCGCCGCGAGGGCCTCGCGCAGCCCTCGGCGGCGGGGCCGGTAGTGGGCCTCCGTCTCCGGGCTCGCCGCCCCGATCCCGGTGTCGAACAGGATCGGGCCCCGCTCGTGACTCACGAGGTAGGCCAGGACGGGCTCGACGCGCGGATGCGCCCCACCCGCCTCCGAGGCGGGGCGCACGAAGTACCCGAGGTCCAGCCGCCGTATCCGCATCGGTTCAGCCCCTCGCGTCCGCCAGGGCCAGTTCGTGCAGCCGTTCCGGTGGGCCGGGGCGGGCGTAGTACCAGCCCTGGGCGGTGTCGCAGCCCAGTATCCGCAGCTGCTCGGCCTGGGCGCCGGTCTCCACGCCCTCGACGGTGACCGCGAGGTCGAGGCTGTGGGCGAGCGAGACGATCCCCTCGACGATCTTCAGGTCGACGGGGTCGGCCGGGAACTGCTGCATGCCCTGCGTGAAGGAGCGGTCCAGTTTCAGGACGGACACCGGCAGCCGGCGCAGGTTCGCCAGGTTCGAGTAGCCCGTGCCGAAGTCGTCCAGGGCGATGTCGATGCCCATCTCGGCCAGCCGGCGCAGCGGTTTGAGCAGGTCGTCGTCGGCGCCGATCAGGGCCGACTCGGTCACCTCCAGGCACAGCGCGTCCGGTTCCACGCCCGTGCGCTCCAGGATGTCCACGGTGTCCTGCACCAGCCCGGGATGGGTGAGCTGGCACGGCGAGAGGTTGACGTTGATGCGCAGCGGGCCCGCCCCGGCGTTGCGTTCACGCCACTGGCGCGCCTGGCGCACCGCCTGGTCCAGCACCCACCGGCCCAGCGGCACGATGAGCCCCGTGTGCTCGGCGAGCGGGATGAACCGGTCGGGGCCGAGCACTCCGTGCTGCGGGTGCAGCCAGCGCACCAGCGCCTCCGCGCCGCGCACGCTGCCGTCGCCGAGGTGCACCAGCGGCTGGTACTCGATGAAGAACTCGCCGCGTTCCAGGGCGGCCGGCAGCGCCGTGGTCAGGCCGTGCCGGGTGATGGCGCGGGCGTCGGCCTCCGGGTCGGCGAGTTCGAAGCGGTTGCCGCCGGCCGATTTCGCCCGGTACATGGTGATGTCGGCGCTGCGCAGCACCTCCGCCGCGCTGCGCTCACCGGCGGCGCCCTCGACGATGCCGATGCTGCCGCGCACGGTCAGCTCGCGGCCGTCGATGCGTACGGGCGCGAGGAGGGCGTTCATGATGCGCGCGGCGAGTTCGTCGGCCTCGCGGCGGCTGTCGGGGCCGGTGGTCAGCGCGACGAACTCGTCGCCGCCGAGCCGGGCCACCATCTCGCCGGGCGCGGTGGCGCAGGACTGCAGCCGGTCGGCGACCTCGACGAGCAGCCGGTCGCCGGCCGCGTGTCCGAGGCTGTCGTTGATGGTCTTGAAGCCGTCGAGGTCGAGGTAGCACAGGCCGAAGCGCTGTCCCCCGCGCTGGGCGAGGACCTTCTCCAGCCGCTCGAAGAACAGCGTGCGGTTGGGCAGACCGGTCAGCGCGTCGTGCGTGGCCTCGTAGCGCAGCCGCAGGTTGAGCAGGCGGCGCTCGGTGGTGTCCTCCATCAACGCCAGCTGGTACTGCGGCTCGCCGTCGGCGTCGCGCAGCAGGGAGACCGTCAGATTGGTCCACAGGACCGTTCCGTCGGGGCGGTAGAACGCCTTCTCCACGTGGTAGTGCTCGCGTTCGCCGCGCACCAGCTCGTCGTACAGGCGCCACACCTGCGGGGCGTCCTCGGCGTGCGTCCACTCCTTGACGTTGCGGCCGCGCACCGCCTGCTCGATACCGCCGAACATGCGCACCAGCGCGCCGTTGACCTGCAGTATGGTGCCGTCGAGGTCGGCGATGCCGATTCCTATGGCGGCGCCCTCGAACACCGCCCGGAAGCGGGCCTCGCTGGCGTGCAGCGCCTGCGCCACCACGCCCTGCGCCTGCAACGCCGCCTGCGCGATGGCCTCCTGCTCGCCCAGGGTGCGTTCGCGCAGCGCCTGCGCGTAGCCGGCGGCCATGGCGTGCTGGAGCCGGGAGCAGCGGGTGCGCAGCTCCTCCGGGTCGCCGTCGCCGCCGCAGTAGAGCACGAGGTAGGCGTCCACGCAGTCCAGGGTGCGGCTGAGCGCCTCCGGGTCGGTGCAGTGCGCGGCGACCAGGGCGGCGCCGATCACCCGGCCCTCCTCGGTGACCGTGGCCGGCGCGTGCAGTGCCCCGCTGAGCCGCCGGGCCAGGGGAAGCAGGTCCGCCTCGAACTCCGGCCGGGTCGCCGACGTGGAGGTCAGCGGGAACACCGCCCGGGTCCAGATCGTGGCGAACCGGCGCAGTCTGTCCTCCGGCCCGTCCGGTTCCGCGCTCACGCCGTACGCCCCACGCCCGCGAAGCCGGAGAAGGCGAACGGGTCCTCGTCCTCCGGCGCCGTCTCGGGCCGCCACAGCGGCATCGGCACCAGCCCCGGCTCCACCATCTCGTACCCCTCGAAGAACCGCGCGATCTCGTCGGGCGAGCGCATGACCAACGGGTGGCGAATGTCCTGGTACACGTCCACCGCACCCCCTGCCCGCTCGGGAGGCACCGGGATTCCCTCGTACGAGGCATGCGTGAGCGCCAGCAGACTGCCGGGCGCGAGCGCGTCGCGCAGTTCGGCCACCGCGGCGTACGGGTCGTCCTCGTCCTCCACGAAGTGCAGTATGGCAACGAGGAGCAGCGCCACCGGCCGCTTCAGATCGATCAGCCGCTCCACCTGCTCACTGGCCAGGATCTCGTGGGGCTTCAGCAGATCCGCCGCGACGACGTCGGCGTTCTCGTTGCCCTCCAGCACCGCTTGGCTGTGCGCGACCGCCACCGGGTCGTGGTCGACGTAGACGACGCGCGCGCCGGGGCGGGCGCTCTGGGCGATCTCGTGGACGTTGCCGAAGGTGGGGATGCCGGAGCCGATGTCGAGGAACTGGGTGATGCCCTCGTCGGCCGCGAAGCGCACGGCCCGGCGCATGAACGCCCGGTTCGCCTGCATGACCTTGGGCAGCCCCGGCAGGAATTCCATGGCCCTGCGGGCGGCTTCCCGGTCCACCTCGAAGTTGTGCGAACCGCCCAGGTAGTAGTCGTAGATGCGCGAGACGCTCGGCACCGAGATGTCGATGCTTCGGGGGGCCCAAGCGGGACGCTCCATCCATCTCTCCAAGGCGTAGGCGATCCGGTGTTCGAGCAGAGGCTACTGATCGTCGGGTCAAGTAGCGAGCAGAACCGGAAATTGACCGTCCGTTCCCGGTCACTGCCTGCGGCACGTGCGTGTGCGGCGCCGCGCCACGTTACTACCGCACGTGTCCGGGATGCTGCGCAGAGTACAGGGCGGCACGCACAGCGGACCGCCCCCTCCGTGCGGTGCGGAGGGGGCGGTCCGTCGGCCGTGCGCGCCGCCCGGGCGGGGGGGGGGCGGACACCCTGGGGAGGTGCGATCCGTCACTTCTTCGGCGCGCCGACCGGCTTTCCGTCGGGTGCGACGGCGTACCAGGTGCCGCCGACGCCCTGACCGTTGATGTCCCCGGGGGTCTTGTCACCGGAGAAGGTGTAGACGGGCCAGCAGTTGACCGTCTGCTGCTTGACGCCGTCGGGCCGGGTGAAGCTCATCAGGCCCTTCTTCTTCACGTCCTTGGTGTCGCCGGCGGCGACGGGTTCGACGGCCGGCCACTTCTGCAGACAGGCGCCGGTGCAGGCGGAGACCGGCTTGGGCCAGGCCTGGTCCTTCAGGAAGCGGTAGACGGTCATGCCGTTGCGGTCGACGACGATGTCACCGAGGTTGGGGTCCTTGCGGACGGACAGTCCGGGCAGATCGGATGCTTTCGCCTTCTTGCCGTCGGGAGCGAGCGCGAACCACTTGCCCTTGAGGCCCTGGCCCTTGACCTCGCCCGCCTTGACGTCCTTGGCGTAGCGGTACGCCGGCCAGCCGCCGATGGTGAGCTGCTTGGTGCCGTCGGCACGGGTGACCTCGCCGAGCTCGGACGGTTCGATGCCGGTACCGGCGATGACGTCGTCCGCGGGCACCGGCGGCCACACCTTGGCGCAGTCGCCGTCGCAGGTCGACTTGGACGGCTCGGCGGTGTCCGCGTCGAAGCGGTACAGGGTGAGCCCGGAGCCGTCGGTGAGCACCTTGCCCAGTTCGGCGTTGTCGGTGACGGACAGCTTGCCCGCGGGGGCCGGCCGGGCCTGCGGTGCGGAGCTCTGGCCGGAGGACCCGTTGCCGACGCCGTAACCGCCGCCGGCGGTGCCGTAGCCACCGACCGGGGCCGTGGCACCGACGTTCTGGGCGGCCGCCTTGGCACCACCGTCGCCCTGCCCGCACGCCGTCGTCAGCGCCAGTACGGCCACGGCGCCCACCGCGAGCGAGGCGCTCCGCCACGAGGTCTTCATCGTCAACTCCCCACGTTCACAAATGTGTTGCAGCGCCCTGCTGCGTCGCTGCACGGCATGGGGTACGCAGCGGGACGGTGGGTGTGTTCAACGCCGGTGCGGAAATCTTTGCGGAGGGGGTGATTCCGTCGGACAGGCGTGCGGAGCGCCGGACATACGAGCGTCAGCCGTGCACGGCGCCACGCCGAGCACCGTCGCCCGTTCGGAGCATTCCGCCGCCGACCAGGCATGACGGGGTCCCGCGCACCTCATGATCTGCGTCGTGTACGGACCCGAACCGACCCGAACCGCCGTGGGCACACGGGTGCTGGCCGCGGTGGCCCTGAGCTGGTTCCTGGTGGGCGCACCGGCCGGGACGGCGACGGCCGACGCCTGCGCCTACGCCTCGACCGGACCGGACGGGGTGACGGCGGTGGCGGTGGCCGGCAGCCTCGACTGGCCGATCCCGCCCGGGTGTTCACCGAGCCCGGCGCCCAGTCCGACTCCGCCACCACCGCCTCCGCCACCACCGCCTCCTCCGCCGCCACCGCCTCCTCCTCCGCCGCCACCTTCGTCTTCGCCTTCGCCGAAACCACCGCCGCCGAAGCCGGCACCGACACCCCCGCCGCCGAAACCGCGGCCCACGCCTGCGGCCCCGGCACCCCCGGCCCCCGCACCACCGGCGCCCGCGCCCCGGCCCGCGCCGGTCCGCCCGGCCCCGCCTCCCCCGCCGGCCCCCACGCCCACTCCGACACCGCGGCCCTCCGCGAGCCCGGTGAGCTACCCGCGGTATCACGCGGCGCCGCCCCGGCGGCAGCGCAGCCACCACGTCTCGCCCGTCGTCTATGTCCTGCTCATCACCACGCCCGCGATCGTGGCCGTCGCCGCGCTCCGCCCGCGCTGAGCCCCGGAGGTACCCCCGTTGCCGGAATGGCTTGTTCTCACCCTCGCGATGCTGGCCGCCTGTGTCGTGGTGGTCGTCATCACGCTCGTCCGTCACCGCACGGCGTCCGAGGACGAGGACCCCAGTGAGACTCCGGACGTCATCGAGTACATGACCATGTGGATCGGCGTGGTCTACGCCATCGTCCTGGGCCTGGCGATCGCGGGCGTGTGGGAGGCGCGCAGCACCGCGCAGGACCATGTGCAGGCGGAGGCGCAGGCGCTGCACGAGATCGACCAGCGCGTCCGGGTCTATCCCGCTCCGACCCGTGACCGGATCCGAGCGGATGTCAACGCCTATGTCGGACACGTCGCCACCAAGGAGTGGAAGGCGATGGAGGACCACGGCGAGGTCACCGACCGCGGCACCCTGCTGCTCGACCGGCTGCGCCGGGACGTCACCGACTACCAGCCGCGCAACGACTTCGAGGCGCAGGCCTACCAGCCGCTGCTCGACCAGGTCACCGCGGCCGACGAAGCCCGCACCGCCCGTGCGAACGCCACCTCGCCGACCATGCCGGGGGTGGTGTGGTTCGGGCTGCTCACCGGGGCGGTGGTCACCATCGGCATGGTCTTCGCCCTCCAGATCCGCCGCACTCCGCGCGAACTGGTCCTCGCGGGCCTCTTCTCGGCCCTGATCGCCTTCCTGCTGTTCCTGATCTGGGACTTCGACGCGCCGTACAGCCGGGACACGGCCGCGTCGATGGAGCCGTTGCTCAGCCTCTTCCCGCACGCCAAGGGGTGAGTCACGCCCCTTGTCGGACGCCGGGGCCGAGTCAGCGAGGGTTGGCGGCGGCCCGCCCGGTCGGCGGTGCGGTGGACGCCCGGTCCGCTCGTCGCCACGCCGATGTGTCCCCCGGACGCGTATGCGACGTCGCCCGTATGGAGCACAGGCTTGACCCGTTCGCGCTACTGCGATCGCGGGGGCGCGGTCCCCTTCCTAGCGTTTCGGTCATCGAGGGGCACTTCTGCACAAGCGGAACACAGGTCCGCAGCCGCTCCTCGGAGACCGGAGGAAACACATGCGCGCGATACGCGTCGCTTCGGCCGCTCTGCTGAGCCTGGGCGCCCTCGCCCTGACGGCGCCGGGCGCCGTCGCGCAAGGCGACGGCAGCAACATCACCCCGTTCGGTTTCGGCGTCGTCCCGTCCACGGTCTCGGCCGGCGGGCAGGTCATCCTCCAGGTCGACCGCGGCCGCGGGGGCTGCCGGGGAGCGGTCACGGTCTCCTCGGATGTGTTCGACACGGTCACCATCGCGCCGCGCCTGTCGTCGGCGACGGCGACCGTCGACCGGGACGCGCGCCCGGGCGCCGTCTACCAGGTGACGTTCACCTGTGACGGGGTGAGCGGCTCGACGGGACTGGGCATCGCCGGCGGCCGGCCGGTGCGTCCGACGCCTCAGCCGCTGCAGCCGACGGTGCCCCGCGGGGTGCACGCCGGTGCGGGAGGCAGCGTCGGCGGGTTCGACGCACGGGAGATCGGGCTGGGCGCGGCACTCGTCGCCGGGTCGGTCGGCGCGGCGTATCTCGTCGCGCGGCGGCGGAGCGGCGAGAGCGGCAGCTGATCCGCGTGTGCGCCGCCGGCCGGGTGTGCCGCAGGGCGTCGCCCCGGACCCCCGCTCGGGGTCCGGGGCGACGCCCTGGTCGTGTGCGCGGTGCGACGTGTGCGCGGTGGAAAGGGAAAGGCGCGATGCGGGGATCAGATGTGTTTCTCGGAGCGGCGGCGCATCCAGAACACGCCGCCGCCGATGACGGCCGCGGCCACGAGCCCGCCGCCGATCGCCATGTCGGTGGGGGAGGCGCCGCTGGAGCTGCTGCCGCCCAGACCGCCGCGGACACCACCGATGACGGTGAAGGCCGCCGGGTTGGTCAGGGTTTGGCCGTTGCAGTTGACCGTGATGCTGTGCGCGCCGGGGCGCGCGTCGTTGTTGATCGTCGCGGTGCCCTTGGCGGTCTGGTTGGCGCCGTGGATCGGGGTGAGCGGCGTGGGCCGGAAGGCGTCCGAGGTGGCGGTACCGCCGGACGGGCAGCCGTCGACGGTGATGGTGAGCTGCCCGCCGCGGGCGATGACGCTGGGCAGCGCGACGATGTTGCTCAGTCTGAAGTTCATGCCGTCCCGCGCGGCGGCCGAGGGGGCGGCGAGGCCGAGGGCGGCGACCGCGGCGGCCGTGGCCACCAGGGCACGAGAGTTGCGCATGTGATCCTCCGCGGAAGACGCCCCGGGACCCGTCCCCGGTCGATCGGCGAGAAAGCGTCTCCCGGAAAAACCCTCAGATGCCGTGCGCGCTCCCGCATTTCGGGGATGGTCCGTCCCGGTGAGACGACACACCGTCAAAAGAGGCCGCAGCCGGATATCGCCGCAGGTCACGGACCGTCAGAAACGATCCGTTCGGCCGTGCCACGGATGGCGCACACGGGGAACTCCCGCCACCCGTTCGCTGTCGCCTCCTCGCCGCTCGGGCCGACCGGACTTAGCGTTCTTTCATGCGCACCATGGCGCGGCGACGGCCGTGTCGAAAGGGGATGGCGAATGTCTGCGTCCGAGCTGTCCGAACTGGCCGAGGAGGAGGAGCGGCGGAGAAAGCGCGCCCCCTGGGGGGTGATAGCGCTGGTTCTGCTCACCGGTCTCGCGCTCATTCGCAATGGCTCCGGGGAGTTCGACGTGGGTCCGCCGCAGCCGGCGTCGGCGGCGGCCGCGGACAGCCGCAGCGCCCAGGGCGTGCTCTCCCGGGCGCCCGAGCCGCTGGCGTTCTCCGTGGCCGACCGGGTGCGCATTCCCGCGATCCAGGTCGACGCGCCCGTCATGCCGGTCGGCCTGGACGCGGACGGCTGGGTGGACGCGCCGCCCCCGGAGGACCCGAATCTGGCGGGCTGGTTCACCGGCGGAGTCTCGCCCGGGGAAAAGGGCACCGCGGTCGTCGTCGGCCACGTCGACAACAAACAGGGCCCTGCGGTCTTCTATGGGCTGGGCGCACTGAAAAAGGGAAATCGCGTCGAGGTGCACCGCCAGGACGGAAAGACGGCGGTGTTCGAGATCTACGGCATCGAGGTGTTCTCCAAGGCCGACTTCCCCGGCGACCGCGTCTACGCGTCCAAAGGCGCGCCGGAATTGCGGGTCATCACCTGCGGGGGCGGCTTTTCCAAGAAGAACGGTTACGACGGGAACGTCGTCGTCTTCGCCCGCCTGACCGAGGTCCGCTGAGCGGGATCCCGGCAGGCGGGCGAAGGCCCGCGAGCTCTCAGGCGTACGGGCGGCTCGGCACGGTGAGGTGGTAGCCGGAGTCCAGCAGGTGCGGCAGGTAGCGGCGCAGCGCGCCGACGCTCTCGGAGCGGTCCCCGCCGGCGTCGTGCGAGAGCACCACGACGCCGGGACCGGCACCCTCCTCCACCGCCCGGACGATGGCTCCGGTGCCGGGGAGGGTCCAGTCCTCGGTGTCGACGGTCCAGGCCAGCGGCTCCATGCCCAGCTCGGCGCCGAGCTGGAAGGCGGCGCGGTTCCAGGCGCCGTAGGGGGCGCGGAACCAGCGGGGGCGCTCGCCGTAGGCGGCCTCGATGACGTCGCTGGTGCGTTCCATCTCGCTGCGGATCTCCCCTCGGCCGAGCTGGGTGAGCAGCGGGTGGGACCAGGTGTGGTTGCCGACGACGTGGCCCTCGTCGGCCATGCGGGCCAGCAGGTCCCGGTTCCAGTCGGCCTGTTCCCCGCACACGAAGAACGTGGCCCGCACGTCGTGCTCGCGCAGGGTGTCCAGCATGCCCGGGGTGTAGCGGGGATCGGGACCGTCGTCGAAGGTCAGGAACATGGTGCGGCCCCGCGCGGAGATCTTCAGCAGCGGTTCGCGCCGCACCGGTGTGCGTGGCGGTGCCGTGTGCGGCGGCCCGTATCCGGTCAGGGGCTGCAGACGGTAGGCGGACGGCTTCTCCGGCAGCTGGGCGGGGGCGCCGGCGGCGGGCGCGGCGGGGCGGGCCGGCTCGTCGGCGCCCTCCAGTGCGAACAGCCCGGCGGTCCCGGCCGCGCCCAGAGCGGCGGCACCGGCGAGCAGCGCCCGGCGCCGGGTGAGGAACTGATCCTTCTTCATGACCAATCAGTCGCCCACCGACCGCACGACGCACCCCACCACCACCGCACCGGCGTCAGGGAAACACCCACTCAGCGCAAGCACCCGGACGCGCGAACCGAGCGCACGGAAAATCGGGTGCGGCGGCCGGCAGTGCCCATTACCGTCGCGGCGCGCCCGACTCCCCCGCCCTCCTGGACACGCCCGAGGCCACGTTCGCCGCCTTCGTGGCACGAGCGGGCGCCGACCCGGACGTGGCCGGACTGGTGCTCAGCGGCTCCCGGGTGCACGACGGCATGCCCACCGCTCGCTCCGACCACGACCTCCACGTGGTCCTGCGCGACGGGCACGCCTCACCGCTCGCCGACGCCGACCGGTTCCGTTCGGCCCATCTGGACCTGGTGGTGCTCACGCTGACCGCGCTGCGCGACCGGGGGCTGCCCGGCGGTGCGGACGGCTGGAGCCGCTACGCCTACGTCCACGCCGAGGTGGTGCTGGACCGGCTCGACGGCGAGATCGCTCGGATCGTGGACCGCAAGCGCACCCTGGAGCAGGCCGAGGCCCGCGCGGCGGTCGACGCCCAGCTCGACGCGTACGTCAACCAGGCCTACCGCTCGCTGAAGAGCCACCGTGACGGGCGGGCCGGGCTCGCCCACCTGGACGCCGCCGAGAGCGTGCCGTACGCCCTGGAGGTGCTGTTCGCACTGCACGGCCGCGTGCGGCCCTACAACAAGTACCTGTGCTGGGAGCTGGAGCGGTATCCGCTCGGCGCGCCCGAGTGGGGTACGGATCGGTTGCTGCCGTTGGTGCGCCGCATCCTGGCCGACGGAGACCGGGACACCCAGCGGGCCCTGTTCGGCCGGATCGAGGCGGCCGCCCGGGCCGCCGGGCACGATCAGGTGCTGGACTCCTGGGGTGAGGACCTGCGCCTGCTGCGCCCGGACGGCTGATCCGCCGCCGAAGGACCCCCGTGTGGTGGCGGGCCGTCAGCGGCGGCGGACCAAGGGGAACGGCAGGGTGTCCCGGATGGTCAGGCCGGTCAGGAACATCACCAGGCGGTCCACTCCGATGCCGAGACCGCCCGTCGGGGGCATCGCGTACTCCAGGGCGTCCAGGAAGTCCTCGTCGAGTTCCATCGCCTCCGGGTCGCCGCCCACGGCCAGCAGGGACTGCTCGGTGAGGCGGCGGCGCTGTTCGACCGGGTCGGTCAGCTCCGAGTAGGCGGTGCCCAGTTCGGTGCCGAAGGCGACCAGGTCCCAGCGTTCGGCCAGGCGCGGGTCGGTGCGGTGCCGGCGGGTGAGCGGGGAGACCTCGGTCGGGAAGTCCTTGTAGAACGTGGGCAGCTCGGTGCGCTCCTCCACCAGCCGCTCGTACATCTCCAGGACGACGTCACCGCGCCCGTCGTCCTGGGTGTAGGGCACTCCGGCCCGGTCGCACAGCAGGTGCAGCCGGGCCAGTTCGGTGTCCGCGTCGATCTCCTCACCGAGGGCCTGGGAGATCGCGCCGTACACCGTCTTCACCGGCCAGCGCCCCGAGATGTCGTACTCCCGGCCGTCCTTGCGGGCCACGGGCGAGCCCAACGCCGCCGTGGCCGCGCCCTGGATCAGTTCGCGCACCAGGTCGAGCATCACGTCGTAGTCGGCGTACGCCTGGTAGGCCTCCAGCATCGTGAACTCGGGGTTGTGCTTGTAGGAGACGCCCTCGTTGCGGAAGGTGCGTCCGAGTTCGAAGACCTTCTCCATGCCGCCCACGCACAGCCGTTTCAGATACAGCTCAGGGGCGATGCGCAGGTACAGGTCGAGGTCGTAGGCGTTGATGTGGGTGGTGAAGGGGCGGGCGTTGGCGCCGCCGTGGATCTGCTGCAGCATCGGTGTCTCGACCTCGAGGAAGCCGCGCTCCAGCAGGCCCTGGCGCAGGGCCTGGACGGCGGTGGAGCGGGCCCGGACGACGTCGCGGGCGGCGGGGCTGGTGACCAGGTCGAGGTAGCGCATGCGCACCTTGGCCTCGGGGTCGGCCAGGCCCCGGCGTTTGTCGGGCAGCGGGCGCAGGCACTTGCCGGTGAGCTGCCAGGAGGTGACGAAGACGGTCGGTTCGCCCTTGTCGCTGACGCCGGCCCGGCCGGTGGCGACGATGTGGTCGCCGATGTCGGTGCCGGTGCGGAAGCGGGCCAGGGCGGCCCCCGCCCCCTCGCGGGTCAGCGCCAGTTGGTGGTCGCCGGACCAGTCGCGCAGCACGACGAAGACGATCCCGCCGAAGTCGCGCACCAGCATGATCCGCCCGGCGACGGTCACGTCCTGCCCCTCGCGGACCTCGGCGAGGGTGTGGGTGCGGGCCGGGACGCCGACCGGGTAGGGGTCGGTGCCGTCGGCGCGCAGCCGGTCCAGGGTGCGGTGGCGGATGCGGACCTGCTCGGGCAGGCCCGCGTCCGCACCGCCGGACCCGGTCTCGCCCCCTCCGTCGAGACCGAGCGCCGCGAGCGGCGGCAGACCCTCGGTGGTCACGGGCCGCCGCACCCCCCTCGGATGCGCCTTGCCCCACAGCTTGCGCAGCGACGGTACGGCGACGAAGCCCTCGGCGATGCCGGAGGCCAGGCCGATGCGGGCGAGGGCGGCGGCGTCGCCGTAGCACAGGAAGCGCGGGTACCACTCGGGGTGGTACTTGGCGTTGGAGCGGTACAGGGCCTCCAGCTGCCACCAGCGGGAGAAGAACAGCAGCAGGCGCCGCCACAGCCGCAGGACCGGTCCGGCGCCGATGCGGGCGCCCTCCTCGAAGACCGAGCGGAAGACGGCGAAGTTGAGGGAGATGCGCCGCACGCCCAGCTTCGGCGCGGCCGCGCACAGCTCGGCGACCATGAACTCCATGATGCCGTTGGGGGCGGCGGCGCGGTCGCGGCGCATCAGGTCCAGCGACACGCCGTCGCGGCCCCACGGCACGAAGGAGAGCAGGGCGAGCAGCCGGCCGTCCGCACCGAACGCCTCCACCAGCAGGCAGTCACCGTCGGCGCTGTCGCCGAGGCGGTCCAGGGCCATGGAGAAGCCACGCTCGGTCTCGGTGTCGCGCCAGGCGTCCGCCTTGCCGACGATCTCCTCCATCTCGGCGTCGGTGAGCGCTTCGTGGCGGCGGATACGGCACGTGGCGCCGGTGCGACGGACCCGGTGCACGGCCTGCCGGGTGACCCGCATGTCGCGGCCGTTCAGGTCGA
The DNA here is from genome assembly GCF_040656475.1 of Streptomyces sp. NPDC049915. Lineage (NCBI taxonomy): Bacteria > Bacillati > Actinomycetota > Actinomycetes > Kitasatosporales > Streptomycetaceae > Streptomyces > Streptomyces sp. NPDC049915. The sequence continues at coordinate 136,169 of NZ_JBFAMH010000005.1, forward strand.
AGGAGGACACGTGCACGATGGCCTCGTCGCCCAGCTGCAGCGCGCCGAGCCCGGCCCGGGCGTGGGCGGTCGCGCCGTCCTCGGAGGCGCCCATCACCGCGGGCGCCCACGCGTGCCGGCGGGCCACGTCCAGCCAGGCGGCGATGGCGTGCGGCCAGGCCTCGCGGTCGCCGACGGGGTCGCCGCTGGCCAGGCACACCCCGGCCTCGACGCGGTAGGTGACGGCGGCCTTGCCGCTGGGCGAGAAGACGACGGCCTTGTCGCGCCGGGTGGCGAAGTAGCCGAGGGAGTCCTGCTCGCCGTAGCGGCCGAGCAGGGCCCGGATGCGTTCCTCCTCGTCGTCGTGGAGGGCGGCTTCGAGGCGCTGGGAGCGGAAGAGGGTGGCGGCGGCGTTCAGCAGGGCGAGCGCGCCGAAGAGGCCGAGCAGGAAGTGCAGGGCGGGAGGAGGGCGGCCCCCGAAGGAGCCGGCCGAGACGAGGCCGCCGAGGACCCGGTTGGCGGCCCAGGACAGCCGCTGGCCGTGCGGCAGGGTGCCGGGGAACAGCTCGACCAGGCCCCAGCCGGCGAGGATCGCCACGGCGAGCCCGCCCAGCAGGACGGCGACGGCGCGGCGCAGCGCCCCGCGCCGGGAGGCGGCCCAGAACTCGCGGCGGGCGACGACGAGCAGCACCAGCGCGAGGGCGCACACCACGAGGGACGGCACGGACTGGGCGTAGAGGCCGACGGCGACTCCGAGGGCGTCGGTGAGGACGACCAGGCCGAGGTAGACGACCACCAGCCACCAGGCGACCTTCTTGCGGGCGGCGGTGGCGGCGGCGAGCAGGAACAGGAAGACCGCGTAGGCGAGGTTGGCGCTGAGGGGGACCAGCAGGAGGTCCAGGAAGCGCACGACCGGGCGCAGCAGGCGGCGCAGCGGTGCGATGAGCGCCAGCAGGGCGCACAGCAGGCCGAGGGCGCCGAAGAAGGTCGCGAAGCCTTCGGGCACCCGGCTGAGGAAGCGGCTCCCGGCGGGTCGTAGGGACCCCGGGGCGTCGCGGCCCCGGGCGGCCTGCGCGGTGGCACTCATGCATCCGACTGTAGGAAGGCCGCGGCATGTCCGCCCGTCGAGCCGTCCCGGCCGGTCGGCGCAGCGGCGGCCTCCGATAGCCTCGGCGCGTGACGGAACAGCACTCTCACCAGTTCGACTCCCACCAGTTCGAACGAGGTACTGACGGGCCGAAGGTCATCGTGGCCGGGGTGGACGGCTCCGACTCCTCGCTGCGCGCCGCGGCCTACGCCGGTGGCCTGGCCAGGCGGCAGCACGCGCTGCTGGCCGTGGTCTACGTGCAGCCGGTGCTGGCGGCGGGCGCGGCGCTCGGCGCGCCGGTCGCGGAGACCACCGACGAGATCGCCGAGGACCTGGTCGCGCAGATCCGGGAGGCGGCCGAGCGGGTCAAGGGGATATTCGACGTGCGCTGGGAGTTCCACACCTTCCGCGGCGACCCCTACAACGGCCTGGTGAAGGCGGCGGACGAACTGAAGGCGGACGCGGTGGTGGTGGGCGCCTCCGAGCAGGCCGGCCACCGGATCATCGGCTCGGTGGCCGTCCGGCTGGTGAAGGCGGGACGGTGGCCGGTGACGGTGGTGCCGTAGGTCCCGCCGTTCGGATCAGGCCGCCGGCAGTACGGCGATGCCCAGCGGGCGGCGGCCCGCGGGCAGCCGGGTCACCGTGCCGGTGGCCGTGTTGACGACGCTGACGCCGTTCCAGTGGCCGTCGCGGGTGAACCCGCCGGTGACGTGGGCGGTGCGGCCGTCGGCGGAGAGGGCGACGGTCTCGTGCGGGCCGTCCAGCGCGATGACGCGTTCGGTGCCGCTCGGCGTGCGGACGGTCAGTGACGGGCCGGCGTCCCGCGCCGGGTCGATGGGGCCGGTGCCGACGGCGTAGAGGGTGCCGTCCGCGGCGACGGTGACGCCGTGCTGGTGGGTGTCGGCGGTCATGCGCTCGACGCGGACCCGGCCGGTGGCGGGGTCGAAGACCGCGAGCCGCTCGCCCTCGAAGGGCAGCAGCAGAAAGCCGTCGGAGGGGCGTACGGCGGTGTAGTGCGGTTTGAGCCAGGAGCCGAGGGCGCCCGCGGTGCCGTGGGGGGCGACCTCGATACGGCGCGTGGCGCGCGTGCGGGTGTCCACGACGGTGACGTCGAAGGAGTCGTGGCCGGTGACGTAGACCTGGCGGCCGTCGCGGGAGACGTCGACGTCGAAGGGGCGGCGGCCGACGGGGACGCTCGCGACGATCTTCGCCTCGCGGGTGTCGATCACCTCCAGGACCCGTCGCCGCCGGGCACGTTGACGCCGACGTACACGCACGTGCCGTCCGGGGACAGGGCGATGCCCATGCCGCCCCGGTACTCGCCCGTGGTCACCGGGCCGGTGCCGGTGGCGTACGGGATCAGCGCGGTGCGTGTGCGGGTGACGGTGTCCACGGCGGCCACGCCCTCCGCGGTCGCCACCCGGGCGGTGCCGCGGGCGTCGACCGCGACGCCGTAGGGGGCGGTGCCGACCGTGACCGAGCCGAGGGTGCGGCGGCGGGCGGGGGCGACGAAGGTGACGGTGTCGGCGCCGAAGTCGGTGAGGAGCAGGGTCTCACCCGGGATCGGGCCAGCGGGTGCGGGCGCGAAGGTCGCCGGGACAGAGGGAGTTGCGGCTGGGGGGGAGAGGGCTGGTCGTGCAGCCGGTGAGGACGGCCACGGCGGTGGCGAGCGAGCCGGCGGCGGTGGCGCGGTGGTTCACCACCGCCCGCCTGCCGCCTGCCGCCTGCCGCCTGCCGCCTGCCGCCTGCCGCCTGCCGCCTGCCGCCTGCCGCCTGCCGCCTGCCGCCTGCCGCCTGCCGCAGCATCGCCGCGATGCCCGTGAAGCCGCGGCGTTCGGCATGGGCGAGGGCCGTCACGCCGCCGCCGTCGGGCAGCGCCGGGTCGGCGCCCGCGGCGAGCAGGGTCTCGACGACCTCCTGGTGGACGCGGCCGCCGTCGCCGAGGATGACGGCCTCCAGCAGGGCCGTCCAGCCCAGCCGGTTGACGTGGTCGACGTCGATGTCGGTCTCGGCGAGCACGGCGCGGACGTAGTCGACGTGGCCGCGTTCGCTCGCCGGGATGACGGACACGCCGCCGAAGCGGTTGGTGCGCGTCGGGTCCGGGCCGCCGGGCAGCAGCGCGCGCATCATGGCCACGCTGCCGGTGACGCCGGTGACCAGCCACGGGCTGTCCTGCTGGTCGTCCTGCGCGTCGACGTCGGCGCCGGCGGCGACCAGGACGCGGGCCGTCTCGACGCGGTCGGCGAGCGCGGCGCGCAGCAGCGGGGTGCAGCCGGCCTCGTCGCGGGTCTCCAGGCGTGCGCCGCGGGCGAGGGCGGCCCGGACGGCGTCGGCGTCGCCGCGCTCGGCGGCGTCCAGCAGGGCGAGGTCGGCTGTGGACGGTTCCTCATGAACCACGAGGCGGAGCATGACGTGACTCCTCCACAGAGCGGTGACGGGGGTCAGGACGGCGCTCAGGCGGATGCGCCGGCGGTGCGTGGCCGAGGGAAGGGCGCGCACCGCCGGTTCGCGAGCGCCGCGCCGGGTCGGGGTGGCGCTCACGCGGGTGGTCCGATCGGTCAGCGGCCGTTGCTGATCGCGTCGACGCCGGCCTGCGCGAACTTCTCTTCCAGGTCGCCGGGGGGAGCGCCCGCGACGCCGATGCCCGCGATCGGCGCGCTGTTGTACGCGACCGGCGCGCCGCCCGCGAGGAACAGCGTGCCGGGGATGTCCTTCAGGTGGGGGGCCTTCTCCAGGCGCTGGGCGAGCTGAGAGGTGGGCGCGTTCCAGGAGACGGCGGTGAACGCCTTCCTGACGGCGGAGTCGTAGGACTGCGGACCGGCGCCGTCGCCGCGCAGGGTGACCACGGTGTTGCCGTTGCGGTCGACGACGGCGACGGTGACCCGCTGGCCGTCCTGCTCGGCGGCGTCCAGGGCGGCCCGGGCGGCGTCGGTGGCCGCGTCGATCGTCAGGTGGGTGCTGGTCGTGGTGGTCCTGCCCTTGAGGGCGGCGGGCGCGGCGGCCGGGGTGTCGGCGGAGGCGGAGACCGCGCCGACCACACCGGCGCCGACGGCGGCGAGGAGGGCGGCCGAGGTGACGGCCTTGGCGCGGGTGGAGAACTTCTTGGCCTTGTGCTGCATGCCGGACGACTCCCTGTCGTGTCGCGTCAGCGCGGACCGCGGCGTGGTGCCGGGTCCCGCTCAGCGCTCCGTGCGCTGTGCCTCCAGCCTCCGCCGGGAGCGGGCCCGTCACGGTCGGCGTCCCGGCTCGTCCTGGCGCACGCATCGGGTGACTACGGGGTCGTCCGATCGGACGACCCCCGCCGCGGGCCGGGGTGGTCCGTCCTCGTGCGTGGCGTCTTCCCAGGACGGGTGGGCTGGGCCATCATGATCCGCCGTCAGCCGTTTGCCGATCGTGAAGAGGTGAGGCGCATGGCCGGGCTCAAGATGGGTGAGGGCATTCTCCGTCGCAAACCGATCGAGCAGATCGACGAGACGGAAGTCGAGGAGGGCACGCGGCTGGATCGGTCGCTGGGCCTCGTGCAGCTGACCGCGATCGGCGTGGGCGGCATCATCGGCGCCGGCATCTTCACGCTGGCCGGCACGGTGGCCAACGGCACGGCCGGTCCGGCGGTGCTGATCTCCTTCCTCATCGCCGGTGTGGCGAGCGCGTGCGCGGCGCTGTCGTACGCCGAGTTCGCCGGGCTGATCCCGAAGGCGGGCTCGGCGTACACGTACGGCTACGCGGTGCTCGGGGAGTTCGCGGGCTGGTTCATCGGCTGGGACCTGCTGCTGGAGTACACCGCGATCGTGGCGGTGGTGGCCATCGGCATCTCGGGCTACTTCAGCTTCCTCGTGGAGGAGATGGGGGCGAACCTGCCGCACTGGATGCTGGGCGCCCCCGGCACCGGCTCCGGCCACAAGGTCGACCTCTTCGCGGCCGTGCTGTGCCTGCTGATCGCCTGGCTGCTGAACCTGGGCATCCGCAGCGCGGCCCGCTTCGAGACCGTCGTGGTGGTGCTGAAGGTGCTGGTGGTGCTGCTGGTCATCGGCGTGGGCGTCTTCCACATCACCTCGTCGAACTACCACCCGTTCTTCCCGTTCGGCGTCAGCGGCGCGTTCACGGGTGCGGCGACGGTGTTCTTCGCGGTGTTCGGCTACGACGCCATGTCGACGGCGGCCGAGGAGTCCAAGGACGCCCAGCAGCACATGCCGAAGGCGATCATCTACTCGCTGGTGATCTCGATGGTGCTGTACGTGGCGGCCTGTCTGGTGCTGACCGGCATGCAGAACTACAAGGACATCGACCCCAAGAGCGGCTTCTCCACCGCCTTCAAGTCGGTGGGCCTGGACCGCCTCGCGGACGTGATCGCGGTGGGCGCGATCATCGGCATCCTCACGGTGATGTTCACGTTCATGCTGGGCGTGACCCGCGTGTGGTTCTCCATGTCCCGTGACGGCCTGCTGCCCGCCTGGTTCGCGAAGACGCACCCGACGCGCCATGTGCCGACCCGCGTGACGTGGATCGTCGGGGTGGCGTCGGCCGCCATCGCCGGGTTCGTCCCGATCGGCTCGGCGGCCGAACTGACCAACATCGGCATCCTGCTGGCGTTCGTGGTGGTGTGCACGGCGGTGATCGTGCTGCGCTACCGGCGTCCGGAACTGCAGCGCACCTTCCGTACGCCGTGGATGCCGGTCGTGCCGGCGCTGGGTGTCGTCTTCTCGATCTGGCTGATCACGTTCCTGATGTGGGAGACCTGGGTGCGGTTCGCCGTGTGGTTCCTGATCGGCTGCGTGGTCTACTTCGGCTACTCCTACAAGCGCTCGGCGCTGGCGCGCCAGGACGCTACAGGGAGCGCAGAAAGCCGGTGAGCAGCGCGAGGTAGGCCTCGGGCCGTTCCCTGTTCGGGTAGTGGGCGGTGCCGTCGCCCGTGGCGGCCCGCCCGTCGCGCACCGTTGCGACCAGCCGGTTTGCCATGCCCAGGTGGTCGGACCTGCCGCACCGCAACGGCCCGATGGCCGTGCCGCAGATGGGCCAGGCCCAGTCGCTCAGCCGCCAGTTCGTGCAGCGGATGGTGAACGACGCCGCCGCGCGCGGCCTGGTCGAGTCCATCCCGAACCCCGCACACCAGCGGTCCTCGCTGATCCGGCTGACCGCCGACGGATCAGCCGCGATCACCGCCGTCCTGACCCGGGAGCGCGCCCTGCTGCGCCAGGTCGGCGGTGATCTCACCGAGGCCGACGTCACGGCCTGCCTGCGGGTGCTCGGCGAGATGCTGACGGTGTTCGACGACGGGGACGTCAACTGACTGGGGACGTCAACTGACTGCCGCGGGGCGGCCGTAAGCCCTCGGAGTGCGCCGGACGCCTAGTGCCCCATCACCAGCCCGTCCTTCGCGGCGCCCCGGCTGAGGACCACCTGGCGGATGCGGTCGCGGACCGCGCGCAGCTCGGCGCCGTCGGCGAGGGCGCGGTTGAGGTCCACCACCCGCCCCGCGTCCACGTCGAACAGCAGCGGCACGAACTCGGCCCTCGCCACCTCCCAGCGGCCGCCCGGCCGCTTCGGCGGCACGAAGGTGAAGCGGCCGAGGGTGGACTGGTTGCCGCGCTGGTCCTCGACGCCGTTGTCGTCGTACATCTCGCCGGCGACCTCGTCGCCCATGCCGTACACCACCCAGGTGCCGTTGACCTTCTCGTAGGCCTGCGGGACATGGGCGTGGGTGCCGAGGATCAGGTCGATGTCGGGGCGGCCGCCGTCGCGGGAGGCGGTCAGCCGGCGGGCCAGGTCGAGCTGCCGGCCGTCGGGGGCGTCCTGCCACGGGGTGCCCCAGTGCAGGGAGACCACCACCACGTCGGCACCGGCCTTGCGGGCGGCCCGGGCGTCCGCGATGATCTTGCCCTGGTCGATGAGGCCGACGGCCCACGGCTGCCCGGGCGGCATCGCGAAGTCGCCGGTGCCGTAGGTGTAGGCGAGGTGGGCCACCTTCGCCGGACCGGCGCGCAGCAGGGTCACGGAGTTCGCCTCCGCCACGGTGCGCGCCGAGCCCGCGTGCTTGACGCCCGTCCGGTCGAGGGCCTCGAGGGTGCGCCGGACGCCGTCGGCGCCGTCGTCGAGGCTGTGGTCGGAGGCGGTGGAGCAGCTGTCGTAGCCGGTGGCGGCGAGGCCGTCGGCGATCTCGGGCGGGGACTTGAAGACGGGACGGCCCGTGTAGTCGCCGTTCGCTCCGTAGGGCGTCGCCATGTGGCACAGCGCCAGGGCGGCCGGCGCGATCAGGGGCCTGGCGCCGGCGAGCATGGGCCGGAAGTCGTAGCCGGTGCCGCCGGAGTCGAAGCGCGCCCGTTCGATGACGGAGGTGTGCGGCAGGACCTCCCCGGAGGCGACCAGCGTGAAGCCGCGCGCACCGGCCGGCGGGGCCGGGCGCCCCGCCTGCGCGCGGCGGTCGGCCTGACAGGCGGCCCCGGCGGCGAGTACGGCCGTCAGGGCCAGTGCCAGCAGTCGTCTGCGTGTGTGTGCGCGTACGATCATCAGTCACCCCAGCCTGGTCACATTTCCCTACGAATAGGTATGAGGGGGGCGGGCGCCGCAAACGGTTCGGGCGCCCCTTTGACCCGTCCGGTGTCCGCCGACGGGAGAGGACCGACCGTTCGCCGTACCGTTCACCGACGCGATCGACCGCCCGCCGCACAGGCGTGTACGCGCCCTGTCCGCGACCGGCGCCCTGCGGTGCCATACCGCCATGACGGCCGGAAACACCCTCACCACCCGGACGACGACCGCCGAGCACGAACTCGCCGCGTTGCAGCGCGAGCACGGCCGGCCGCTGTTCGCGCTGCTGCTGCGGCTGTGCGACGGCGACCGGCAGCGGGCCGAGGATCTCGTGCAGGAGACCCTGCTGCGGGCCTGGCAGCACCCCGAGGCGCTGCACGCCGACTCCTTCGACTCGGTACGGCCCTGGCTGATGACCGTGGCACGGCGGCTGGCCATCGACGCGCGCCGGGCCCGGCAGGCGCGGCCGGCGGAGGTGTGCGACGAGGTGCTGGAACAGGGGCATGTGCCGATGTGCGCGGATCACGCGGAGAGGGCCGCCGCGACGCTCGATCTGCGGGAGGCTGTGAAGACACTCACGCCGCGCCACCGTGACGTACTGGTCCTCGTGTACCTCCGCGGGGCCAGTGTGGCGGAAGCAGCGACGGAGCTGGGCATCCCGCCCGGTACCGTGAAGTCGCGCGCGTTCTACGCGCTGCGCGCCCTGCGTCGGGAGCTTCCGGGATATGCGGCGGACCTGCGCTGAAACCGGCCACCGGGTCAAGGCTTCGCAAAGCGCCTTGCTGCCGACCATGGTTGAGTAATCGGCTGTCTTCATCCGTGTTCCGGACGGGGGCCCGCACCGGGCGACGCGCGACACCGGAGGAAGGCAGGAAGGGATGCTGCACAGAGGTCACCAGGGCACGGACGGTGCCGACGGCGGGGAACTCGTCGTACCCATGGCCTGGTTGTACGCCGAGTACATCGCGGACGAGCTGCTGCGCACCGGCGATCTGATGCCGCCGACGTCGTTCGAGTTCCGCGCCGGGCGCGATGCGCTCGCCCTGACCATCTTCCTGTCCGACACCGAGGGCGAGCTGTCCGGCATCCGGGTCGTGACCCAGCTGGAGACCTGGCTGTCGCTGACGGCGTACGACCAGCCGTGGCAGGACTGGGTGCGCGAGCGGATGGCGGCGCTGAGCACGGAGGGCTCCGCGGGGCCGGACCTTGCGCTGGCGCGGGCGGCGTGGCGCTGGCTGGAGGAGACCGAGCTGCTGGCACCCGACCTGAACGCGGTACCCGGCGGTCCCGGGGCCCTCGGCGAGGACGACGGCCCGAAGGTATGGACCCCGGCCTGGCAGCTGGGGCTGCCGCTGGGCCATCTGGCGATCCACCTCTTCTGACACGTCCGCCTGCGCGTCCGGGCCGGCCCGATGCCCGTCACGGGGGGCCCGCCATGCCGACCCCCGGCGGGTCGGTCTCCCTGACGGTTCAGGGCGCGCGGGCCTTGCGGTACCGGCCCGCCCCGCCGGGTCCGGCGATCGGCCGGTTCGCCGCGCCCGCTCGGTCGGCACCCGGTGGCCACCCCGCACCGGCCTTGGTGCCGAGTCGCCGCAGGCAGGCCTGCCTGCCCACGCCCCTACGAGCCGCCCCCGCCTTCCTCCTCCGGACGACCGTGTCGGCGGTGCGCCGGAGCCCGGCCGCCCCGCCGTCGATCCCCGGGCTTCCGCGCGTCGTGACGGGCCCGGAATTTTCTTCGTCCCGGACCAATCCGGGGACCGGCCCGCTCCGAATCCTGTACGCCTCTTTCCGTGCGTGGCTTGAGTCAATCGGTGCCGTGGTCCGTACCGATGGGTGCAAGGAGTGACACCACCCCCACCCAACGGCACGAGGATTCGCATGAGGTCCCTGGAACGGCATCGCGACGTCGCCGCTTACTCGCTCGGCGTGCTGGACGAGGCGGAAGCCTTCCGCTTCGAGGACCACCTCATGGAGTGCGCCGGCTGCTCGGCGCAGGTGACCGAATTCGGGCCGGTGACGCGTCAGTTGCTGCTGTACCGGCGGGCCACACCACGCTTCGTGCACCCGGCGTCGGCACCCGGCCCGCGGCTGCTGGACCGGCTGCTCGCCGAGGTCGGCAGGCGCCGGCGGACCGCACGCCGACGCCTGCTCTACGCCGTCGCCGCCGCCGTCGTCGCCGTGGTCACCGGACCGGCGGTGGCCGTGCTGGCGACCGGCGGCGAGCAGCAGGCTCCTCTCGCCGCCACCGACCCGCGCTCCGGGGTGTGGGCGCAGGTCACGACGCACGACGCCGACTGGGGCAGCCAGGTGCAGCTGAAGGTCAGGGACACGGCCGGCACCCGCTCCTGCCGCCTGGTCGTGATCGGCCGCGACGGCTCCGAGCAGACGGTCAGCACCTGGAGCGCCCCCGGCGCCGGCGGGCGCACGGCCACGATGGAGGGCAGCGCCGCCTTCCACCCCGACCAGATCGCCCGCTACGAGGTCCGCACGACGGACGGCCACCCTCTGATCAGCCTGCGCCCGCACTAGGCCCGGCTTGTCCGATCTGCCGGCCGGACGCTAAGCCCGCACCTCTCCCCCCGGCTCCGGGACGTACGCGGTCGGCCGGGCGTAGGACAGGATCCCGGTGAGCACGATCCGCAGGACCTCGCGCAGCTCGATGTGGAGCGGCACCCGCGGCTCCGGGCTCTGGGACCAGCGGTAGAGCAGGCCCAGGTAGGAGTCCCGCAGGATGTTGCCGACCCGCAGGGGGTCGATGTCGACGGCGATCTCGCCGCGCCTCCTGCCCGCCTCGACGACGGTGGCGAACACATGCCCGGCGTAGGGCTCCTCGAGCAGCGGCCGCCCCGCCTTCACCCACGCCTGGAGCATGGCGGCGGTGACGTCCCGCTCCGTCTCGTTGAACTCGGCGAGCGCCAGCATGCAGCGTTCCAGGTGCACGGTGACCCCGTCGTCCCGGGCGAGCATGGACTCCTCCATGCACTCCTCCAGACGCCGTCGGCGCGCTTCCGCCCAGGCTGTGACCAGGTCTTCCTTGCGCTGGAAGTAGTTGAAGAAGGTCCCGCGGGCGACGTCCGCGCGCTCGGCGATCTGGTCGATCGTGGTGCGGTCGTAGCCCTGCTCGGCGAACAGGGACAGCGCGGAGGTGTAGATACGGTCCTTTATGCGCTGCTTGCTGCGTTCACGACGCCCGAGGGGGGCTGGCTCAGCACTCATGTGTTCCTCGCTTCTCACGGCTCTGTGAGATCCCCCGGCCTCGAAATTTATACCACAGTACATGGATGGATCCTGGGCTGTCGGCCGCCCCGGTCCCGCACCCGCTCACCGGCCCGCCACACCGTCGAGCGCGGCGGTGCCGAAGGCGGTGGTCCCGGGCGCGGCAAGGGAGGCGGCGATCTCCCCGACCGGCTCGGATCCGAGCAGGCGCCGGGCGGTGACGTCCACGCCGAGGGACCGGTTCAGCCGCACCCTCAGCTCCGTGGCCAGCAGGGAGTCCAGCCCGAAGCTGCGCAGCGGGCGGCGCGGGTCCAGCCGCGAGGCCGAGATGCCCAGGACGGTCGCCGCGTGCCGCAGCACGTCCGTGTGCTGGACCGGCCCCTCCGGCGCCTGCGGGGGTGCCACTGCCGCGAGGCCGGTGTGGGCGTGCCGGGCTCGGGGCGGACGCACCGGCTCGTGCGGTCGTACGCCCCGGTGCGGCCGTACGCTGCCGGTGGCTGCCGTCCGGGACGCGGCGGAGTGCGCGGGCGCGCCGGAGACGACGTCGGCGGCCTGCGCCGGCACCGTCGCCGCGCCTTCGTCCTGGGACGGGAGCGGGCGGAGCCGTATACCGAGGAACTCGGCCATCGGATGCCCGTCCGGGGCGAGCAGCCGTACGTCGCAGTGGGCCTCGCCGGCCCGGGGGCCGGGTACGCAGCGGGCCAGTGCCCAGTGGTCCGCGGCCAGGGCACCGGGGTCGGCGATGTGGACCCGGCCGAAGGACACCGGCCCGAAGGCGCCGGACGGGGCCGCGGACGCCGCCGCGGGCCAGGTCGCCGCCATCGTGACCAGCGCCGCCTCCAGGGCCGCGGCGGTGGCGGTGCCGGGGGTGGGACCGGACCTGCCGTGCATCCGCGCGACGCACTCGCCCTCGTCGAGCCACACCTGGGCCGCCGTACGCAGCGCGTCGTCGACCGCCAGGCCGCGTGCCCGGGTACGGCGGTAGAACTCGCCTGCGGGCACGTACTCCCCGCACCGGGTCAGCGCGTCGTCGAGGAGTTCACGGCCCTGCCACCGCTCGTCTTCGCCGTCCGGCGCCGTGTCGCTCGCCGTGCTGAGCCGTCCGCTCAGCAGGACGTCACCGTCCCGGTGCCCGCCCTCCGTGTGCGCGGCGGTGACGGTGAAGGCGAACGCGTCCTGCCCGGGCAGGGCCGTGAGGTCGACCCGAACGGCGGCGTTCCCCTCCCGCTCCAGGTCCAGGGGCCGACCGCCGAACTCGATGTCGCTCAGCACCCCGCTCCGGCCCCCGGTGGCGTCCCGGGCGGCCAGGCGCACCGCCTCCAGGTACAGCACGGCGGGCACCGCGGCCGTGCCCCGGCTGCGCACGCCGCCTCCCATGGCCGGCAGCCCCAGGCCGAGCAGGGCGAACTCACGGCTGTGGCGGGCGGCCGGTGCGGTGGCCGGTTCGCGGCGGAACTGCTCCACGTCCCAGGCGTACACAGGAAGCGGCACCCAGGGTTCCGGACGCCGGTCACCGGTCCCGTAGCAGCGGTCCCAGTCGACGCGGCCCCCGCAGGCGAAGATCCGGCCCAGTGCGCGCAGCAGGTTCTCCGGCTCGGTCTGCCGTCGTTTGAGCGTCGCCACGACGGACGGTGTCTCGCCCTGTTCCTCCAGCGTGGCGGTGACGGCCTGGGTCAGCAGGGGGTGGGGGCTGATCTCGACGAAGACGGTCTCGTCCGCCTCGGCGGCCTCGCGGACGGCGTCCACGAAACGCACCGGTTCGCGGAGGTTGTCCGCCCAGTAGGCGGCGTCGAGGCGGGCGCCGTCGACGGGTGCGCAGCGGACGGTGGACAGCAACTGCGTCTCGCCGGCCTGCGGGCCGAGGTCGGCGAGGGCCGTGAGCAGGTCCTCCCGCAGCTCGTCCATCAACGGGGAGTGGGACGCCACGTTGACCTTCACCGGGCGGCAGAAGACACCGTCACCCTCCAGCCGGGCGGCGATGCTCCGCAGCGCCTCGGCGTCGCCGGCGAGGACGGTGGAGCGGGGCGCGTTGCGTGCGGCCACACAGACGGCGCCGCCGTGGGATGCCGCGGCGGCGGCGGCCGCTTCCGCGTCGAGTTCCACGACGAGCATCGCCCCGCGTCCGGCCGACCGGGACATCAGGCGGCTGCGCCGGCAGATCACCGCCGCCGCGTCGCGCACCGAGAGCGCGCCCGTCGTCCGGGCAGCGGCCACCTCACCCATGCTGTGCCCGATGCACAGGCCGGGCTCGGCGCCCTTGGCGCGCAGCGCCGCGGCGAGGGAGACCTGTACCGCCCACAGCAGCGGCTGCACCACGGCCACGTCGTCCCAGGACTCGGCCTCGTCCGCGGTGTCGTCGCCGTCGCCGGTCAGGGTCCCGATCACCGACCAGCCCAGTTCCGCGCGGACGGCGGCGTCGCACTCGGTCAGGGCGTGGCGGAAGTCCGCGTCCTGCTCGAGCAGCCGGCGCCCCATGCCCTTCCACTGCGCGCCCTGGCCCGGGAAGACGAAGGCGATCCGGCGGTCCTGGTGGAAGGGGGCCGCGCCGAGACCGCCGTCCGCGCTCTCCTCGCCGCGCGCGAGTGCACGCAAGGTGGCGGCCATCTCGTCGTGGGTGGTGGCGATCGCCCACAGACGGTGGGGGTGCGTGTCGCGGCGGGTGGCGGCGGCACGGCAGAGCGCGGACAGGCGGTGGGCGCGCCCCTGCCCGCCCGGTTCCAGGTGGGTGGCGTAGCGCTCCGCCAGGCGGTGCAGGGAGGCGGGAGTGCGGGCGCTGAGGACCAGCAACTGCGGTGCGTCGCCGTCCGCTTCGCCCGCCGGGCGGTCCGCCCAGGACGCCGCCTCACCGGCTGGTCGCGGGTGACTCCCCACGATCACCTGGGCGTTGGTGCCCGACAGCCCGAAGGAGGACACGCCGAGCAGGGCGTCCGGGCCGGCCGGCTCCAGCGGGGTGTTGCGGCCGACGGCCTCCAGCGGCACGTCCGGCTCGGCGAGGACCGGGTGGGGCGAACGCTGGTGAAGGGAGGCGGGGATCAGGCCGTGGCGGGCGATCAGTACGGTCTTGATCAGGCCGGCGATTCCGGCGGCGGCCTCGGCGTGGCCGATGTTGGTCTTCACCGAGCCGACGCGCAGCGGGCGGTCGGCCGTCGGGTCCTCGCGCAGTACGTCCGCCAGGGTGCGCAGCTCGACCTCGTCGCCGACCCTGGTGCCGGTGCCGTGGGCCTCCACGTAGTCGAGCCGTCCGGGAGTGATGCCCGCACTGCGGCAGGCCGCGCGCACCATGTGGGCCTGGCCCGGTACGGCGGGCTGGAGCAGCAGTCCGCTGCCCGCGCCGTCGTTGGTCACCGCGCTGCCGCGCAGCACGGCCAGCACTGGGTCGCCGTCGCGCAGGGCGTCGTCGAGCCGCTTGAGCAGGACGGCACCGACGCCCTCGCTGCGGACGAATCCGTCACCTGAGGCGTCGGCGAACTTGCAGAGGCCGTCGGGGGCGAGCATGCCTCCCTGCGAGTAGGTGACGGCGTCGTCGGCGGACAGGATCGCGTTCACCCCCGCGGCGACGGCCAGGTCGCTCTCGCCGCACAGCAGGCTCTGCCGGGCCAGGTGCACCGCCACCAGGGACGACGAACAGGCGGTGTCGACCACGAGGCTGGGCCCGCGCAGGTCGAGGGCGAACGACACCCGTCCCGCGGTGACCGCGCGCAGCCGGGCACCCGCCATGCCGTGCACGTCCAGGGGCAGGTCGCCGGCCTGTTCGCCGTAGTCCGCGGTCGCCTGCCCCACGAACACTCCGGTGGCGCTGCCGGCCAGGGACGACGGGCGGATCCCGGCCTCCTCCAGCGCCTCCCACACGACGTGCAGCAGGAGTCGCTGCTGCGGGTCCATGGCGAGCGCCTCGCGGGGGGCGATGCCGAAGAAGGCGGCGTCGAAGCCGTACAGGTCGTCGAGGAACCCGCCGTGCCGGGAGACCGTGCGTCCCGGCGTCCCCGGGTGGGGCGCGTAGTGGGGCCGGATGTCGAACCTGTCCTCGGGTACCGGCGTGACGGCGTCGGTGTTGTCCACCAGGAGCCGCCAGAACTCCTCCACACCGTTCGCTCCCGGGAATCGGCATCCCATTCCGATGACCGCTACCTGTGCTGCGCCGCTCACGCGACCCCCCTCGTATTGCCTTAGGTCTGGCGTCCAAAGATAGACCCCAGGCTAACAATGACCTCGACCGGCGGAGGTGACGACGACGCGACGGGCAGGCTACGGCCGTGTGATCCAGGGATGGAGAGGGGATAAAACAGCCGTAGAGAAGACTTCTTGACGGTGCATCAGTGTGCCATGCACCCAGATCCACGCTACTGTGGGGTCAAAGGTGACCTCGAGTACATCAATAAACTGGTACACATGGTCAGGTGTGACGTCCGGTCACCGGCGAAGGAGGAATGACCCATGATCGCCAGAGTGCTCGGACCGCTCCGGGTGACCGTGAACGGCACCTCGGTGGTCCCGACGGCGGTGAAGGCGAGGAAGCTGATGGCGATGCTCGTCCTCAACCGGGGGCGGGTCGTGCAGCGTGCCACGATCGAGCGGGAGCTGTGGGACCTGGACGCGCCGAGAAGCGCCTCCACCGGGATCCAGAACTGCGTGATGTGGATCCGCAAGGGCATCGGCTGCGCCGAACAGGGCGACCCGGGCCGCGCCGCCCGGCAGACGCTGATCACTGAGCCCACCGGCTACCGCCTGGAGGTGCCGGGAGACCAGTTCGACGTGGTCCGCCATCAGCGGCTCGTGGCCCAGGCCGGCGCCGCCGAGGCACGCGGGGACCTGGCCGAAGCCTCCGCCCTGCTGAACGCCGCGCTGAACCTGTGGCGCGACGCCCCGCTCGCCGACGTACCGGCGGGCCCGGTGCTGCGGGCCCACGTCCGCCGCCTGGAGGAGGACCGCAAGGCGGTGCTGGCCCAGCGCCTCGCCCTGGATCTGCGGCTGCACCGGTACGCGGAGGTCGTCGGCGAACTCCACGCGCTGGTCTCCCTCGACCCGTACGACGAGGTGCTCCACGAGTACCTGATGCTCGCCCTGTACCTCTCGGGCCGTCGCAACGACGCGCTCACCGCCTACCAGCAGGCGCGCACCGCGCTCGCCGACGGCGTGGGCCTGGAGCCTTCGCACCGGCTGCGCGGCCTGCAGGAACGGATCCTGGCCAGCGACGAGGCTCCGGCCGCCGCCCTGCCGGGGTGGCCGGGCCTCGTACCGGAGCCGGTCAGAGTCTGAGGGATCAGAGCGTGAGGGAGCAGTCCGCGCGATGACCGGACCGCTGGAGGGACACGGTGAGTTCCTCCAGCACGACCGCCTGACCGGAGGCCGTGAAGGGGAAGAAGTGGCCGCCCTCGGCCGTCCGCGACCGGAACGGACCGCTGGTCAGGCCCGCCCACAGCGGCAGTGCGGCGAGCGGGACGAGCGGGTCCCCCTCGCCCGCCAGCGCGGTCAGCGGTACGCCGGCACACACCGCGTCCACCGCGAGCAGGGCCTCCTGGGTCAGCGCCAGGTCATGGGCGAGCGCCCGGCGCGCCGGGGAGAGGGAGGCGTCGTCCAGGGCGTCGGCGGCCAGCCCGTGCAGTGCCAGGACGCCCGCCAGGCCCGCGGGGGTGCCGAGGAGAGCGGGCCGCGGAAAGGCGCGGCGACCCGGCAGCGAGCAGGAGACCACCAGCCCGTCGCAGCGCACCTCACCCGCGATGAGCACGGCCAGCAGCCCGCCCAGACTGTGGCCGTAGAAGAGCGTGGGCCCAGCGGCGGGCGTCCGCAGCTCCGCCGCGATGCCGGCGACGGCGTGCGCGAGCGTGGTGCGGGGCGCCAGGCCGGCCCGCCGCTCACGCCCGGGGAGGGTGACGCCGACGATCTCGGCCTGCGCCGGGAGCGGCGCCAGCACCTCCCGGTAGCGGCGGGCGCCTCCTCCCGCGTGCGGAAAGACGACGACGCGTGGCCCGGGCCCCGCCACGGGACGCAGGACTTCCGTCCAGCGCAGCGGGTCGTCCGCCGGGGTGCCGGGTGCCCTTCCGTCTCCGTCGCCGGCTCCGGCGGCCGTGGCGATGCCCGGGTACGGGGGCGTGGGCGGCGTACGGGTCACAGACCCATGCCCAGGCCGCCGCTGACGGGGAGGACCGCGCCGGTGATGTAACCGGCCTCCTCACCGGCGAGGAAGCGGATCGCGGCGACCACGTCGTCCACCGTGCCGGGCCGGCCGAGCGGGGTCATGCGCATGACGTCGCTCATGCGCCGTTCGGACAGCGTCGCGGTCATGTCCGTGGTGATGATGCCCGGCGCGACCACGTTCACCGTGATCCCGCGGTCCCCGAGCTCCCAGGCCAGGGAGCGGGCGAGGCCCGGCAGGGCCGCCTTGGATGCGGCGTAGTTGGTCTGGCCGGGCGAGCCGAGGAAACCCAGCACCGAGGAGACGAGGACGATCCGTCCGCGCCGGGCGGGCAGCATGCTGCGCACCGCGGCCCGGACCGCGGCGAACGCCCCGGTGAGGTTGGTGCGCAGCACGTCGTCGAAGTCCTCGTCCGTCATCCGCAGCATCGGCGTGTCCCGGGTGATGCCGGCGTTGGCGACCAGTACCTCCACGGGGCCGTGCTCGGCCTCCGCCTCCCGCAGGGCGCGTTCCAGCGCACCCGGTTCGGTGACGTCGGCCTTGACGCCGAGCACGCCGTCCGGCGGACTGCCCGTACGGTGGCTGACGGCGACCCTGTCGCCGTCGTCGGCGAAGGCCCGGGCGACGGCGTGGCCGATGCCGCGGTTGCCGCCGGTGACGAAGACCGAGCGGTTCATGGTTGTCTCCCTCGGGGTTCTGGGTTCTGAGTTCTGTTCTGGGGTCTGGGCTCTGGGTTCTGGAAGAGCGACGTCTCGGATGTCGCACACGAAGAGGGGACGCCGCGCGGGGATGCGGGCGTCTCGACGGCCCGGGCGGCCGCCCCGCCCCCGTGCGTGGGGGGGCGGCCGCCCGGCAGGGGTCAGGCCGCGGTGAAGACGAGCGCGGCGTTGTGGCCGCCGAAACCGAGCGACGTGCTCACCGCCACGTCCACCCGGGCCGTGCGGGGTTCGCCGCCGACCAGGTCCAGATCGAGGGCCGGGTCGGGGTTCTTCAGGTTGGCCGTGGGCGGGATCTGCCCGTGCTGCACGGCCAGCACCGTGTACGCGGCCTCGATCGCGCCGGCCGCGGCCAGGGCATGACCGGTGACACCCTTCGTGGAGGTCACCGCCGCCCCGCTGCCCACGACCCGCCCGAGCATGGTGCCCTCGACGAGGTCGTTCATCGGCGTGGCGGTGCCGTGCGCGTTGACGTGCCGCACTTCGGACGGGGCGACTCCGGCGTCCGCGAGCGCCGCCCGCAACGCTCGTTCGATGCCCTCGCCGTCGGGCCGGGGGGCCGTCGCGTGGTGCGCGTCGGAGGAGGCCGCGTAGCCGCTGACCAGCGAGCGGATCCGGGCGCCGCGGGCCCGCGCGTCGGCGGCCCGCTCCAGCACCAGGACACCCGCCGCCTCGGCGGCCACGAAGCCGTCGCGCTCCGCGTCGAACGGCTTGCCCGCGTGCTCAGGTGCCTGCCGGGACTTGGACAGGGCGCCCATCCGGCACAGTCCGGCCATCACCGTCGGGGTGAGGGCCGACTCACTGGCACCGGCCAGCACGATGTCGCAGGCGCCCGCGCGCAGCAGGTCCCGGGCCGTGCCGACGGCCGTGGCGCCCGACGCGCAGGCGGTGGCGGTGACCAGGCTGGGGCCGCGGGCGCCGCAGTCGATCGCCACGTACCCGGCGAGCATGTTCGGCATGTACCGGGTCACCAGCAACGGAGAGACCCGGGCCGGGCCGTCCTCGGAGAGTGCGCGGTACTGCTCCTCCAGCGTCGCCGCACCGCCCAGCGAGTTGCCGAGCACCACGCCGACACGGGTGCCGTCCCAGCGCTCGGGGTCCAGCCCGGCGTCCCGTACGGCCATGCGGGAGGCGACGAGCGCGAGCTGCACGAACCGCTCCAACTGCCAGGAGGCGAAACCGCCCAGCAGCTCCTGCGCGTCGAAGCCGGGCACCCGGCAGGAGAAGTCGGCCGACAGGTCGCCGAGGGAGTCGTCCCGGATGGCGCAGGAGCGGCCGGTGAGGAGCCGCTCCCAGTTCTCCTCGACGCCGATCCCTGCCGGGGTCACCAGGCCCAGGCCGGTGACGGCTATGGCGTCGGTGCCGCCCGCCATCAGAGCGAGGCTCCCTTGGCTACGAGGAGGTCGACGACGTCGTCGAGCGTGTGCTCCTCGGTGAGCTCGCCGTCCTCGATCCGGACGCCGAACTCCTTGTCCAGGACGAGTCCGAGCTCGATCAGGACCAGCGAGTCGAAGGACAGCTCGCCCAGGGTCACGCCGGGCGTGATCGCCTCGGGCCTGACCTTGAAGTGGCCCGACAGGAGTGCCGAGATGCGCTGCACGGTGGGCTGCATGGTGGGCTGCATGGTGGTGTGCTCCTGGATGTCCTGCATGGTGTGCTCCTGAGGGTGGGAGGGCGCCCCGGCCGGAAGCCGGCGGGCCGCCGTGTCGTGGGGTGCACCCGGATCGCCGTCCGGGCATGGGGGTCGACCGGGCATGGGGATCGACCGGACATGCGCGGGTCGACCGGGCATGCGGGAGTCGACTGGACATGCGGGAGTCGACCGGAGATGCGGGGGTCGGCCGGGGACGTCGTGCGGGACGTCCCCCGGGGCGTCAGGCCGGGACCACCTCCGGCCACACCAGGCCCACCGAACCCCAGGTCAGCCCGCCGCCGAAGCCGCCCAGCACGACCCGGTGGCCGGGGCGCAGGGTGCCGTCGGCGACGGCGTCGGCGAGGACGAGCGGGACGGACGCGGCGACCGTGTTGCCGACCCGTTCGATGTTGGACGGGAAGCGCTCGAGCGGTACCCCGACGCGCTCCGCGACCGCCGCGAGGATCCGGGCGTTGGCCTGGTGCAGGACGATCCGGTCGACGTCGGCGGGCGTCCCGCCCAGCACGGCGGCCGTCGCCTCCACGGACGCCGCCATGTGCCGTACGGCCTCGGCGAAGACGGGACGGCCCTCCATCGTGAAGTAGGTGGCCGCCTCCTCGGCGGGCAGGCCGGTGGACCGCTGCCAGGAGCCGCCCGCGGCGACCTGGATGAGGTCGCTGCGGCTGCCGTCGCTGCCCAGGTGCAGTCCCAGCAGGGCGCCCGGCTCGTCCGGATCCCCCGCTCGCAGCACCACGGCGCCGGCCCCGTCGCCGAAAATGGCCCGGGTGGTGCGGTCGGCCGGGTCGAGGATGGTGGAGAACGTGTCCGCGCCGATGACCAGCACGGTCCGGGCGGCCCCGGACGCCACCAGGCCGGCGGACACGCCGAGGGCGTACACGAAGCCGGTGCACACCGCGGCGACGTCGAAGGCGCACACGCCGGTCAGCCCCAGCCTGCTCGCCACCTCGGGGGCGGTGGCCGGGCAGGGCCGGTCCGGGGTGCTGGTGGCGAGCACCACAGCGTCGGCGACGTCCGTCCCGGCGGACTTCAGTGCCCGCCGGCCGGCCTCGACCGCGAGATCACCGGTGGCCGTACCGGGGTCCACCACATGCCGGGAGGCGATCCCGGTACGGCTGCGGATCCACTCGTCGGAGGTGTCCAGCTGCCGGGCGAGCGCGTCGTTGGTGACCGCGGCCGGCGGCACCCAGGCCCCCAGCCCGGCCACCACCGCCGCGCGGCCGGTCCCGCTCATCCGGCCCCTCCGTCACCGCGACCCGGCCGGAGCCGGGTGCCGCCGGCCGTCCTCGGGCCGTCGCCTGTCATCGCCATCACTGCGCACTCCTTCTCGCTGCCTTGCCGTCGGCCGGCGTGCCCCGGAAGTCCCGGGTCCGGTCGGTGAGTTCACTGTGGCAACGGCAGCTCCGCTCCCGCTCACCACGGGCCCATGCGCCGCTCACGTCAGGGCGTGAGCGCCAAGTGAGCCGTGCGGGAGCAGCGGTTGCGAGCATGGTCGAGGCGCCCGGCGGCACACCGCCGACGACGGGCTCCGACGGGGGCGCGCCGTGCGTACGGCAACGCCGCGGCCACCCGGTTCACCAACGTGTACGAGGAGACAAACCAGTGCGGGAACGCAGGATTGGTACGGACGGTCCGTCGGTCTCGGCCATCGGGCTGGGCTGCATGGGCATGTCGGAGTTCTACGGACCCACCGACGAGGCGCAGAGCCTGCGGACGCTTCAGGCGGCGCTGGACCTCGGGGTCACCTTCCTCGACACCGCCGACATGTACGGCAAGGGTCACAACGAGCGACTCGTGGGGCAGGCCGTGGCCGGCCGCCGGGAGCAGGTGGTCCTCGCCACCAAGTTCGGCATCCGGCGCGACGACCGCGACCCGCGCCAGGGCCGCCAGGTCGACTCCAGCCCCGTGTACTGCCGGCAGGCCATCGACGCGTCACTGAAGCGGCTCGGTGTCGACCACGTCGACCTGTACTACCTCCACCGCCGCAGCCCCGACATCCCGATCGAGGAGACCGTGGGCGCCATGGCGGAGCTGGTGGCGGCCGGCAAGGTCCGTCACCTGGGGCTGTCCGAGGTCAGCGCGGAGACGCTGCGCAGGGCGCACGCCGTCCACCCGATCGCGGCCCTGCAGACCGAGTACTCGCTGTGGACCCGCGAAGTCGAGCACGAGGTCCTGCCCACCGCGCGGGAACTCGGGGTCGGCCTCGTGGCCTACTCGCCGATCGGCCGGGGCTTCCTGACGGGCGCCATCACCCGCTCCGAAGACCTGGACCCCTCCGACTTCCGGCACTCCCACCCGCGGTTCCAGCAGGAACACCTGGAGCGCAACACCCGCATGGTGGAGCGGCTGCGCGAGATCGCCGGCGACGCCGGCTGCACGCCCGTCCAGCTCGCGCTGGCCTGGCTGCTGTCCCGCGGCGAGGACATCGTGCCCATCCCCGGCACCCGCCGTGAGACGTATCTGCGGGAGAACCTCGCCGCCGCGGAGGTCGGACTCACCGACGAGCAGCTGGCCGCGGTCGAGGCCGCCGTACCGCCGGAGGCCGTGTCCGGCGAGCGCTACGACCCCGCGGGCATGGCCACCGTCGGCCTCTGACCGCGTCCGCCGGCCGGACGCACGATCCCTGAACGCCCCTTGCGACACCACCCGAGAAACGGAAACCCTCCCGTGGCAGACAAGCTCCAGCACCTCAAGCTGGCCGCCGTGAACATCGACGGCGTCCTGCTCAACGACACGTTCAGCCCGGTCATCTACAACTTCATCGTCAACCGCGGCGGCGAGTACACCGCCGAGGTCGAGCGCAGCATCTTCTCCCAGCCCCAGCTGGTGGGCGGCCAGGGCATGGCCAACGCCGCCCGGATGCCGTGGACCGCGCAGGAGGCCATCGACGTCTACTTCAAGGAACGCGAGGAGTACGTCCGGGACCACCCCGTCCAGCTCCTCGACGGCGCCGTCGACCTGCTGCGCAGGCTGCGCGCCCTGGGCCTGAAGACCGTGAGCTACGGCGGGCTGGACGCCTCCCACTTCGACCGCTACCTGGGCGAGCACGCCGATCTCTTCGACGAGCCCCGCTACGTCTGCACCAACGACTTCCGCCCCGGGCTGCGGGAGATCACCACCGAGGTCTTCGGCCTGGAGTACGACCAGGTGCTCTTCATCGACGACGTGGCCCGGGTCGCCGAGGTCGCCCGGGCGCTCGACATCCCCTTCATCGGGCACCCCAGCTCCTTCGAGCACAGCTTCCAGCCGCAGTTGATGCGCGACGCCGGCACCCGTCACATCGTCGACTCGCTGCAGGCCATCGACGAGGACCTGCTGCGCACCCTCGACGCGGAGGCCGCCGCGCACACCGTCTGGCGCGACTGAGCCCACGCGCACCGCCCGGCGCGGCTGAGCCCGCGCCCCCCGACGTACCGGCCCGGCCCTCCCCCGCGTCGGGCCGGTACCCCCCTCTCCCCCGCAAGGAGCCATGCCATGGACCGCGACTCCCGTGCGCACACCGTGCTGCTGGACTTCGACGGAGTGCTGAGCCTCAACGCCTCCAGCCTGCTGCTGCGGGCCCTGCACGAAGGCATCAACCGCCACACCGACCTCCCGTACGACGCCACCGCCGCCCAGTTCAAGGCCATCAGCACCTTTCCGCAGCGCGACAGCCTGCGGGTGCTGTTCGCCGGACTCGGCATCGAACAGCACCTTTCGGCCGAGATCGCGGCGCTGCGCTCGCTGACCGCCGTCGGCGGCGCCCGGCTGGCCCTCGGCGACGGGGTCGAGGAGTTCTGCGCCGAACAGCGCGCACACGGTGTGCGGCTGCGGGTCTTCTCCACCATGGACCACGCGACCGCGCGCCGCGCCCTGCTCGACGGGCTCTTCGAGCCGCGGGACTTCGTCGCCCTCGACCACGCCTCCAAGGCCGACCCCGACACCTACACCGCGCTGCTGGCCGCCGAGCGCGAGACGCATCCGGAGCGCTGGCTGCTCGTGGACGACTCCCCGCTGGCCCTGCGCGCCGCCAAGATCGCCGGACTGCGCACCGTACTGATGCGCGGAGAGGTCTTCACCGACGCCGACGTGGCGCCGTTCGGCTCCTCCATCGACGCCCAGGTCACCTCCTTCGCCCAGCTCGGCGACGTTCTGCGGCCCCTCCCGGCGGCCTTGCCGGCCTGACCGCCCCCTCCCGCCTCCAGGCACCCGACACAGGAAGCCTCCCGATGTCCCACACCCCTGCCGAAGCAGAGCCCGCCGTACGGCCCGCCACCCGAGCCGAGCCGGTCACCGCCGCCGGCGGCGAACGTCCCCGGATCGGCCCCACCCGGGTCCTCGTGGCCATCGCCCTGGCGGCCGTCATGCTGCCCATCTCCGTGACCGGACCCGGAGTGGCGCTCGCCGACATGTCCGGCGCGCTGCACGCCTCGGCCGCCTCCACCCAGTGGGTCCTCAACGCCTACAACGTCGCCTTCACCGCGTTCATGCTGGCCGCCGGGTCGGCCGCCGACCTGTACGGGCGGCGCCGTGTGTTCCTGACCGGAACCACCGTCTTCGCGCTGGCCTCCCTGGTGGCCGGAACCGCGCCCACCATCGTGCTCGTGGACGGTGCCCGGTTCGTCCAGGGCATGGGCGCCGCGGCCGTTCTCACCAGCGGCTCGACGCTGCTCGCGCACACCTTCGAGGGGGCCGCGCGGGCCAGGGCCTTCGGCATCTTCGGCGCCTCGATCGGGTTCGGCCTGGCGATGGGCCCGTTCGTGTCCGGGCTGCTCGTCGGTGCGGCCTCCTGGCACGCCGTCTTCCTCGTCAACGTGGTCCTCGGCGCGGTGGTCCTCGTCCTCGCCCGGCCCCTGCCCGAGTCCCGCAACCCCTCGGCCCGGCGCATCGACATGCCGGGTGTGGTCACCTTCACGCTCGCCCTGCTGCTGCTCGCCCTCGGCTTCGTCGAGGGACCCTCGCGCGGCTGGACCGGGCCGCAGACGCTCGGCTCCTTCGCGGGTGCCGCCCTCTTCCTCGCCGCGTTCGTCGCCGTCGAACTGCGCAGCAGCGAGCCCATGTTCGATCTGAGTCTGCTGCGCCGCCCCACGTTCGTCGCCATCATCTGGCAGCCGGTCAGCATCGTCTTCGCCTTCGCCGCGCTGCTGGTCTACCTGCCGCCGTACTTCCAGGGCGCGGGTGGCGCCGGGTCCACGATGTCCGGCGCGATGCTGCTGCCGCTCACCCTACCGGTGTTCGTGCTGCCGCTGTTCTCCGGGGCGCTGGTGAAGCGGTTGTCGGTGCGCACGCTGCTGGCCGTCGGCCCCGCCGTCCTCGCCGTGGCGCTGCTGCTGATGACCTTCACCGACCCGGTCTCCTCGCGCACCGGTCTGTACGCCGCGCTGCTGCTCGCGGGCATCGGTATCGGCCTCGCCTTCGGCGTCATGGACAACGCGGCGGTCAGCGTGGTGGCGCCGGAGCGCGCCGGCATGGCCTCGGGCATGTTCAACACCCTGCGTGTCGCGGGCGAGACGATCGGCGTGGCCTGCGTCGGCGGCCTGCTGCTCACCGCGACCCGGCAGCGGCTGCCCGCCACCGGCGGCGCGGACAGCGGCACACTGGCCGACGACGTGGTGCAGGGCCGGCTGTCCTCGGTGCGCCGCAGCGGGGGTGAGGACCTGGTGCACCGAGCCGTGCAGGGTCTGGAACACGGCTGGAGCGTCGTGTACGTCGTCCTCGCCTGCGTCGCCTTCGCCGGCGCGGTAGCCATCTTCACCCTGGTCCGCGACCGGGACCTGGACCCGGCGGCCACCGGCAAGGACGCCTGACCGTTCCGGGTCGCCGGCCTCGAGGGGGAACCACCTGGTGGCCTCCGGCCGGGACGTCTGACCAGCCTGTTCATCCTGGCGCCAGGCAGCGGTGGTCATCGCGGCCCTTTCGCAGGGTGCGGGCGGCAGCGGCCGGGGCCGGCCGGGACGCGGAGCGCCTCGGCGGGGCCGGTGCGCGGAGGGCGTCCCGGAGCAAGGGAGGGGCGGGTAGGGGCCCGGACGCAGACGGGGACTGCACGACGCCACGGGCGGCTGGACCTGGCCGCTGGTGGCACTGCTGCTCCTCACGATCCCGCTCACGGCGACGGGCATGAGCGCGGGCCGGGCACCCCGCAACCGGCGCCACGGCAGGCAATCTGCGGGTAACGGCTCCCGGACGGCCCGGGGCGCGCGTCCAGCACCCTGCACACGTGTCGGCCCGGTGACGGCGACCACCGTCACCGGGCCGACGCGCGCGCCCGCCGTCACCGCTCGCCGTCGGCCCCGGCCCGCTCCAGCGTGAGGGCGGCGTCCGCCACGGTCCGGCCGGCCTGCTCGAAGTCCACCCGGACGTCCCAGCCTCCGGCTGCCTCCGGCCGCTGTGGCCAGTGTGCCCGCACGGTCAGCGGCTCGTCGAGTTCGGCGTAGGCGCCGAACGACGCGCGCAGCCCCGACACGGTCCACCGCTCGGCGCCCGCACCGGTGAACGTCCCGGCCGACAGCAGGGCCGCCTGCCGGCCCGCCTCCATCAGCACCATGCCCGGCACGTGGTCCTGCGGATGGTCGAACAGGCTCGGATGACCGCCGGCCACACGCAGCCGGGCCGCCACCGCGTCCCCGGAGCGCACCGGGTCGAGCAGCACCACGTTCTCCGCACGCCCGCGCCCCACGAGCCCCGGCTCCACCAGCCCCTCGGCCTGTGCCAGGCGGTACGACTCCGACGTCGGCGTCGTCCCGGCGGCACGGCCGCGCAGCTTCGCGTAGACGGTGTCGGTCACATACTTCACCCGCATGGTCACCTCGCCCACCGGGCGCCCCGACGCCGACACCCGCATGCGGTACGCGAGGGCGCGCAGGGTCCCGGCGACCCACTGCGCGTCGTGTGTCGCGGCCTCGACGGTCACCGGGACCGGGCCGTGTGCCGGCAGGTCCGCGGCAGCGTCCGACAGCGTCATCGACCACTCCCGCAGCACGAACTTCGTGTCGGGCGGTGCACCGAAGTGGGTGTGCACCGCGTGGGTCTCCGCCTGCCGGCAGCACTCGAGCAGCAGCAGCGGGTCGACGGGCTGGGGCGTCGTGTGGTCGGTGTAGTACGCGTGGGAGGGCGGCAGCTGGGCGGCCGCGACGAAGTGCTCGTCGTCCACGCGTGCGCTGTCCGTGAGGAACACCTCGGACAGGGCGTGCCGATGGACGAGGCCGCGCGGCACGGTCTGCTCGAATGCGAGGGCGGTGCGCGCCGCCTGTGCGGCACCTGGTCCGGCCGGCTCGGTCACCACGGTCATCCGGCTCCCCTTTCGCTGGAACTGGCTGGGTCTCACTGGGCTGATGCGGGTCTGCCCCGGCCCGCCACACTCCCAGCCGCGGCTAACACCCGGCTCACAACGGCGTCATGGCGCACGAGCCCGACCGGCGGGCTCGTACGCGTCATGGCCTGGGCACCCGACCGGTCGGCCGGGACCCCGCGAGGGCCCCGGTCCCCTATGGCCACACGAGCAGCACCGGACACGGCGCGTGGTCCACGACGAACCGTGTCGGCGGGGACAGTGTCTTCGGGCCCGGGCGGCCGCGGTCGCCGTCACGGCCGAGGATCAGCAGGTCCGCGTCGCGCGCCGCGGCGACCACCTCCTGCTCGGGCCGGCCGGTGCGTTCCGTCCGGGTGCAGGGGCGGCCCAGCCGGTCCGCGGCGGCGGCCAGGAGGCGCTCCCCGGATTCCGCGGCCAGCCGCTCCAGCCGGGTGCCGGGGTCGTGCCCCGGGTCGGCGCGGCCCAGCAGGCCGGCGAACGCGCCGTGCGCGGCGTCGGCCACGTCATGGCCGCTGACGTGGAGCAGTACGACCTCGGCGGCGTCCCGGGCGTACGTGCGCGCGGCGTCCACGCACGCACGCCAGGTGCCCTCGGCGACCCAGACGACGACGGCCATGCGCTCGGCCTCCCGATCAGGTTCCGATCACGTGCAGGGAACCCCACAGTGCCACCACGGCCACGCCCAGGGACAGGGGCACGGCGATGAGGCCGAGCGTGGTGAACTCCTTCAGCTCGACCTCGTGGTCGTGCTGGTGCACGATCCGCCGCCACAGCAGCGTGGCCAGCGAGCCGGCGTAGGTGAGGTTGGGCCCGAGGTTGACGCCGAGCAGCACCGCGAGGACCGCCCCGGCGCCGGACGGCGCGGCCAGTGGCAGCAGCACGAGCACCGCCGGCAGATTGTTGATCAGGTTGGCCAGGACGGCGGCCAGCGCGGCCAGCGCCAGCAGCGCGAGCAGCCCGGTGCCGTCCGGGACCAGCTGGCCGAGGGCGTCCGCGAGGCCGTTGTCGACGACTGCCCGGACCACGATTCCCAGCGACAGGACGAACGCCAGGAACGGCACGGAGGCGGCCCGGACGATCTGCGACGGGCGGGTCCGCCGGCGGGCCAGGGCCCGTACCGCCAGCACCAGCGCGCCCGCGCACGCCGCCCAGGCGGGGTCGAGACCGACCGCGGAGGCGAGCAGGAAACCGGCCAGCGTGCCCGCGACCGTCACCAGCGCGAACACCGGCACCTCGGGCGGCTCTCCGGCGTCGGGCGTCTCGGCGCCCACGCCGAGGTCGGTGGCGAAGAACCGCCGGAACACCGCGAACTCGACGGCGATCGCGGCGAGCCACGGCAGCGCCATCAGCCCGGCGAACCGGGCGAAGCTCAGTCCGCTGACCGAGAAGGCCAGCAGATTCGTCAGGTTGGACACCGGCAGCAGCAGCGAGGCGGTGTTCGACAGATGGGTGCAGGCGTAGACGTGCGGCTTGGGCCGCGCGCCGAGGCGGGCGGCCGTCGCGAACACCACCGGTGTCAGCAGCACCACCGTAGCGTCCAGGCTGAGGACGGCGGTGATCGCCGACGCGGTGACGAAGACGTACAGCAGCAGCCGGGCCGGGCTGCCCGCCGCCGCCCGCGCCATCCACGCCCCGCACGCCTGGAACAGCCCCTCGTCGTCGCAGAGCTTGGCCAGGACGAGGACGGCGGCGAGGAACCCGATCACCGGGCCGAGGCGGGCCGCCTCCTCGCGGGCGTGGTCGAGGGAGATCGCGCCGGTGCCGACGACGAGCGCGGCGGCCGGTACGGCGACGACGGCCTCCGGCCACCCCCAGGGACGGACGACCGCGCAGCCGAGGACGAGGACGAGCAGGACGGCGGAGAGCGACTCGGCGAGCATGGTGTTCAGCGGTGGATCCTCTCGGGCGGCCGGTTCACCCGAGAGTTCATCACAGGTCCGTGCAGCTCACTTCAGCAGCCGGGACAGCCGGCGGTCGGCGAGCGGCTTGCCGCCGGTCTGGCAGGTCGGGCAGTACTGCAGGGCGGAGTCGCTGAAGGAGACCTCGCGGATGGTGTCTCCGCACACCGGGCAGGGCTCGCCGGTGCGGCCGTGGACGCGCAGGCCGCTCTTCTTCTCCGCCTTCAGCCGGCCCGCGGCCACGCCCCGGGAGCGCTCGACGGCCTCGGTGAGCGTGTCCCGCAGTGCCCGGAAGAGGCGGGTGGTGTCCTCGGGGGTGAGGGAGGCGGCCAGTTTGAAGGGGGACATCTTCGCCGCGTGCAGGATCTCGTCGCTGTAGGCGTTGCCGACCCCGGCGATCAGGCTCTGGTCGCGCAGGGCGCCCTTGATCTGGCGGCGCTCGCCGGCGAGCAGGGCGGTGAAGCGGGCCTCGTCGAAGTCGTCGGCGAGCGGGTCGGGGCCGAGGCGGGCGACGCCCTCGACCTGCTGCGGGTCGTCGACGACGTACACCGCGAGGCGTTTTTGTGTGCCGGCCTCGGTGAGGTCGAAGCCGGCGCCGGTCTCCAGCGCCACGCGCAGGGCGAGGGGGCCCTTGCCGGGGCGGGGCGGGCCGTCGGGCAGGCGGTCCTTCCAGTGCAGCCAGCCCGCCCGGGCCAGATGGGTGACCAGGTGCGGGCCGCCCTCGGTGGCGAGGTCGAGGAACTTGCCGTACCGCCGCACGGCGGTGACCTCGCGTCCCTCCAGGGCGCTCAGGGGTGGGTCGTAGGTCTTCAGGACGCTGATCGCGACGGGCAGCACGCGGACGATCTCGTGGCCGACCAGGTGCTCGGACAGGAAGTCCTTGAGCGCTTCCACCTCGGGCAGTTCCGGCATACGTCCAGAGTGCCACCCGTCCCCGCGGTACCCGCGCATCGCGGTGCGTGGGCGGCGGGCGGGTCGGCCCGGCGCCGCTCACGCCGTCGCGGGCACCACGAACTCGCACCACACGCACTTGCCGCCGCCGCGCGCCTCCACGCCCCACACGTCGGTCAGCAGGTCGACCAGGAGCAGACCGCGTCCCGAGACGCCCTGCACGCCGGCCTCGCGGCGGCGCGGCAGGGCGCTGGAGGAGTCCTCGACGTCGACCCGGAGCCGGCGGTCGGCGCCGTTGAGCACCCGCAGGGTGACGATTGCGGCTCCCTCGGTGTGCATGAGGGCGTTGGTGATCAGCTCGTCGGCGACCAGTTCGATCTCGTCGGCGCGCTCGCGGGCGCCCCAGGTGCGCACGGCGGCGCGGATCATGTGCCGGGCCTGGGTGAGCGCCTCGGCGTCGCCGGGGGCGACGTGCTGCTGGAGGCGGCCGCCGGTGCGCGGGGTGTCCAGGGGGCGGCGCCGCAGCAGGAGCAGGGCGACGTCGTCGTCGCCGGCGCGTTCCTCGGCGACCTCGATCAGCCGGTCGGCGAGCGCGCGCACGTCGTCGGGGCCGGCGGCGACGAACGCGGCGAGGGCCCGCATGCCGTCGTCGAGGTCGGCGCCGGGCTGTTCGACCAGGCCGTCGGTGGTGAGCAGCAGGGTGTCGCCGGGGTCGAGTTCGACGGTGGAGACCGGGTACTCCAGGCTGCCGAACTCCGCGGACAGCCCGAGCGGCAGCCCGCCGGGCACGGCGATACGGCGGCACGTGCCGTCGGCGGCGCGTACCAGCAGGTCGATGTGGCCGGCCCGGACCACCTGGACGACGCCGGTGCCGAGGTCGGCCTCGGCGTACAGGCAGGTGGCGAAGCGGTCGGTGTCGAGTTCGTGCAGGAAGACGGAGGCACGGGCCATCACCGTGGCCGGGGTGTGGCCCTCGGCGGCGTAGGCGCGCAGCACGATGCGCAGCTGGCCCATGACGGCGGCGGCGTGTGTGTCGTGGCCCTGGACGTCACCGATGACGGCGCCGACCCGGCCTCCCCCGGAGGGGGTACCCCCAGGCAGCGGGATCAGGTCGTACCAGTCGCCCCCGATGTCCCGGCCGAGCGCCCCGCCGGCGCTGCCCGCGCGGTAGCGGACGGCGACGTCGGCGCCGGGCACGCTGGGGATGGTGCGCGGCAGCATGGCCTGCTGCAGGCCCTGCGCGATGTCCTTCTCCTCCTCGTAGAACATGGCGCGCTGCAGGCTCTGCGCGATGCTGCTGCCGAGCGCGACAAGGATGTTGCGCTCCTCGGGGGTGAAGCCGTGCCGGTCGTTGTAGAGCAGGCCCATCGCGCCGATCGGGCTGGCCTGGACGATGAGCGGCAGATAGGCGGCCGAGGTGATGTTCAGGTCGGTGATGTGCGGCCACAGGATCGGGTAGTCGGCGGCGAACTCCTCGGGCGACTCGATGAAGCGCGGGCTGAGGGTGCGCACGACCTCGCTCATCGGGTACGGCTCGTCGATGCGCGTGACGCGGGTGCCGGGGACGAAGCTGCCGAGGGGCCCCTCGGCGATCAGCCGGATGCGGCCGGCCTCGACCAGGCCCATGACGAGGCTGGCGGCGCCGAGGTGGACCAGCCCGTGGGTGTCCTTGAGGACGTCGATGACGTCCTGGACGGTGCGGGCGTGGGCGAGGGCGGCGGTGGTGAGCTGGACGACGTTGGTCTGCTCGCGGCGGGCCTCGTCCAGGGAGGCCTGCTGGCGGTGGGCGGCCAGCTCGTCGAGTTCTCTGGTGGCGTCGCGGACGATGCCGACGATACGGCGCGGCCGGCCGCTGTGGTCGCGCCGGATGTAGCCCTGGGTGTGGGTCCAGCGCAGTTCACCGGTGCGGCAGCGCAGACGGAAGTAGGCGCCGTAGTTCTCGCTGCCGTCCTTGATGGCCTGGGCGACCAGCGCGTCCAGTCGGCGGGCCTCGCCGGGCGGCACCCGGGCGGCGAGGGTCTCGGGCCGGCCGTCGTACTCGTCCGGGCGCACGTCGAACGCCTCGTGGGCCTGGGCGTCCATGCTCATCCGGCCGGTGTCCAGGTCCCAGTCGAAGGTGCCCATGCGGTTGAGCGCCAGGATCGGATCCGGGTGGGCGGGCCGGTCGTCCGGGAGTGACAGGGCGCTCGCACCCCGATCAACCATGCGCCCACCTTGCCAGGCTTTGCCTGATTATTCGACCGGGGGGCGGGGTGTTGCCGGGGGCGGCTCGCCCTCGTACGGGTTACCCGGGCGGAGCCGTGGCACACGGAGCGTGACGATCGAGCGCGGAAGAATGGCAGGAGAGGAGCGCCGAGGCGTGGACTGGTTCACCGCATCCGACTACTGGCTGAGCCGGCTGGTCTTCCAGCGGGCCCTGGCCGGTGTCTACCTGGTCGCGTTCCTCACGGCGGCCCTGCAGTTCCGGGCCCTGCTGGGTGAGCGCGGCATGCTGCCGATCCCGCGGTTCACCGCCCGGGTGCCGATGCGGCGGGCGCCGAGCCTGTTCCAGCTGCACTACTCGGACCGTTTCTTCGCCGCGTGCGCGTGGGCGGGCTGCGCGGTGTCGGCGGCGCTGCTGGCGGGGGTGGACGGATATGTGCCGCTGGGCGCGGCGATCGCGCTGTGGCTGGTGCCGTGGGCGCTGTACCTGTCGATCGTGAACGTCGGCCAGACCTGGTACTCCTTCGGCTGGGAGTCGCTGCTGCTGGAGACGGGGTTCCTCGCCGCGTTCCTCGGCAACGACGAGGTGGCGCCGCCCGTCGTGGTGCTGTTCCTGCTGCGCTGGATCCTGTTCCGGGTGGAGTTCGGCGCGGGTCTGATCAAGATGCGCGGGGACGAGTGCTGGCGGAAGCTGACCTGCCTGGACCACCACCACGAGACGCAGCCGATGCCGGGCCCGCTGAGCTGGTTCTTCCACCACCTCCCCCGGCCCCTGCACCGGGTGGAGGTGGCCGCCAACCACGTCACCCAGCTGATCGTGCCGTTCCTGCTGTTCACCCCGCAGCCGGTCGCGACGGCGGCCGCCTCGCTGATGATCCTCACCCAGCTGTGGCTCGTGCTGTCGGGCAACTTCGCCTGGCTGAACTGGATCACGATCGTGCTGGCGGTGCCGGCGCTGCGGTTCCCGGACGGCGGCGCCCCCGCGTCGGCGCCTTCCGGCGCACCCCTGTGGTACGAGGTGGTGGTGCTGGCGGTGGCGGCGCTGCTGGTGTTCCTCAGCTATCACCCGGTGCTCAACATGATCTCCCGCCGCCAGGTGATGAACCGCTCCTTCGACCCGTTGCACCTGGTCAACACCTACGGCGCGTTCGGCAGCGTCAGCCGTATCCGCTACGAGGTGGTGGTCGAGGGCACCCTGGACGACGTGCCGCGCGAGGACTCCGACTGGCGGGAGTACGAGTTCAAGGGCAAGCCGGGGCATCCCGGGCACTGGCCGCGCCAGTTCGCGCCGTACCATCTGCGCCTGGACTGGCTGATGTGGTTCGCGGCGCTGTCCCCCGGCTACGCGGGCGCGTGGTTCGAGGGTCTGGTGGAGCGGTTGCTGGAGAACGACCGCGACACCCTGCGCCTGCTGCGCCGCTCCCCCTTCCCGCCGGACACTCCCCCGCGCCACATCCGCGCCCGCCTCTTCCGTTACCGGTACACGACCTGGCGGGAGCTGCGCGAGACCGGCGCCTGCTGGAAGCGGACCTACGTGCGCGAGTACCTGCCGCCGACCCGGCTGGCCGGGGTGGCCCAGCGGACCTGAACCGCTCCGGGAATACCTCGTTTCGAGAGAGCCTTGGCATGGGGTGATACCTCGTTTCGAGATACGGCCACCGCGCCGTACGACCGCTTACGGAGACCCCATGGACGCCACCATGCGCGCCGTCGTCCTCGACGCCCCCGGACCGGTGACGAACCTGCACGTGCGCCGCCTGCCGCTGCCCGAACCGCCGCCCGGATGGATACGCGTCAAGGTCGGGGCCTTCGGGCTGAACCGCTCCGAGCTGCACACCCGGCTCGGGCTCGCCGACGGCGTGACCTTCCCCCGGGTCCCGGGCATCGAGGCCAGCGGCACCGTGGACGCCGACCCCGACGGCGTGCTGCGCCCCGGGCAGCAGGTCGCCGCGCTGATGGGCGGCATGGGCCGGGTCTTCGACGGCGGCTACGCCGAGTACACCGTCGTACCGCGAGCGCAGGTCGTCCCCTTCACCTCGGACCTTCCGTGGGCGACGATCGGCGCGGTGCCCGAGACCCTCCAGACCGCCTACGGCTCGCTCACCACCGGCCTCGACCTCGCGGCCGGGCAGACCCTGCTCATCCGGGGCGGCACCTCCGCCCTCGGCCTGGCCACCGCCACGCTGGCCAAGGACCTCGGCGCGACCGTGCTCGCCACCACCCGCCGGCCCGAGCGCCTGAAGCACCTCGCCGACCACGGCGTCGACCATCCGCTGGTCGACGACGGCGACGTCGCCGCGCAGGTCCGCCGCATCCTGCCCGACGGCGCGGACGCGGCGCTGGAGCTGGTCGGCACCCCGACGCTGCCCGACACCCTGCGCGCCACCCGCGTGCACGGCACGGTCTGCTTCACCGGGATGCTGTCGAACGAGTGGACCGTGCGCGACTTCTACCCCCTCTCCTACCTCCCGCGCGGGGTACGGCTCAGCGCGTACGGCGGTGACGCCGGCGACCTGCCGGCCGACGTGCTCCAGGGCTGCCTGGACCGGCTCGCCACCGGAGAACTCACCCTGGGCCCGGTGCACGCCTACGCGCTGGACGACATCCGCGCCGCGCACCGCGACCTGGAGGAGGGCCGCAAGGTCGGCAAGCTGGTCGGCCTGCCCTGAGCCGGTGTCAGAGCCCGTGCCGGAGGGAGGGAGGATAGGCCACGCCGACCTGGGTACGCGTGTCCGGCACCCCCCGGTAAACGAGCGCCCGGCGCGCAGCGCCCCTTGACGCAGTGGGAGATCAGATGCGGCTCCGCCAGCCGGCTCCGGCACCGTCCCGGTGCTTCGCGAACGTCCTCGCCGGACGGTACCGCCTGGACAGACTCATCGGCTCGGGGGGCGCCGCCGACGTCCACCGCGGCCACGACCTGCGTCTGGAACGTCCCGTGGCCGTGAAGATCTTCCGCGCCGGCGCCGACGCGGACATGGAGGAACGCTTCCACAACGAGGCCGTGATCCTGGCCCGGTTGCAGCATCCCGGCCTGGTCACGGTCTACGACGCCGGCCGGCACGACGGCCGGCCCTACCTGGTCATGCAGCTCATCGACGGCCCGACCCTGAAGCGGCGCATCGCCGCGGGCCCGCTGTCCACGGACGCGACGGCCACCCTCGGCGCCGGCCTCGCCCGGGCCCTGGCCCACGCGCACGAGGCGGGGATCGTGCACCGTGACGTCAAACCCTCCAACATCATCCTGGACACGTCCGGCCGGCCCCATCTGACCGACTTCGGCATCTCCCGGCTGCTCGACGCCACCACCCGCACGGCCCCCGGCTCCCTCATCGGCACGGCCGCCTACCTGGCCCCCGAGCAGGTCCTCGGACAGTCCGTCGGCCCGGCCGCCGACGTCTACGCCCTCGGACTGGTGCTCCTCGAATGCCTCACGACCAGGCTGGAGTACGACGGCGCTCCCCTGGAGGCCGCGATCGCGCGCCTGCACCGCCGTCCCGCGCTGCCCGGGTCCCTCCCGGAGGAACTCGCCGCGCTGCTGGGGGACATGACCGCGCTGGACGAGGGGGACCGCCCGTCGGCGCACGAGTGCGCCCGGACGCTGACCGCGCTGGCCGGCACCGCCGGTCCCGGACACGGCCCGTCCACGGCGGCCGTGACGAGCGTGGTGGCCGCGGAAGCACCGCTGCGGGACCCCGACACGACGCGCCCGGGTCCGCCCCCGGCCTCGGGCGCGGCCACGCCGAGGGGCGCACGCGGACGGCGTCTGGTCGCCGGCGGAGCCGTCGCGCTCGCCACCGCCGTGGCCGCCACCCTCGCGGTCTCCGACGGCACGTCGCACGGGGGAAGCGGCGAGAGGGCGACACAGGCCGTCAGCCGCCCTTCCCCGGAGGCGCCGACCACGTCCGAGGCGAGGCCCGAGGCGGCCCCCGCCGCTCCGGCCTCCCCCACCGGCGAGGGAACCGGGCGGCTCCGTGACGCCGCGCTGGAGGAGAGTTCCCGTCCCGCCCCGGCCGGCCCGAGCCGAAAGCCGGTCACCGTCGGCCCGAGCCGGGAGCGGGGCAGCGGTACGACCGGACACGGCCCCGTGGTCTCACCGCCGCGTTCCGGCCGGGGTGACACACCGAAGAAGGCCAAGCAGTCCCAGCACAAGGCCCACAAGAAGGGCAAGCGCTGACCGGCCCCGCCCCCAGTGGTCACCTGGTGCCGGACGGGGCGCACCGCCGCGGCGAGCGCCCCGTCCATGCTCACGCCCTGCGCAGCCGCAGCGTCACCAGCTCGAACGGCCGCAGGCGTACGGCGATGTGCTCGCCGTCGACGGCCGGTGCCAAGGCGTCCGGCAGCGGGCGTTCCAGCAGGTCGGTGACGGTGACCTCGGCGAGCGGGAAACCGGCGGTCAGCGTGGCGCGGGTGCGGCCGCCGTGGGCCTCGTGGAAGCGGACGACCACGTCGCCGCTGCCGTCGTCGGCGAGTTTCACCGCCGTGATCACGACCGCGTCCCGGTCGGCGGTCACCAGCGGTGCGACCTCGCCCGCGCCTGTCAGCCGCCGCTCGGGCAGGTTGATCCGCCAGCCCTCGCGCACCGCGTCGCCGATCCCGGCGCCGGGCACCAGCGCGTGCCGGAAGCGGTGCACGCCCTGGTCGGTCTCCGGGTCGGGGAAGCGCGGGGCGCGCAGCAGCGAGACGCGCACCGTCGTGGTCGTACCGCCGTCGGCGCGCACCGTGCGGGTGACGTCGTGGCCGTAGGTGGAGTCGTTGACGACGGCGGCGCCCCAGCCGGGCTCCTCCAGATGGAGGAAGCGGTGGTTGCAGGCCTCGAACTTGGCCGCCTCCCACGAGGTGTTGGTGTGGGTCGGCCGGTGAAAGTGCCCGAACTGGGTCTCCGACGCGTACCGTTCGGCGTGCACGTCGAGCGGGAAGGCCAGCTTCAGGAACTTCTCCGTCTCGTGCCAGTCGACCTCCGTGTCGATGAGCAGCCGCCGCTCGCCGGGCGCCAGGGACAGCACCTGGGTGACCTTCGAGGAGCCGAAGGAGCGCGTGATCCGCACCGACTGCCCGTCCTCACCGGCCGTGACGGCGTCGGCGTCGGTGAGGTCGGTGACCGTGTTGCGGTAGAACCTGTCGACGTCCCAGGCGTCCCACATGTTGGGGAAGTCGGGGTGCAGTTGGAGGAGGCCCGCGGGCTGTCCCGGCGGAAGGGCCTCGCGGTCGGCGTCGACGTCGTACACGGAGACGACCAGGCCGCGTTCGTCGATCTCGACGCGCAGATGGCCGTTGCTCAGCACGTGCCCTCCGCCGGTGCGGTCCTCGCGCGTCGTGTGGCCCTCGGTCGCCGGGGTCCCGGCGCCGCCGGACGGGACGCCGGAGCGGGTGTGCGGGGCCGCGTTGAAGACCAGCGGCACCTCACCCTCACCGGCCAGGGCGCGCTGGGCGGCGTCGATGATGCCGTTCAGCTCGGTGGCCAGGCGTGCGTAGGTGGCGCGGGCCTCGCGGTGCACCCAGGCGATCGACGAGCCGGGCAGGATGTCGTGGAACTGGTGCAGCAGGACCGTCTTCCAGATGCGGTCCAACTCCTCGTACGGGTAGGGGAATCCGGTGCGTACGGCCGCCGTGGCCGCCCACAGTTCGGCCTCTCGCAGCAGGTGCTCGCTGCGCCGGTTGCCCTGCTTGGTCTTGGCCTGGCTGGTCAGGGTCGCGCGGTGCAGTTCGAGGTAGAGCTCACCGACCCAGACCGGCGGCTCGGGGTACTCGGCCTCGGCCTTGGTGAAGAACGTGTGCGGCGGCTCCCACACCACCGTGGGCGAGCCCTCCAGGCTCTTCAGCCGGGCCGCCTTGGCGACCATCTCGCGGGTGGTGCCGCCGCCCCCGTCGCCCCAGCCGGTCGGGGCGAGGGAGTGCCGGGCGACGCCCTTGTCCTTGAAGTTGCGCTCGGCGTGGGCGAGTTCGCTGCCCTTCATGGAGCAGTTGTAGGTGTCGACGGGCGGGAAGTGGGTGAAGATCCGGGTGCCGTCGATGCCCTCCCAGCGGAAGGTGTGGTGCGGGAACCTGTTGGTCTGCGACCAGGAGATCTTCTGCGTCAGCAGGTACTTGGAGCCAGCCGCCTTGATGATCTGCGGCAGTCCGGCCGCGAAGCCGAAGGTGTCCGGCAGCCACGCCTCGTCGTTCTCGATGCCGAACTCGTCGAGGAAGAACCGCTTGCCGTGCACGAACTGCCGGGCCATCGCCTCCGAGCCCGGCATGTTGGTGTCCGACTCCACCCACATCCCGCCGGCCGGCACGAACCTCCCCTCCGCCACGGCCTTCTTCACCCGCGCCCACACCTCGGGCCGGTGTTCCTTCACCCACGCCCACTGCTGGGCCTGCGACATGGCGAAGACGAACTCCGGCTCGTCCTCCAGCAGAGCCGTCATGTTGGACGTGGTCCGGGCGACCTTGCGGACGGTCTCGCGCAGCGGCCACAGCCACGCCGAGTCGATGTGCGCGTGCCCGACCGCGCTGATCCGGTGCGCGGAGGGGACGGCCGGGGCGGCGAGGACATCGGTCAGCTCGGCGCGGGCGCGCGCCGCGGTGCCGTTCACGTCCTGCAGGTCGACCGCGTCCAGGCACCGCTCCACGGCGCGCAGCACGTCCCAGCGGCGCTGGGCGTCCACCGGCAGCTCGGCCATCAGCTCACCCAGCACCTCCAGGTCGAGCACCAGCTGCCACACGTCCTCGTCGAAGACGGCGAGGTCCATACGGGTCAGCGTGTACTGCGGCTCGCTGCCTGCGGTCTCCTTGTCACCGAGCGGTGTCGGCACGAAGGGGTGGTAGTCGAGGATGACGGGGTTGGAGGCGGCCTCGATGTGCAGCCGCACCTCCTCGCCGCCCTCGACGGGCGCGCCGACGCGCACCCACTGGTTGCGCGGGTTGAGGCCCTTCACCGGGGTGCCGTCGCTCCGGTAGACCAGGCCCTCGCACTGGAAGCCGGGCATGTTCTCGTCGAAGCCGAGGTCGAGCAGGGCCTCCACGGTCTTCCCGGCCCACGCCTCGGGGACGGTGCCGGTGACCCGGAACCAGCTGGTGCCCCACGGAGCACCCCAGCGGGCGCCGACCGCGATCGGCTCGGGCGTCGCGGCCAGGCCCTCGGCGACCGGCACGGGCTCGCCGGGTGCGTGCCACACCACCACGTCCAGCGGCACGGACTCGGGGTACACGGCGGGGCGGATGCGCTCGTCGAGGACGCGCTTGAGGCGGGCTTCGACCAGGCTGCGGTCGTCATGCATGCGGGTGCTCCGTAATCGTCCGCGGGTGGTTACCAGGGGTGGGTCAACGTCGCGGGGGCCGACGAGGTGTACAGCTCCCCCACCGCGCGCACTTCGAACCGTGCGGCCCTCTCGCCCTGCTCGGGCCGCAGGCCGGCGGCGTGGAAGGCGCACTGTCCGGTGGCACCGAGGAAGCGGCGGGTGCCGTCGGGCAGGACGCGGTGCAGGGTGTACTGCCGTACATCGCCGCCCGGCCGGTTCCACCCCAGGCGCAGCGCGTCGGCGGCGGCCGCGGTGACGCGGAAGCCGGTGGGCGCGGCCGGCGTCTCGCGGGCGGTGCGGACGGCGATACGGCCGAGCCGCCAGCGCAGGGGCCCACCGCCGGTGGAGGTGAGCCGGATGCCGAGGGCGCGCAGGGTGCCTCCGGCCAGTGCCGGGAGCGGCACGGTCACGGTCCGCCAGCCGTTGACGAGCCCCGTACGCGAGGCGCTGTCGACCGAGCTCACGGGCAGATATGTGTACGGCGGTGGCGTCCCCGGTGTGCCCGGCTCCGCGGTGGCGACACCGAGCTCGACGTTCACGTCGCCCTCCTCGACCCGGTAGGTCACCTCGACAACGGTGTTCACAGCGCGCGGCAGGCGTGTCGCGTACAGCTCGACCACCACCGGTTCGTCGACTTCACCGCCCTGGCTGTCGACGAGGACGCTGCTCCCGCCCCGCCAGGCGTCCGCGAAGTCGAAGGAGACGGCCGCCCGCCGGCCCGCCGTGTGCACCGCCCACCGCCGCGACGGCAGCCGGTCCTGGAGCCCGAGATGGTTCCAGGGCGCGTCCGAGACGACTTCCCCGTCCTCGTACCAGCGCAGCCCGTGCCCGGTGTTGAAGACACTGGCGAACGGCACGGACGTCACCGCCGAGCGGTCGGCCACGGACACCGCGGGCGCCCGCCACGGGTCGGCCGGATCGGGCCGCGTCGGGTCCAGCGAACGCCCGGTCCAGAACCGGTCGTCCGCCGCGTGGAAGTCGCCGGGGCGGCGCCGGTCGTCGGGCAGCTGGTTGCGGGTCCACTCCGGCCGGTAGAAGCCGATCGAGGTCACGTGGTCCGACGAGGTGGGCACGACCGCGTCCCAGTTCACGGACGTGTTCCAGCCGTTCGCCTCCACGTCCACGCCCGCCCACAGCGCGTACCGGCTGCGGCCGAGCCGCTCGGCGGCGGCCCCGGAGGAGGCGAGACCGCCCGTGCTCCAGCCGAAGTTGACGAACATGTCGTCGGCGGCCTGGAAGAAGGGCTCGTTGCGGCTGGTGAGCGCGTTCTGCCAGTCGACGCCGCCGTCCACGGTCATCGCGTCGTACCAGGTCACCCGCTGTCCGCGGGCCGCGGCCAGCGTCTTCAGCTCGCGGACGAATCCGAGCATGTCCGCCCCGAGCCCGCGGTCGCCGCCGCCGGTCTCGGCGTTGAGGAACCACCCGTCGAAACCGTACGCGGCGGCGACCGCGACGAGTTGCGCGGCGAGCGGGTAGTGCCCGGTGGCGTCCTTCCGCACCAGATCGCGGGTCCAGCGCAGCTGTCCTCCGTAGGCGACGGGCGGCAGGAAGACGTTGCCGAGGACGGGCACGCCGTGGCGGTGGGCGGCGTCCACGACCGGCGCGTTGGGCGCGAGGATCAGGCCCTCTCCCGCCGAGCCGCCCCAGAAGACCAGCTCGTCGATGTACGCCCAGTGGGTGAGGGCGTAGTAGTCGGCGGTGGCGGAGCCCTGGGAGGGGTTGCCCGAGGTCGGGCCGAAGGAGACCAGGGCCTGGATACGGGCCTGCCCGGAGCGGGCCGTGGCGTTGGCCGGGGCCGGGGTGAAGCGGGGGGCGAGCGGTACGGAGGCCGCGTTGAAGGCGAGGTCGGGGTCGGTGGCCGCGCGCCAGGACTTCAGGCTGCGCCAGGTGATGCCGGGACCGGGGCTGCCGGCGGGCAGGGAGTCCGGGTACCAGTAGGAGGCGTACGGCTGGAGCGCGGCCGTCGCCCTGGATGCGGCCTGCGCGGGCGGGGACGGCAGGAGCGCGGCGGCGCCGGCGGCTCCGGCGGCGAGCAGGACGGTGCGTCGGGTGGGGTTCACGAGCGGGTGCCTCCTGGTGGGGTGGGGAGTACCTGTTCGGGAGCGACGACCTCGGTGATGCCCCGGGCGGCCAGGTGGGCGGTGTCCCGGGTGCGGGTGTCGAGGACGGTGGTGGGGCGGGCGCCGTCCGCGACCAGCCGGAAGAAGGCGTCGAAGACGGGTCCGCCGGGGGCACAGAGCGAGCGCAGAGCAGGGTCGGCGGGCACGGCGAGGGCCGTGGTGCGCGTGGTGGGGGTGTCCCGCGGTGTGCGGGCGGCGCGGGCGAGGACGCGGGCGGTGTCCTTGGGCCGCCGGTCGTTGGTGAGCAGCCCGAGGCCGTATTCGAGGTCGGGGAAGTCGGCGAGGGAGCGGGAGACGTCGTGGGAGCACCACCAGGTGACGCCCCACAGGCCGGGACAGTCCAGGGCGGCGGCGATGGTGGCCTCGGTGAAGGCGGCGGCGTGCTCGGGCGGGATCAGGGGTGCGGGCGCGCCGACCTCCTGGAGCCACACCGGCCGCGCCGGATCGTCGGCCCATGCCTTGCTCAGTTCGATCAGGTAGGCGGCGTGGTGTTCGGTGGGGATGCCGGTGCGGCCGTGGCGCTGGGCGGTGCCGTTGAAGACCCAGGAGTGGACGGCGGTGACGGCGCCGTGCCGGGCGGCCTGGGCCGGGGTGAAGGGCTGGTCGTCCTGGTACCAGGTGGCGTCGTACTCGGCGTGCAGGTGCAGCCGGCCCGGAGCGCCCTTCTCGCAGGCGGCGAGCATGCGCTCCAGCCAGGCGTCGATCGCCTCGGCGCTCGCCCGGTCGGGGTCGGGGTGGGGGCCGGCGGAGAACTGGTTGACCTCGTTGCCGAGGGTCATGCCGAGGAAGTTGGGGCGGTCGGCGAGCGCGGTGGCCAGGGCGTGCAGGTAGGCCGCCTGGCCGTCGAGGACCTCGGGGTCGGTGAAGAGGTTGCGCCGGTGCCAGGTGCGGGTCCAGGCGGGCAGGAAGTCGAAGCTGCTCAAGTGGCCCTGTAGGCCGTCCACGTTGACGTCCAGGCCGCGTTCGGCGGCCGCGTCGGTCAGGTCGAGGAGCTGCTCGATCGCCCGGGGCCGGATCAGGGCGCGGTCGGGCTGGAAGTAGGGCCACAGCGGGAAGACGCGGACGTGGTCGACGCCGAGGGCGGCGATGGAGTCCAGGTCGGCGCGGACGGCGCCGGGGTCGTAGTCGAGCCAGTGGTGGAACCACCCCTCGCTGGGGGTGTAGTTGACGCCGAAGCGCGGGGCAGCGGGCATGCGGAGGTCCTTGGGAGAGGCCGTGGGATGCGGGCCGTTGCGGCGGTGGCCGTGAGGGGTTCAGCCCTTCACCGCGCCCTCGCCGACCCCGCGGAAGAAGTACCGCTGGAGGCAGGCGAAGAGGGCGATGAGCGGGGCGACGGCGATGACGGTGCCGGCGGCGACGAGTCGCTCGTCGCCCGCGAACGTGCCGTGCAGATAGTTGAGGCCGATGGTGAGGGTGAACCGGGACGGGTCGCTGAGCACGATCAGCGGCCACAGGAAGTCGTCCCAGGCGCCCATGAAGGCGAAGATCGCGACGACGGCGAGGGTCCCCTTGACCGTGGGCAGCGCGATCCGGGTGAAGCGCTGCCAGACGTCGGCGCCGTCGACGAAGGCGGCCTCCTCGATCTCGTACGGCAGGTTCAGGAAGGCGTTGCGCATCAGCAGCACGTTCATCGCGCCGATCGAGCCGGGCAGGACGACGCCGATCAGGGTGTTGTTCAGGCCGAGTTCGCGCATGGTCGTGAACTGGGCGATGACGATGCCCTCCACCGGTACCAGCATCGCCAGGATGAAGGCGAGGGTGGCGGCGCGCCGGCCCCGGTAGCGCAGCCGGGCGAGCGCGTAACCGGCGAGGGCGGAACCGACGCAGTTGGTGACGACGTTGGCGGTGGCGACCTTCAGCGAGTTCAGGGCGTAGTCCCAGACGGGGATGGTGTCGGCGACCCGCTCGTAGTTGTGCAGGGTGGGGTGCTCGGGCAGGAAGCGGGGCGGGGAGCTGAAGATGTCCTCGGTCGGCCCCTTGAGGGAGGTCGACAGCTGCCACAGGAACGGGCCCACGGTGAGCGCCAGCACGGCGAGCAGCAGGATGTAACGCCAGGCCAGTTCCGCTACGCGGATGCGCCGGCCGTGTTCGTCGGTGAGGCGGGGTTCGCGGGCGGCCTCCGTCCGCGGCGCGGGCCGCACCTTTTCGAGGACGCTCACCGGTCCTCCTTCCGGTCGGCGCGCAGCACGAGCAGCATCAGGGCGACGGTGACGACGAAGACCACCAGGGAGAGGGCGGAGGCGTAGCCGACGCGGCCGGTGAGGCCGGTGCCGGTGCGCTGGACCAGCATGACGAGGGTGGTGTCCTCGCCTGCCGGGCCGCCGCTGGGGCCGGCCATCAGATACACCTCGGAGAACACCTTGAACGCGGCGACCGAGGACAGTGCGCCGACCAGCACCATCGTGGAGCGCACGGCGGGCACGGTGACGGTGAGGAAGCGGCGGACCGTGCCCGCGCCGTCCACGGCGGCGGCCTCGTGCAGTTCGCGCGGCACGTTCGCCAGCGCGGCGAGGTAGATGATCATGTAGTAGCCGAGGCCCTTCCACACGGTGACGGCCATGGCGCTCAGCAAGAGCAGCCACTGGTCGCTGAGGAAGCCGACCCGGCCCGCGCCGACCGTCTCCAGCAGGGAGTTCACCAGTCCGCGCTCGTCCAGCAGCCACACCCAGATCAGGCCGACGACGACGATCGAGGCGACGACGGGGGTGTAGAAGGCGGAGCGGAAGAAGGCGATGCCGGGGATGTTCTTCTGCACCAGCAGGGCCAGCAGCAGCGGCAGCACGACGAGCGCGGGGACGACCCCGACGACGTAGAGCGCGCTGTTGCGCAGGCCGATCCAGAACATGTCGTCGTGCAGCAGCTCGCGGAAGTTGGCGAGCCCGACGAACTGCCCGGGGAGCAGGGTGCGGCGGTCGGTGAAGGCGTTGAT
Source organism: Streptomyces sp. NPDC049915 (assembly GCF_040656475.1). NCBI lineage: Bacteria > Bacillati > Actinomycetota > Actinomycetes > Kitasatosporales > Streptomycetaceae > Streptomyces > Streptomyces sp. NPDC049915. The sequence goes on from NZ_JBFAMH010000005.1 coordinate 180,084, forward strand.
CACCGTGGAGACGAACGGCCACAGGATGAACGCGCCGATGATCAGCAGTCCCGGTGCGGCGAACAGCCACGGACTGGTGGGCAGTTGACGCCGCACCCGGGAGACGGTGGAGCCGGCCATGGTGGTTCAGCCCTGCTGCTTCAGCAGCGTGTCGCACTGCTTGACAGCGTTGTCCAGCGCGTCCTGGGGGCTCTGCCTGCCCTGGAGCGCCTTGGCGACCTCGTTGCGCAGCGCGGTCTTCATCTGCTCGCTGAACAGCACCGGCGTGTAGTTGACGGCGCTCTTCAGCGACTGCGCTGCGGCGACGCGCACCCGGGTGACGTCGGTGCCGTCCTGCCGGGTGAAGTACGGGTCGTCGAGCGATCCGGCGGTGGAGGGGAAGATGGCGACCTTCTTGGCGAAGGACATCTGGTGCGCGGCGTCGGTGACGAAGTGCGCGAAGGCGATCGCGGCGGGCTTCTTCCTGGTCTGCGCGTTGACCATCACGCCCATCACGTACATGTTGACGTGCCCGGTGCTGGTGATCTGGTCGGTGATGCCGATGTTCTTGTACAGGTTCGGCGCGTTCTTCTTGAAGTTGTCGAGGTCGAGGGCGCTGCCGGGGTTCATGGCGACGGCCCCGGTGAGGAACTTCTTTCCCGACGACTCCGGGGTGGCGGTCAGCGCCTGCGGGTCGAGCGCCTTCGCGTCGTACAACTCCTTGTACTTGGTGAGGAGTTCCACGCCCTTGGCGTCGTTGAAGGTGAAGGCGGTGCCTTCCTTGTTCATCAGCTCGACGCCGTAGCGGCCGAAGTCCTCGACGGTGGGCACATTGGCGAGGGTGGCGACCTTGCCGTCGGTCCTGTCGGCCATCTGCAGGGCGTCCGTGAAGAGTTCGGCGTACGTCCTGGGCGGCTTGTTCGGGTCGAGTCCGGCCTTGGTGAACAGGGACTTGTTGTAGAACAGCGGCCCGGTGTTGAGGTACCAGGGGAAGGCGTACGTGCCGCCGAGGCCGGGGATCTGGTGGCTGGCCCAGGCGCCGTCCAGGTACTCCTTCTTGTACTGCCCGGCCGCCTTGTCGAGGTCGAGCGCGAGGCCGGCCTTGGCGAGCGGGGCGACCAGGTCCGGGGAGACGTTGACGACGTCGGGCAGGGTGCCGCCGCCCGCGTCGGCGCTGATCTTGTCGGCGTAGCCCTCGGCGGGCTGGTCGATCCACTTGACGTGCGTGCCCGGGTACTTCTTCTCGAACTCGGCTACGACGCCCTCGAAGTAGTCCTTGAAGTCGGCCTTCAGGTTCCACGTCTGGAACGTGATGTCGCCCTGGACCTTGCCCGAGGCGTCGTCCGAACCGCCGTCGTCACCGCCGCCGCCGCAGGCGCTCAGCGGCAACAGGACGACGGCGGCAGCGGCGGCGGCGAAGGTTCTGCGGGAGATGCGCACGACGGTGTGCTCCTTGTCGGGGACGGTGTGCGGTGGGGTGGACGGCCGGCCGGTGGCGCCGGGCCAGACCTTGCCCGCCGATTCCCGACGACGTCAATGGATTCACGCGAACTAATGTCTTTAGTTGCCCATTTGGCCAGGTCAGCGTGTTTGACAACGATCTCTTGCGGCAGATCGCTAATGCGCTTTAGCCTGTTCGCACTCAAGCGCATTAGTGCATCGTGAGTTTCCGAAGGAGACATGGGTTGTCGGGCAAGCGGGTGCCGGCGCGCCGGCCGACGATGAAGGACATCGCGCGGCGTGCCGGTGTCTCCGAGAGCGCGGTCTCCTTCGCGCTCAACGGCCGCCCGGGCGTCTCGGAGGTCACCCGGGACCGGGTGCGCCGGGTCGCCGAGCAGCTGGGCTGGCGGCCCAGCACCGCGGCGCGCGCGCTGTCCGGCGAGGGGGTGGCGACGGTCGGCTTCGTACTGGCCCGCCCCGCCGACACCCTCGGCGTGGACTCCTTCTTCCTCCAGCTGGTCTCCGGCATCCAGGAGGTGCTGGCCGAGCGCCATCTCGGGCTGCTGTTCCAGGTGGCGCAGGACGTCGGCGAGGAGTGCGCGGTCTACCGCCGCTGGTGGGCCGAGCACCGGGTGGACGGCGTGCTGGTGGTCGACCCGCGCAGCGACGATCCGCGGCCCGCCCTGCTGGACGAACTGGGCCTGCCCGCCGTGGTGATCGGCGGCGCGCCGGACGAACGGCACCCGGGCCTGTCCTCGGTGTGGGCGGACGACGCCGGGGCGATGGCGTCGGTGGTGGACCGGCTGTACGCGCTGGGCCACCGGCGGATCGTGCACATCGCCGGGCTGCCGGGGCTCGCCCACACCGAACGCCGGGTGCGCACCCTGCGCGCCGAGGCGCGGCGGCGGGGCCTGGCCGGGGTGGAGTCGGTGACCACGGACTACTCCGACGCTGAGGGCGCCGCGGTGACCCGCCGGGTGCTGGAGCGCTCCCCCGCGCCGACCGCCCTCGTCTACGACAACGACGTGATGGCCGTCGCCGGGATCGCCGCCGCGACGGGGCTGGGCTGCGCGGTGCCCGGCGACGTGTCGGTGGTGTCCTGGGAGGACTCGGCGCTGTGCCGGCTGGTCAAGCCGTGGCTGTCGGCGCTGTCCCGGGACAGCGTGGAGTTCGGCCGCACGGCGGCCCGCGAGCTGCTCGCGCTGCTGGACGGTGGTCCGGCGCGGACCGTGCGGGTGCCGGTGCCGCGGCTGATCGAACGGGACAGTACCGGGGCGGCACGCGAGTGGTGAGGGCGACCCCCTCGACGCGGCGCGCGCGGCAGGGCACAGTGGCGCCTGTACTACTCACCGGTAATCACCGCCGTCCGATGTCGAGGAGCTGCCCGTGACCAGCTGGGTCGGTCTGTCCGCCGCCGAGATCGCCGCCGCCGTCCGCGAGAAGCGGGCCACGCCGCGCGAGGTGGTGGCCGAGCATCTCGCCCGGATCGACCGGCTGGACGGGCGGATCGGCGCCTTCCGTACAGTGCGCGCGCAGGCGGCGCTCGCCGAGGCCGACGCCGTCGGCGCCCGGGGCGATCTCGGTGAACTGCCGCTGGCCGGCGTGCCGGTGGCGGTGAAGGACAACCTCGCCGTGCGCGGCGAGTCGATGCGCGTCGGCTCCGCCGCCACCCCGGACACACCCGGCGGGGCCGACCACGTGACCGTGGCCCGGCTGCGCGCGGCGGGCGCGGTGGTCGTGGGGCTGACGCACGTGCCCGAACTGTGCGTCTTCGGTACGACGGAGGGCGTGCACGGCACCTCCCGCAACCCGTGGGACACCTCCCGCACGGCGGGCGGTTCCTCGGGCGGCAGCGCGGCCGCGGTCGCCGCCGGCTTCGTGCCCCTGGCGCTCGGCAACGACGGCATGGGCTCGCTGCGCATCCCGGCCGCCAACTGCGGCCTGGTCACGATCAAGCCGGGGCGCGGGGTGGTCCCGGCCGGCATCGGTGAGGGCGACTGGTTCGGCATGGCGGAGAACGGCCCGCTGGCCACGACGGTCGAGGACGTCCGCCTGGCCCTGTCGGTCCTGGCCGGCGCCGACGCCGTACGGCCCCCGGCGCCCGGCGCCCGGCGCATCGCCATGTCCCTGCGCAGCCCGCTCGCCGGGGTCGCGGTGACGGCGCCGTACAGGGCGGCGGTGCGTGCGGCGGCCGGGCTGCTGGCGCGCGCCGGGCACACGGTACGGCGCGCCGAGCCGCCGTATCCGCTCACGCTCGGGGTGACCGCGCTGGCCCACTGGACGGCCGGCACCGCCGTCGACGCGGCCGGCCTGGACCGGCGGCTGCTGGCCCGCCGCACCCGCGTCCACGCGGCCGTCGGCCGCCGCTTCCTGAACACCGTGCGCACCGGGCGGGCCCGTGAGCAGCTGAGCGAACGGCTGGAACCGTTCTTCGCGCACTACGACGTGCTGCTCACGCCCGCACTGGCGCGCCGCTCCCCCGAGGCCGCGCCCTGGCACGAGCGGGGCTGGCTGCGCAACATCGCCGCCAACACCTCCTACTCGCCGTTCACCCCACCGTGGAACCTCATCGGCTGGCCGGCCGCGACGATCCCGCTCGGCACCCTGCCCTCGGGCGCCCCGACCGCCGTACAGCTGGTGGGACGGCCCGGTACGGAGGCGGAACTCCTGCAGCTCGCCGAGCAGTTGGAGGGGCTGCTGCCGTGGCGGCGGACCGCGCCGCTGGACGAGCCGCCGGCCTAGCAGACACGGTCACCCCGCGGTGCCGAACGGATTGTCCATGACGTAGCACCACAGGCCGTCGTGCCCGCGGCGCGCGACATCGGTGGCGGTGCCCTCCAGGTGGACCTGTGTGCCGTCCGGACCGGGGCCGTCGATGACCCAGTCGACGACCAGCAATGCGAGGCAGCCTGCGACATACGTGTGCCGGGTGCGGACCGTGATCGGTATGCCCAGTGCCTGGAACGCGATGTTGGCGACCCTGCGGTCCGGGCCGGTCACCGCACCCTGCGCGAGCGCGGTCTGGTCGAGCTGCACCGGCTGCCCGGCTTCCCCGTCCGCACCCGCTGCACGCTCACCCCCGCCGGGCGCGCCGTGCGGCCGCTGCTCGTGGAGCTGTACCGCACGGGCACCGTGCTCGCCGGCCACGAGCCGAGGGCCTAACGGCACAGGTCGTCGCCGAGGGCGGTGCGGGCGTAGTGGACGATGCGGCCGGTGCGGGTGCGGGTGAGCAGGCCCGCGTCGTAGAGGACCGTGAGGTGCTGGCTGACCGCGCCCGGGGTGACGCCGAGGCGGTGGGCGAGTTCCGTGGTGGAGGCGGGTTCGGCGAGCAGGAGCAGCAGGCGGGCGCGGGGGCGGCCGAGGAGGCGGACGAGCGCGTCGTCCGTGACCGGCGGGGGCTGCTCGGAGAGGAGGGCGCGGCCGCGGGCCGGATAGGCCAGTACCGGCGGGCGTGACGGATCGATCGTGGGCTGGGCGCCGCGGGCGAACAGCGTGGGCAGCAGGACCATCCCGCGCCCGGCGATGCCGACGATGTCGGTCCACGGGGCGGGGACGGTGAAGTGCTGGGTGGACAGCCTCAGTCGGCCGTCGTCCCAGGTGAGCCGGTCGTCCAGCCCGGACAGCATCGCGGCGGTGCCGTGCTCGGCGAGCACCCGCCCCCGGTGGGCGAGATCCGCCTCCAGGACGGCCTGGACGCGCGGCCACCAGTCGTCGGCGAGGCAGGTGTGCCAGTACTCCTCGAGGGCGTCCACGACCCGGGTCAGCAGCGCCGGCGGGTCGGTCAGGCCCCGCGCGATGACGGGCGGCAGGGCGTCCTTCGTGCGGTAGGTGGCGCGGAAGTCGGCGGCGACGACGTCCGGCGGGGTACGGCGGAGCGTGGCGAGTTCGTCGGCGACGGCGGGGCGGGCGCGGGAGGGCCGCGGGGTGAGGAAGTCGGGCACCCACAGCCAGGGCGCGGACAGGGCGGTCAGCGTCTCGTGGTCGAGGGCGGCCAGCCGCGGCCGGATCCGGCGCAGCCACGGCCGGTGGTGCGGGTAGCGGGCCGGGTCGTGCAGACAGCGCAGCGAGAACACCGTCTCCTGCAGCGGGGAGTACGCGAAGGAGGTGGTGGCGAGGTCGCCGATGCCGAAGTGGAACTCGATCATTGAGCGCCACGCTAAATCAATGCCGCACGGGTCCGGCGACCGGGTTCCCTGATCCGCATGACCACGACACGCCCCGTTCCGGAGACCGGCCGCGCCACCCGGGCCGGCGGACTGCTGCCCACCGACCCGGCGTTGCGCCTGGCCACGGTGCTGACCGCCGTCAACTCCCTCGGCAACGGGCTGTACTTCCCCCTCGGCGTCCTGTACTTCACGCGCATCGTCGGCCTGGACGCGACCGCGGTCGGCGTCGGTATGACGGTCGCCGGACTGGTCGGTGTGGCGGCCGGCGTGCCCGCCGGACGGGCCGCGGACCGGTGGGGCGCCCGGCGGGCGGGCGCGCTGCTGTGGGGCGGTACGGGTCTGGCGACGGCCGCGTACACGCTGGTGCACTCCTACGCCGGCTTCCTCGTCACGGTGATCGTGGCGACGGGTTTGCAGATGGCGAGCCGCGGGGTGCAGGGCGCGCTGTACGCGGACGTGCTGCCGGCGGCGACCCGGGTGGAGGCGCGGGCGTATCTGCGGATGGTGACGAACGTCGGCATGGGGGCGGGTGGCGTGCTCGGTGCCGTCGCGCTGCAACTGGACTCGCGGGCCGCGTACCTGACCGTGATCGTGCTGAACGCGCTGTCGTTCGCGGGACCGGCCCTGCTGGTGCCCCGGCTGCCGCTGGCCGCGCATGTCGCCGAGCGGGGTGCACCGGACGGCGGTGCGCCGGCCGGCAGCCCCTGGCGGGCGGTGCGCGATCTTCCGTTCCTGGCGGTGACGGTGCTGAACGCGGTACTGGTCGTGCAGTTCTCGCTGTCCGAGGTCGGGCTGCCGCTGTGGATCGTGGAGCGGACGGGGGCGCCGCGCTGGACGGCGGCGCTGCTGATGATCGTCAACTGTGTGCTGGTGGCACTGCTCCAGGTGCGGGTGGCCCGGCGCACGGCGGGGGTGCCGGTCGCGGTGCGGGCGATGGCCTGGTCGGGCCTGCTGCTGGCCGCGGCCTGCGCGGTGTACGCCGTGTCCGCCGGGCTCTCGCCCCTGTGGGCGGTGCTCGCGCTGACCGCCGGCTCGGTGGTGCAGGTCTTCGCCGAGGTGCTGTCGGCGGCCGGCGGCTGGACCCTCGGCTACGAACTCGCCGACGCCCGCGCCCACGGCGTCTACCAGGGGGTCTTCGGTACGGGCATGTCGGCGGGCATGATGGCGGGCCCGGCGCTGGTCACGGTGACCGCGATCGCCCACGGGGCGCTGGGCTGGGCGGTGCTGGGCGTCCTGTTCGCCCTGGCGGGGCTCGCGGTGGCACCCGCGGTGCGCTGGGCCCGACGCGACGGCGACTGGCGCGGGGAGTCGGGCTGAGAAAGCGGGTCCCAGCGGCTCGTGCGGGCGCGGCCCCGGGTGCGCCGCCGGGGCGAAGGCTCCGGGGTGCCGGGTGGCCGGCTACAGCGCCTTGTACATGATGTGCAGTCCCACCGGTCCGTGCCGGGGATGCTCGAAGGCCTCCGGGACGGTCCCGAGGATCGTGAAGCCGAGGGACTGCCACAGGCCGACGGCCGGGTTGGTCTCGACGACGGCGTTGAAGACCATCCCCCGGTAGCCGTGGGCCCTGGCCTCGGCCAGCACGTGTCCGGCGAGGGCGCGGCCGATACCGCGGCCGCCCTGGCCGGGGTCGGCCATGAAGCCGGCGTTGGCGATGCGGGCGGCCGGGCCGCCGTAGTTGGGCGTCAGATACGCGGAGCCGACGACGGCTCCGCTCTCGTCCTCGGCGACGTAGACGCGTTTGGCCGGGCTCATCCACAGGGCGCGGGCCGCTTCCTCGGTGGTGTCCGGGTCCCAGGCGTAGGTCTCGGCGGCGGCGACGATGCGGTGCCAGAACGGCCAGATCTGCGGCCAGTCCTCGGCCGCGGCTTCTCTGATCAGCATGGGCGTGAGTCTGACACGCCCATGCCTCTCGGCGATCGCGATGGTCCTGCCCGGAGCGGGTCAGTCCACGCTGGGCAGGATGTGCGGCTCGGCGAGGTCGTCCTCGTATCCGGCGAGGCGGATGGGGGCGGACCGGGCCCACACGTCGAGGCTGCCGATCTCTCCGGGTCGGCGGCCGGCGCGCTCCGTGCGTTCCTTGGGGCGCTGCTCGCGATTCGTCTTCTCTGGTGTCACCGCGCACTCCTTATGTGTCGGTCACCCGGGGGACGTACGGGCCATACTGCGGCCTGTTCTTCGACGCCCGCTCGGGTCTGTCTCAAGGCGTTCGGACGCGGTGGCGTCGACAACTGGCAGTGGATCAGGCCGTGGTGGACCGGCTTGTCCCATGACGGACGATGGGTGTGGGTGGGACCCCGTTGCGCTGTCCGTCCGCTACAGATTAACCAAATGAGCGGGGCCCCGCTCGATGGGGCTGAAAATTTGGGGTAACCATGGCAAGTCACGCACATGTCCCCGTTAGGGAATTCAACCCCTTTGACCGGTTTGACGCCTTTTATCAGTCACTCGATCGGCCTATGTTCCCGCGCGGGTCTTCGACTTCGGCCGACAGTTCACGTGCCGTTGGCTGAGCGATGGGCCGGCCATGCTCTGCTGACGTGCCGGTACCGGCTGTCTCGCGGGAGGACACGGGAGGACAGGCGCATGGAACTGCGCAGCGTCGAGGAGCTGATGGATCTGCTGTACGCCTGCCGGGGCGTGCGGGACCTGCCGCCGGCGCGCACCGCCGCCCCGGCCGATCTGCACGACCACGCCCTGCGCACCGCGGCGCTGCTGCGCCGGCGCCGGCCCGCCGACAAGGAACTCCAGGTCGCCGGGCTGGTGCTCGCCGTGGGACGGTTGCTACGGCCCGGGGACGCCACCGGCGGCGCCGAACGGGCGGCCGGGGCGGTGCGCTCACTGCTCGGCGAGCGGGTCCACGACCTGGTGCGCGCTGTCCCGCGCGAGGCCGCCGCCGCGGACGACGCGCTGCTCGCCCTGCGCCAGGCGGACGAGGAGGCGCGCACCGACGCACTGGACGGCGGGGTCCTGGAGGACTGGCGCACGGTGCTGGAACTGCTCTGCGCGCACAACGCCCGGACCGGCGCCGTCGACTGAGCCGGCGCAACCCCAGGGACGCGCTGTCACCACTTGCCGGGCGCGTAGTCCTTCAGGAAGACGCCGTACAGGTCCTCGCCCGCCTCGCCGCGCACGATCGGGTCGTAGACCCGGGCCGCACCGTCGACCAGGTCGAGCGGCGCGTGGAAACCGGCCTCGGCGAGGCGCAGCTTGTCGTAGTGCGGGCGCTCGTCGGTGATCCAGCCGGTGTCGACGGAGGTCATGAGGATGCCGTCGGCGTCGAACATCTCCTGGGCGCTGGTCCGCGTGACCATGTTCATGGCGGCCTTCGCGGCGTTGGTGTTGGGGTGCCCGGCTCCCTTGTAGCCGCGGCTGAAGACGCCCTCCATCGCGGAGACGTTCACCACGTACGCCCGGCCGCTGGCCGCCTTCTTCGCGGCGTCCGCCATCGCCGGGCGCAACGCGCTGATCAGGATGAACGGGGACGTGTAGTTGCACAGCTGGGTCTCGAGCAGCTCGACCGGGGAGATCTGGTCGATGGTCTGCACCCAGGTGTTGGTGTCGACGACGTCCGGGACGAGACCGCCGGCGTCGATGGCGGTGCCGTCCAGGTGCCGGGCGACGCTGGCGTTGCCCGCGACGAGGGCGAGGTCGGCGACCTTCTGCGCGTCCAGACCGCTGGCGCCGATGGGCAGTGCCGCGATGCCGTCGACCGCGCCGGAGTTGAAGGCGCCGATCACGTGGTGGGCGGGGAGTTCGCCCGCGGGCAGCGGGGCGCTCTCGCCCTCGACGAGTGCCGCGTAGGCCGAGGGCAGGCGGCGCACGGTCTGCGTCGCGTTGTTGATCAGGATGTCGAGCGGTCCGGCCTCGGCGACCTGCTCGGCCAGGGACACGGCCTGCGCCGGGTCGCGCAGGTCGATGCCGACGACGTCGAGGCGGTGCAGCCAGTCCGCCGAGTCCTCCATCGCCTTGAAGCGGCGGATGGCGTCCTTGGGGAAGCGGGTGGTGATCGTCGTGTGGGCGCCGTCGCGCAGCAGGCGCAGCGCGATGTACATGCCGATCTTGGCGCGGCCGCCGGTGAGCAGGGCCCGCTTCCCGGTGAGGTCGGCGCGCGCGTCGCGCCTGGTGCGGTTCAGCGCGGCGCACTCCTGGCACAGCTGGTGGTAGAAGTAGTCGACCTCGACGTAGCGCTTCTTGCAGGTGTAGCAGGAGCGGGGGCGCTGGAGTATCCCCGCGATCCGGCCGGCCTCGACCTTGGAGGACGGCAGGATGCCCTCGGTCTCGTCGTCGATGCGCTCGGCGGAACCGGTGGCGGTGGCCTCGGTGACGGCGCGGTCGTGGGCGGTCTTGGCGGCGCGGCGCTCCTGGCGGCGGCGCTGCTTGACCGTGCGGTAGATGTGCGAGGTGGCCCGGCGCACCGCGATCGCGTCGGGGTGGTCGACGTCGATCCGGTCGAGCTCCTCCAGCACGCTCAGGCACACGGCCAGTCGCTCGGGGTCGATGCCGGGCCCGTACACCACCTCGTCCGTGGTCGTCGAGCCGTCCTCTGTCACCGTCATCGCGCTGCCGATCCCTGGTCTGGTCCCGCGGCGCTCCAACCGCGCCCGCTGTCGAACGCGGAATTCTAACGGAGCGCCGCACCCGGAAACCAAACGCGCGGGCTCAGTCTTCGCACGCTGTGAGCAGCGTCTCCACCTCCCGGGTCAGCGCCGCCGCGAACCGGTCGAGATCCGGTACCGCCTCGGCGTCGGCGACGAGGCCGTAGTGGACCCGGCCCTGATACGTCGAGACCGCGACCGCCAGGGACTGACCGCGGGCCAGCGGCGCGAGCGGGTGCACCGCGGTGAGCGGGTTTCCGCCGAGCTTCAGGCTCAGGCTGGGCAGCGGCACGCTGGTCACCAGGATGTCGAACCACAACCTGGCGGCCTGCGAGACCAGCGGCCCGCCGAGCCGGTGACCGAGCGCCGGGACGTGGTCGGCGAGCAGCGCGACCGCCCCGGCGCCCCGGCCCGGGCCGGCGTCCTTGTTGCGGTCCATGGCGACGCGGACCGCGGCGAGCCGGCCCAGCGGGTCGCTCTCGCCGACCGGGAGCCGTATCAGATACCCGGAGAGCCGGTTGCCCTGCGGGTGGGCGGTGCGCGGGCGGCGCTTGGAAACCGGGATCAGAGCGCGGGGCGCGACGCCCTCGCTGCCGTCGCCGCGCTCGTCGAGCCAGGTGCGCAGGGCGCCGGCGACGACCGCGATCAGTACGTCGTTGACGGTGCCGCCGACGGCCTTGCGGATACGGTGCACGTCGTCCAGGTCGAGGACCACTCCGGCGGTGCGCCGGGTGCCCGACGGCTCGGCGGTCAGCGCGGGCGTGCTGCGCATGGCGAGCGTGGACGCGGCCACCGAGGCGCCGATGTCGAGGGCGCGGCCGACGTCGGACAGCGCACCGGACACCGCGCCACGCACCAACGAGGGCAGCCGGCGCACGTCGGGCAGCAGTTCGCGCGGCGGCTGAGCGGGCCGGGGCCGGGGCTCGGGCATCTCGACGGGGTCGAGGATGGCGGCGGCCAGGCCGAGCGCCCGCAGCCCGTCGGCCAGGGCGTGGTGGAACTTGAACAGCACCGCGAACGACACCCCGTCGGCGCCGGGCAGCACATGCGCCTCCCACGGAGGCCGGTCGCGGTCCAGCGGCCGCTCCATGAGCCGGCCGGCCTCGGCGTGGAAGTCGGCGGTGGGGGCGTGCAGCCGGATGTGGTCGAGCGGGTCGAAGTCCGGCACGCCTTCGCGGACGGCTCCGCCGAAGGAGAACGGCGAGCGGGCCCGCAACGGCTGCCAGACGTCGCGGATCCGCATGCGCAGCCCGGGCACGGCCGCGGCGCGCGCGGCGAGCAGATCGGCCGCGTGCGCTCCCGCGGTCGGCGAGTGGGCGGAGAAGACACCGAGGGCGCCCAGGTGCATGGGGTGCTCGGCGGACTCGATGTTCCAGAACGCCAGATCGAGGGGTGCGAGCAGATCAGAAGTCAAGGGCTTGCCTCGCGTCGACGGACCGATGAGTCAGCAGTCAAACCCCTGCACCCGATTACGGTCAAGTACGATCAGGCTACGTACAGTTAACAGCAGATTAAGTCCCACCCTTCGAGTGACGGGTGGGACTCATGGGACATGAGGTCGGTTCGGTGCGGAGTGCTCCGCAGTCTCCCCCGCACCCCACCCGGACGGCCGCGGGCCGTCCGGGGGCGGCGGTCAGGACGCCGGGCAGCCGGCCACGGTCGCCCGGGACGCGTCATGGATCAGCGCCCGGTGTGCGGCGGCCAGCCGGTCGGCGTCCGGCTTGAGCACCCGGCGGTCGTAGGTGAGCAGCCCGTTCAGCTCACCCTCGACATCGGTGATCTGTGTGTACACGGCGCCGTTGCCGCCCTTGCAGGCGAGGACGTGGACCTCCGCGAGCTTCGCCAGGTAGTCGTCGGTGTACGCCGCCGGGTCGACATCGACGTAGGACTGCTGCACCGGCCAGGCGTGGCCCGGCACCGCGAGGCCGAGGCCGCCGTACTCGCCGCTGAGCAGGGCGCGTTCGCTGTCGGGGTGCGGCGGCAGGGCGGGGCTGGGGTAGCCGTGTTCGTCCATCACGTCGCCGGTGCCGCCGTCGCGGCCGAGGTTGAGCCCCGACATGCCGTTGACCAGCCGGGTCGGGTCCCACGCCTTGGCCTGGTCGGCGATGCGGGCCTCGTCGTACTGGCCCCAGCCCTCGTTGAAGGTGACCCACATGATCACCGACGGGCTGGAGACGTGCTCGTCGATGACCTGCTTCATCTCGCGCTCGTACTCGGCGCGGGCCGCCGCGCCCGGGTCCACGCCGGCCGTCATGGCGGGCATGTCCTGCCAGACCAGCAGGCCGAGCCGGTCGGTCCAGTAGAACCAGCGGTCGGGCTCGACCTTGATGTGCTTGCGCACGGAGTTGAACCCGAGCCGCTTGTGGACCTTCAGGTCGTAGGCCAGGGCCTCGTCGGTGGGCGCGGTGTACAGGCCGTCCGGCCAGAAACCCTGGTCGAGGGTGGCCATCAGGTAGACCGGCTTGCCGTTGAGGACCGTGCGGGGCACGCCGTCGATCGTCTGGACGCCGATGGAGCGCATCCCGAAGTAGCTGCCGACGCGGTCGGCGCCGACGGTCAGCCTCAGGTCGTACAGGAACGGGTCGTCGGGGGTCCACAGGTGCGGGTCGCGGATCGTGAGGGTCAGCGGGGCGCCGGCAGTGCCGTGCGCCGTGGCGACCCTGCGGCCGTGGGCGTACGCCGTCGCCGTGACCGGGACGCCGGCGCGCACCCCCTGCGGCTCGACGGTGAGCGTGCCGCGCGTGAGGTCGGGGGTGAGCTTGAGGGCGTCGACGTGGTCGGGGGCGACCGGTTCCAGCCACACGGTCTGCCAGATGCCGGAGGTCGGGGTGTACCAGATGCCGCTCGGGTCGAGGCGCTGCTTGCCCAGCGGCGGGTTCTCCCGGTCGGCGGCGTCCGTCGGGTCGTACACGCCGACGATGAGCTCCTGGGTGCGGCCGGGCTTCAGCGCGTCGGTGATGTCGGCGTTGAACTTGTCGTACCCGCCGCGGTGTTCGGTGACCCGGCGGCCGTTGACATACACCTCGGCCTGCCAGTCGACTGCGCCGAAGTTCAGCTGGAGCCGCCGGCCGGAGCCGACGCGCCAGTCGGGCGGGACGGTGAAGGTGCGGCGGTACCACATGCGGTCCTCGTGCCGTTCCAGGCCGGACAGCTGCGACTCGACCGGGTAGGGCACGGTGATCCGCTCGGGCAGGTCGCGGCCGGTGGGCGGCCGCTCCCCCGCCTTCGCCCCGGCGAACTGCCAGCGGCCGTTGAGGTTCAGCCAGGCGTCACGGGTGAGCTGGGGCCGCGGGTAGTCGTCGAGCGGGTGCGCCGGGTCGACCTGGTCGGCCCAGGGGGTGCGCAGCTCGTACGTCGAGCGGTTGGCGCCGCTGCTCCAGAACGCTGTGACAACGTTGCCGTCGGTGTCGGTCAGCCCGCCCGCTCCGTCGTAGCGGACGTCGGCGGTGCCGCGGGCGGTGCCGGTCCTGTTGCCGACGACGGGCTGCTCGAGTGCGACGAGCAGGGCCCGGGGGTCGCCCGGGTCGGGCCGTGCGGCCCCCAGCGGCCACGCGGCGCCGCCGATGACCACCTTCAGGTGACCGGTGAAGCCGGCCGGAGGCGCGGCCAGGGACTGGGCGAAGTCCAGCTTCAGGGTGCGGCCGTCGGGGAGTACGGTGGCGGCGGTCGCGCCGTCATAGTCGAAGCCGTCGGGCAGGCGCAGGACCGACTGCGGTACGGCCTCCTTGGCGCCGCCGGGCTCGGTCCAGCGCAGGTGCAGGTTGGAGCCGCCGAAGTGCTCGAAGTACTCGACCTTGAGGTCGTAGGCCTGGCCGGCGGTCAACTCCACGGGTGCGGAGGTCTGTTCGCGGTCCCAGTCGTCCACCCAGTGGTCGATGGCGAGGCGGCCTCCGACCCACAGGCGGAAGCCGTTGTCGCCGGTGATCGAGAAGGTGTGGGGGCCTGACTTCGCGGGGACGAGTCTGCCGGTCCAGCGGACGCTGACGTCGTCCGACTGCCCGGTGGTGAACTTCAGGCGCGGTTCGAGATCGTCGAAGTCGAGGGCGGGGTCGAACCCGGTGGCCTTCAGCTCGTGGAAGTCGAAGGCTCCGGGGGCGGACTGGGTGTAGTACTCGCCCTTGAGTCCGTGGACCTCGGCCGCGCCTGCGGCGGGGGCCGCGACGGCGTCCGGGGCCGCGGCCGGCCCGGCGAGTCCCAGGGCCGTGGCGAACAGGAGGGCGAGTGTCGTTCTGAGGCGTCCGGTGCGCATGAATCCTCCTTCGGGGGAAGGCGGGTGACGGCTCGTCGCATCGTGCGACCGCGCTTTTACATCGTTGTAATGGCGGTCGTTGGCATGACAGCACGGAATCCGCTCCCCGTCCAGGGACATGACAATCGCACGGGGTGCCGGGACCCGAGGGCGGCGCGCACAATGAGGTGAAGCCCTGCTCGTGGAAGAAGGCGACACAGATGCCGAAAGTTTCCAGGGAGACGGCCACCCAGGGCGGCGACTTCGGACCGGTCGTGGACCGTTCCGAGGCGCTCGCCGAATACACGGTGGACTTTCTGACGTTCCGCGAGGACGTCGACCACCGTCCGCTGCTCAAGGGCCTGCCCGACGACCGCTGCCAGTGCCCGCACTGGGGGTATGTCTTCCAGGGCGAGCTCACGTTCCACTACGCGGACCACGACGAGGTGTACCTGGCGGGGGACGCCTTCTACGCCCCCGCCGGGCATGTGCCCGTGCATACCCAGCCGGGCACCGAGTACCTCCAGATCAGCCCGTCGGAGGAGATGAGCCGCACGTCCGAGACGATCATGAAGAACTTTGAGGCGATGCGGGCGTCCGGCTGACGCAAGGCCGCGCTCCGCCGCCGTGCCGGGCGGGGCGATGTCGGCGCAGCGCCCCCCCGTAAGCCCCCGGGCGTGTCTCGCGATCGGACCAGGATCAGGGCGTCGCGAGCCCGGCATGGCCGTCGAGACGCCCCCTACGACACCCGCTGGCCCTTCCCGAGGGCGATCACCCCGCTCTTGGAGACGGTGTACAGCTCCGCGTCCCGGCTCGGGTTGACGCCGATCGTCGCGCCCGGCGGGACCTCGACGTTCTTGTCGAGGATCGCGCCGCGCACGATCGCACCCCGGCCGATGTGCACGTTGTCGTGCAGTACCGACCCCTGCACCACCGCGCCCGGGTCGACGACGACACCCGGGGACAGCACGGAGCGGGTCACCTGGCCGCGGATCAGGCAGCCCGCGCTGATGATCGACTCGCCCGCTATGCCGCCGGCGTTGAAGCGGGCCGGGGACAGGTCGCTGGAGTGCGTGTAGATGGGCCACTGCCGGTTGTACAGGTTGAACGCCGGCCGCTCGGCGATGAGGTCCATGTGCGCCTCGTAGTACGCGTCCAGGGTGCCCACGTCCCGCCAGTAGCCCTGGTCGCGGCTGGTCTCGCCGGGGACGTGGTTGTCGCTGAAGTCGTACAGCTGCGCCTCCCCGCGCTCGGTGAGCTGGGGCAGGATCGAGCCGCCCATGTCGTGCACGGAGTGTTCGTCCTCGGCGTCCCGGTGCAGGGCCTCGATCAGCGCCTTGGTGGTGAAGATGTAGTTGCCCATCGAGGCGAACACGCACGCGGGGTCGTCCGCGAGACCCGGCGGATCGGCGGGCTTCTCCAGGAAGCGGTGGACCGTGCGGCCGTCCGAGCCGGGCGTGATCACGCCGAACGACGCGGACTCGCTGCGCGGCACCCGGATCCCGGCCACCGTGACGCCCGCGCCGCCCTCGATGTGCTGGGCCAGCATCTGCCGCGGGTCCATCCGGTAGACGTGGTCGGCGCCGAAGACGGCGACGTACTCCGGCTGCTCGTCGTGGATGAGGTTCAGCGACTGCAGGATCGCGTCGGCGCTGCCCAGGTACCAGCGGGGGCCGAGGCGCTGCTGGGCGGGGACGGGGGTGACGTAGTTGCCGAGCAGGCTGGACATCCGCCAGGTCGTGGTGATGTGCCGGTCCAGTGAGTGCGACTTGTACTGGATCAGCACGCAGATGCGCAGGATGTCGCCGTTGACGAGGTTGGACAGCACGAAGTCGACGAGGCGGTACGTCCCGCCGAAGGTGACCGCCGGTTTGGCGCGATCGGCGGTCAGGGGCATCAGGCGCTTGCCCTCTCCGCCCGCAAGCACGATGCCGAGCACCGAAGGACCACCACGACGCATGGCCGCTCCCCTCACCTGGTTGACGGATCCCTGCCCCTGGTCAGGGCGCGTTACGCCTGTTTGGTGCCGCCGAGAATCTCCTCGTAGAGCCGTACGGTGCGCCGCGCGACCGCGTCCCAGCCGAACTGTGTGACCGCCCGCTCCCGTCCCGCCTCACCCATCCGCCGGGCGGCCGCCGGATCCGCGAGGACCCGGTCCAGCGCGCGGGCGAGGCTCGACTCGAAGTCTTCGTCCACGTCGACGAGTACCCCGGTCTCGCCGTCCTCGACGACCTCGGGGATGCCGCCGACCCGGGAGGCGACCACGGGGGTGCCGCAGGCCATCGCCTCCAGGTTCACGATGCCCAGGGGCTCGTACACCGACGGGCAGACGAACGCCGCCGCGTGCGTGAGCAGCTGGATCACCTCGGGGCGCGGCAGCATGCGCGGGATCCAGTGCACCCCGTCGCGTACGGCGCTCAGCTCCTCGTACAGGGTGCGGAACTCCCGGTCGATCTCCGGAGTGTCCGGCGCGCCCGCGCACAGCACGACCTGCGCGCCCGGGTCGATGTCCCGCACGGCCCGCAGCAGATGCGGGACGCCCTTCTGCCGGGTGATGCGGCCGACGAACAGCACGTAGGGGCGGTGCGGGTCGACGCCGGCCCGGGCGAGGGCGTCGGTGCCGGGGTCGGGCCGGTACAGCGCGGTGTCGATGCCGTTGTGGACGATGTGCACCCGGGCCGGATCGAGCGCCGGATAGCAGGCGAGGATGTCCTCGCGCATGGCGCCGGAGACGGCGATCACCGCGTCGGCGGCCTCGATGGCGGTGCGCTCGGCCCAGCCGGAGAGCGCGTATCCGCCGCCGAGCTGCTCGGCCTTCCAGGGGCGCAGCGGCTCCAGCGAGTGCGCGGTCACCACGTGCGGGACGCCGTACAGCATCTTGGCGAGGTGGCCGCCGAGGTTGGCGTACCAGGTGTGCGAGTGGACCAGGTCGCGGCCCCGCAGGGCGGCGGCCATCGACAGGTCCACGGAGAAGGTGCGCAGCGCGTCGTTGGCGTCGTCGAGGCGGGACCAGGGGCGGTGCCGCTGGATGCCGGCCGCCTTGTCCGCCGACGAGCCCTCGCCCCAGCAGTGCACGTCGAGATCGACCAGGGGCGCCAGTTCGCGGGCCAGGAACTCCACGTGGACGCCGGCGCCGCCGTACACGTCCGGGGGGTACTCCCGGGTCAGCAGTCCCACTCGCACCCGTCGACCCCCTGTATTCGGCGGCTGTTGCCATCGCGGTCACCTTGTCGGTCACCGGTCACCTTCATGGTCACCCAGACGGGGCGCGTGGGGAAGAGCGCGGGGGCCTCGGGAAGCAACAGTCACCACACACGCCTCCGCCGGGCACCCGGTAGTACAGGCAGCAACTGCGCCGACGGAACGCCTGGGGGCCGCTCGGGGCGCCGGTCGCGGGGTCCGTCAGGGTGCCGGCGCCGGCGAGGTCCGGATGGGTGAGCAGGGCGGCGGTCAGGGTGCGGGCGCGTGCCGCGGTGCCGGGACGGTCGTGGGCGAGCGCCCAGCGCTGCAGCTGCCGGCCGGCGCCGGCCAGCGCGGAGGCCGCGTTGCCGCGCAGCAGGCCGGGGGCGAGGCGGTGGCGGGCGCGCAGGGCTGCGGCGAGCGGGTGCAGGTGAGCGTCCAGGACGGCACGGGCGAGGTCCGTGCCCGGGCGTACCCGCGTCAGCCACAGGTCGTCGGGGGCGCTGCCCTCCGGGTCCCAGCGCAGCAGCCGCGGGTCCAGGTCGGGGAGGCTGCCGTACAGCGCGGCGCAGCCGAGGGCGACGGACCAGAGCCGGGCCGCCAGCCCCTGGTGGGCGATGGACGCCGCGACCCGCGCTTCGGGCGCGCGGATACCGTCCGCGACCCTGCGCACCCGCACGTCGAGCGGATCCGGCCGGCCCTGCGGCCCTCCGCTTCCGTAGGCGTCCGCGAGGGTGGGCAGCGCCCGGTGCTCGGGTCCGGCCACGCGCAGGAGGAAGAAGCCGCCGAGCGGGCGGAGCGCGGCGAGTTCGGGGTCGAGGTCCACGAGCAGCAGTAGTACCAAGGGCGTCCGGAGCCGTGATCACCGGGTCACGGCCCGTGTCACCCCCCTGAGGGATGACCGGAGACGGGTCGTACTCCATCGGCAGTAGGAAGCATTGCGTGCTCAGGGACGACGACGGGGAACACGCCGGCGGGGCATCGTGTTGCACATGCCAGCCGACCGTTCGTCGCGCCGGGGCCGGAAGCCCCGCCTTCCGCGAAGGAGCCGCTCATGAGCGCCCTCGCGTTGTCCGTCCTGCTGTCGCTCGTTTCGGCCGTCGCCTACGCGGCGGGGGCGATCGTGCAGGAGCGGGTCGCCGCGACCGACCCCGGCGAAAGCTACGCGCCGCTGCGCCGGCCCGCCTGGTGGGGGGCGCTGGCGCTGAACGCCCTCGGCGGTCTGCTGCACGTGGTGGCGCTCGCGTACGGCCCGCTCAGCCTGGTGCAGCCGCTCGGCGCGCTCACGATCGTGCTGGCGCTGCCCATGGCGGCCCTGTTCGTCGGCCGCCGGGCCGGGGCGACCGCCTGGCGGGGCGCGATCATGGCCACGGCCGGTCTGGCGGGCCTGCTGGCGCTGGTCGGGATGTCGGCGGCGCAGTCGCTGGACACGGCGCAGCGCGTGAGCACCGCGCTGGTGGCCGTCGGCGCGGTCGCCGCGCTGATGGTGGCGGGCAGGGCCGCGCAACGGCATCCGGCGGTGCGCGGCGCGCTGCTGGCGACCGCCGCCGGCGTGGCGTTCGGCATGTCCTCGGTGTTCACCAAGACCGTCGCCGTGGACCTCACCGGCGGCCCGGCGATGTCCGAGGTGCCGTCGCTGGCGGTCATCGGCGTGTTCGCGTGCGCGGGTGTCCTGCTGTCCCAGGCCTCCTACCGGGGCGCCGGTCTGACCGCGCCGCTGGCCACGCTGACGGTGGTGAACCCGGTGGTCGCGGCGGCGGTGGGCATCACGATGTTCGGCGAGACCTTCCGCCACGGCACGGCGGGCACGGTGCTGGCGCTGGGATGCGGAGTCCTCGCGGCGGGCGGGCTGATCCTGCTGACGACGGAGCGGCTGGCGGAGACGGCGGGGGCCTCAGGGACGCAGGGGGCGGCGGTGCGTTCTGGGACGGAGGTGGCGGCGCTGTCCGGGGCGGCGGACGCGGGTGCGGTGGACGTACCAGTGCGTGGAGCTGTCCCGGTGGAGGCGGCGGCGCTGTCCCAGACGGACGCGGGTGCAGTGGACGTGGCGGTGCCCGGACCGGTTCCGGCGGAGGCGGCGGCACTTTCCGGGGCGGACGCGGATGCGGTGGACGTGGCGGTGCGCGGAGCTGTCCCCGTGGAGGCGGCGGCGCTGTCCCAGACGGACGCGGGTGCAGTGGACGTGCCGGTGCTGGAACCGGTGTCCGTGGAGGTTCCCGTCGTGGTCGTCGTGCCCGCGCAGGACGTGGTGCGGACCGTTCCCGTGGTGCCGGCGGGTTCCGGCGGGCGTTCGGTGACGTACCGGGGCGGGGAGGCGGCGAGCGGGGCGGACGAGGTGCTGTACGTCTGCGCCCCGCTCTACGTCAGCCCCTGCGTCCCGGTGCTGGTGCCGGGCGCGCCGGTCCTGGTGCCGGACCGGCATCGGACCCGGGTCAGATCCTGACCCCGCCGGCCCGCAGATACGCCAGCGGATCCACGTCCGTCCCGAAGCCGGGTCCCGTGCGGACCTCGAAGTGCAGGTGCGGACCGGTGCTGTTCCCGGTGGAGCCGGTACGGCCGATGCGCTGACCGCCACCGACGGACTGCCCCGCCCGCACGGAGATCGCCGACAGGTGCGCGTACTGGGTGTAGCGGCCGTCCGCGTGCCGGATCACCACCTGGTAGCCGAACGACCCGCCCCACCCCGCGTCCACGACCTCGCCCGAGCCGACGGCCCGTACGGACGTGCCGGTCGGCACGGGGAAGTCGACGCCGGTGTGGTAGCCCTTCGACCACGAAGAGCCCGCCGCGTGGTACGGCGTGCCGATGCCGCCGCCGACGGGTGCGACGAGGGTGTGACCGCCGGCCTTCCGGCTCTGCTCGGGCACGGCATGCCTGGTCTTGGCCGGGGTCTTCTTGACCGGGGCCTTCTTGGCCGGGGTTTTCTGCGCCGGCGCCGCGCTGCCGACGTGGCCGTGGCTCTTCGGGGCGGCCTTCGTCGCACCGCCGCCGTGCACCCGCAGCCGCTGCCCCGGCACGATGAGGTCGGGGTCGGCACCGACGGTGGCCCGGTTCGCCTCGTACAGCCGCTGCCAACCGCCGGGCACGTGCTGGGACTCGGCGATACCGGAGAGGGTGTCGCCGTGGATCACCGTGTACATCTCGGTACGGCCCGCACGGGACTGGGGCGTGGTCTGCGGCTGGACATCGCGTACCGACCGCTCGGCGGACCGCTGGGCGGAGCGCTCCACGGGCCGGGATGCGGTTCGGGCGGTGTCCGGGTGGACGTCGGGTGCGGGACCGCCCCTGGTCAGCCCGGCGCGCACCGAGCACACCGGCCAGGCGCCGGGGCCCTGTCCGTCGAGCACCTCCTCGGCGACGGCGATCTGCTGCCGCCGCGTGGCGAGGTCGGCGCGCGCGGCGTATGCGGTGCCGCCGTACGCCGCCCAGGTGGACTGGGTGAACTGCAGGCCGCCGTAGTAGCCGTTGCCGGTGTTGACGCTCCAGTGGCCGCTGGACTCACAGGCGGCGACCTTGTTCCAGGTGCTCACGTCGGCGGCGTGCGCGGCACCGGCGCCGATGAGCGGCAGGGCGATGCCCGCACCGCCCGCCGTGACGGTGAGCGAGGCGCGGTTGATCCTGTTCGGCTGGTACCGGCGGTGCCGGCCGCGTACGGCCATGCTGGGAGCCCCCCTCGACACGCGTGAGCGTCAGGAGCGGCACAGTAGGCGCCGGGAACAGGCCATGACAAGGCAGTGATTCGGCCTCCCGTCGGCGCCAAGTGGCCTGGAATCGCCGCGCGTTGAGCCGGA
This sequence comes from Streptomyces sp. NPDC049915, assembly GCF_040656475.1. Classification (NCBI taxonomy): domain Bacteria; kingdom Bacillati; phylum Actinomycetota; class Actinomycetes; order Kitasatosporales; family Streptomycetaceae; genus Streptomyces; species Streptomyces sp. NPDC049915. The sequence continues at coordinate 201,463 of NZ_JBFAMH010000005.1, forward strand.
GGCTGAGACTCCGGGTGCCTTCCGTGCGTACCGAGGGTGCGGCGCGGCCGGATGTGCGGCCGGCGTACCGGCACGTCAGCATGGTCGAGAGGCGATACTGGCGGGCAGGAACGGCACGATCTCCCCCCACCCTTTCCCCATGTCTTCTATGTCTTCGGGAGCAGGCGGTATGAGCACTTCAGCCCAGATCGGTGTCACGGGACTCGCGGTGATGGGCCGCAATCTCGCCCGTAACTTCGCGCGCAACGGCTACGCGGTGGCGCTGCACAACCGGACGGCGTCGCGGACGCACGCGCTGGTGGAGGAGTTCGGGCACGAGGGCGACTTCGTCGCGACCGAGACCGCCAAGGAGTTCGTGGACGCGCTGGAGCGGCCGCGCCGCCTGGTGATCATGGTGAAGGCGGGCGAGCCGACGGACGCGGTGATCCAGGAGTTCGCCCCGCTGCTGGAGCGCGGTGACATGATCATCGACGGTGGCAACGCGCACTTCGCGGACACCCGGCGCCGGGAGCGGGAGCTGCGCGAGCGGGGCATCCACTTCGTCGGCACGGGCATCTCCGGCGGCGAGGAGGGCGCGCTGAACGGGCCGAGCATCATGCCGGGCGGCTCGACGGAGTCGTACGACTCCCTCGGTCCGATGCTGGAGAAGATCTCCGCGAAGGCGGCGGACGGGGCGCCGTGCGTGACGCACGTCGGTCCGGACGGTGCCGGGCACTTCGTGAAGATGGTGCACAACGGCATCGAGTACGCCGACATGCAGCTGATCGGCGAGGCGTACCAGCTGCTGCGCGAGGTCGCCGGGTACACGCCGGCCGAGATCGCGGAGATCTTCCGCACCTGGAACACCGGCCGGCTCGACTCGTATCTGATCGAGATCACGGCGGAGGTGCTGGCGCACGTCGACGCGGCCACGGGCAAGCCGTTCGTGGACGTGGTGGTGGACCAGGCCGAGCAGAAGGGCACCGGGCGCTGGACCGTCCAGATCGCCCTCGATCTCGGCGTGCCGGTGTCGGGCATCGCGGAGGCGGTCTTCGCACGGTCGCTGTCGGGGCACGCGGCGCTGCGGGACGCGTCCCGCGAGCTGGCGGGTCCGAAGGCGTCGCCGCTGACGAAGGCGGACGCGGCCACCTTCGCCGACCGGGTGGAGCAGGCGCTGTACGCCTCGAAGATCGTGTCGTACACGCAGGGCTTCCACGAGATGGCCGCGGGCAGCGAGGAGTACGGCTGGGACATCGACCTGGGCGCGGTGTCGTCGATCTGGCGCGGCGGCTGCATCATCCGGGCGGCGTTCCTGGACCGCATCCGCGCGGCGTACGACGCGCGGCCGGACCTGCCGAGCCTGCTGAGCGACGAGACGTTCGCGCGGGAGATCGCGGCCGCGCAGGACAGCTGGCGCGAGGTGCTGGTCGCCGCGACCCTCCAGGGCGTGCCGACCCCCGGATTCGCCGCGGCCCTCGCCTACTACGACGCCCTGCGCGCCGAACGCCTCCCGGCCGCCCTCACCCAGGGCCAGCGCGACTTCTTCGGCGCGCACACCTACCGGCGGGTGGACCGCGGCGGTTCCTTCCACACGCTGTGGGGCGGGGACCGGTCGGAGGTCACGGCGTAGGGGGCGGCGGCCGGGGTCACGGCGTGGCGGGCTGCCCGGGAGGCGCCACCCGTCTCCGCCGCGCCGCACGGCAGGACGGCCACCCGGTTGGGACAGCCGCTCAGCTAGGTGAGGGGCGGACCCGGCTCCGGGTTGGGGAGCGGTTCGGGGCCCGGCGGGATCGGGGACGGGTCCGGCTCCGGGAACGGGTTCGGGCCCGGCGGCTGCGGGTTCGGGCCGGGCCCGGGAGGCGGGATCGGCCCGGGCCCCGGCGGCGGTGGCGGCGTGGGCTGCGGACCCGGACCCGGGGGCTGGGGGGTGGGTCGCGGGCCGGGGGGCTGGGGGGTGGGTTGCGGACCCGGTCCTGGCGGCTGGGGAGTTGGTTCGGGTCCCGGCCCCGGCGGCTGCGGGGTCGGTTCGGGTCCCGGGCCCGGCGGCTGGGGGGCCGGTGAGGGATCCGGCGGCGACACCGGATCCGGGTACGGCTGCTGGGGTTCCGGGCGGGGCGTCGGGCCCGGATGCACCGGGTCGTGGTACGGGTCGGTCATGGCGTCCTCCGGCCAGTCGGTCGACGGTGGCTCTGGACTACTCCCCCGCGTACCCGGCGCCCGCGCGGCCAGTCACCCGGTGGAGCCGTGGCCCACCCTCCGCATGGCCCAACGCCGGTGCCCGGCGCGCGGACCGGCCGCCGCGGGCTCAGGGGCGCACCGCGCGGGTCGGGGGGGAGGGCGAAGGGTGCCTGTACCTGGACCGGTCCGCCCCTTGCCCGACCGGACGGGACCGCCCGCCCCCTCGCCCCTACCGGACCACCCTCACCCCGACCGGACGCCCCGTCAGCCGAACAACCTGCGTCACCGCAAACGTCGACAGGCAGCACCCCTTTCGGGGACCGGGCGGCCTAGAACCGCCCGGGGTGGGCGGCCAGCCATTCCTTCGCCGCGGTGCGCAGCTCGGGGTCGGCGGCCGGAGCCTCGTCGGGATGCTTGGCGGCCCACTTCACGACGTACGGGCACAGAGGGGCGACCGGAACGCCCTCGCGCCCGGCGATGGCGTACAGCTCGCGCGCGAGGGAGGAGGCGATGCCCTTCCCCTCGTGCGCGGGCTCGACGATCGTGTGGACCGGCACCAGAGCGGTGCGCGGGGCGTCGAGCACGAAGTACTCGATGTGCCCGACGACCTCTCCGTCGCCGAGGGCCTCCAGCCGGCCGGCGGCCCGGTCGTCGCGGATCTCGATGTCGCTCATGGCACGCTCCTGTGTTCGGTCCCGGGTCGGCGTCAGGCCGTGACGGCCTGCGGGCTGCGCTCCTGGTCCGAGCCCGGCACCGGCTCCGACGGGTCCGCGCCCAGGGCCACGATGCGGTTGCCCTGGTCCACGTGCACCACCCGCGGCGTCAGCGCCCGCGCCTCGGCGTCGGTGACCTGAGCGTAGCTGATGATGATCACCAGGTCGCCGGGGTGCACGAGATGGGCGGCGGCCCCGTTGATCCCGATCACTCCGGACCCGCGCTCCCCCTCGATGACGTACGTCTCGAGCCGCGCACCGTTGGTGATGTCGACGATGTGCACCAGCTCACCGGGCAGCAGATCGGCAGCGTCGAGCAGATCGGCGTCGATGGTCACGGATCCCACGTAGTGCAGGTCGGCCTGGGTGACGGTGGCGCGGTGGATCTTGGACTTGAACATGGTACGCAACATCGGGGCACTCCCACAAGTAGGCTCCCTGCCTGCGTTTTTGCAGGTCAAGGGCTGTTTCCACACCCTACAGCGAGTCGCACGTTCGGGCAGCTTTCCCCAGGTTTTTCAGGACTCATGCTGACCACTTGCTGACTTTGCTGACGCATCGTCAGGCGACCGGAGGAGGGCTTCGCCCGCTCTCCCGTCCCCCGCGGCGACGACGGCTCAAGCCTACGCAGCACCCCCTCAAGGGCATCCGTGATGACCGTCACTCGGGCGGCCTGGAGGGCAGTCAGAGGCGGCGGCGCTCGACCGGGAGCCGGACCACGCACCGCCGTGGGGTCAGCTGGCCAGAGCGCCTCCATACCACCCAGCAGGTACAGGCGGCCAAGGTCCATCAAGGATCCCGAGTGCCGAATGGGCGCCGCAACATGGCAGCGAATCGCCGGTTAGCCAAACCGGCGATTCTCATGACCATGGAATAGCTCGTCCGGTGGCTCTTGGCGGTACCGCCTGCGGGTCGGCCGGCCGTGCAGTTCCTCCGCCGTGTGCAGCTGGGGCAGGCGCTACCACAGGACACCGGGGGCGTAGCCGGTGCGGCGGGCCGCTTCGATCTCGCGTTCCAGGAGCTCAAGGCTCTGGACCTCAACACGAATGTTGCGTCCGTGTGTTCGGCGGGCTCAGACCAGCTCGCGCTTGAGGATCTTTCCGGTGGCCGTCATCGGCAGGCTCGGCACGAACTCGACGATGCGCGGGTACTTGTAGGAGGCCATCTGCTCCTTGCCCCAGGCGACGAGCTCGCCGGGGGTGACAGAGGCGCCGGGCCGGAGGATGACGAAGGCCTTGATCTCCTCGCCGTGACTGTCGTGGGGTACGCCGACGACGGCGGCCAGGCTGACCGCAGGGTGGGTCATCAGGACTTCCTCGACCTCACGCGGGTAGACGTTGAAGCCGCCCCGGATGATGAGGTCCTTGGACCGGTCGACGATGTAATAGAAGCCGTCCTCGTCCTTGCGTGCCAGGTCGCCGGTGCGGAACCAGCCGTCGCGGATCACCTCGGACGTCGCTGCGGGACGGTTGTAATAGCCCTTCATCACGTTGTGCCCCTTGATCGCGATCTCTCCGACCTCGCCGACCTTGCTCACCTCGGTCCAGTCGGGTGCGATGAGCTTGAGCTCGACACCCCAGATCGGGGTGCCGATCGAGCCCGGTCGGGGCCGGAGCCTGCGGTCGCCGAACGTGGCCACCGGGGAGGTCTCGGAGAGTCCGTATCCCTCGATGACGGTGACGCCGAAGAGCTGCTTGACCTGGTGGAGAATCTCCACCGGCAGGGAGGCGCCGCCCGAGATGCCGATGCGGAGGTTGTCCGCGATGCGGCCTACGTCGATGTCGTCGGTGAGCGCGTTCAGCAGACCCCACCACATGGTCGGCACGCCGGCGAAGAAGGTGATGATCTCCCGGTCCATCAGTTCGAGCACCGCGTGGGCGTCGAACCGTGGGACCAGGTGCAGCGTTGCCGCCATCGAGAACCCGGCGTGCATCTGCACGGTGGCGCCGAAGGTGTGGAACAGCGGGAGGCAGACGACGTGACTGTCGGTCGCCGGCTCGCTCTGGAAAAGCCGGTTGTTGGCCACCACGTTCATCATCGTGTTGGCGTGGGACAGCTCGGCCCCCTTGGGCTGCCCGGTGGTGCCGGAGGTGTACAGGATGATCGCGGTATCGCCGGGCTCCGTCACGGCGGACTCGAAGACAGGGCTCATCCCGGCGACGGCCTGACCCAGGGTCTCGGTGCCGGCGATCGGACTGGGGGCGGCCGCGTCGGCGGTGATCACGAAGAAGTGCTCGGCGCCGTCGACCTGCTGGAAACCGACGTGGCCCTCCGCCGCCATCGCCAGCTCGGGCGTGCCCTCGAAGCAGAAGTACGCTTTCACGTCCGCGTCGGCGAGGTGGTAGGCGACCTCGCGCGACTTGAGCAGCACGTTGAGGGGTACGACGACCGCACCGGCCTTGAGGATCCCGTAGTAGACGATCGGGAAGTACGGCAGGTTCGGGCAGCTCAGGGCCACCTTGTCGCCCGGCTGGATACCGCGCGCGACCAAGAGGTTCGCGACCTGGTTGGCCGCGGCGTCCACCTGTGCGTACGTGAGCCGAGTGGGCCCCAGGACCAACGCGTCACGGTCGGGGAACGAGCGGGCGGAGTCCTCGAGCAGGACTGACAGGTTCAGCATGGGAGTTCTCTCGATGTCGGTGGGTGGTGGATCCATGAGGACTCGGCCCGGGACGCATGCGCCCCCATGCGGATGGAGCGAGACAAAGAGCCGCCCTGGTCGAGGGCATGGCTGACGGGTCTCTAGAGCCGGGTGTTCGCCGTCCCGGTGTTGGCGGGGACCACACCTGTCCCCCGAGCACGAGTGGCGACGACGGGTTCGGCCAGCACCTCGGCCCGGCCGGTGTCGTCGATGGCACGGCAGATGACGCGCAGCTCGAAGTCGATGGTCCGGCTCCGGGTCCCCTTGGAAGCAAGACGCGCTTCGACCTCGATAACGTCGCCGCCGCGGACCGGGGCCAGGAACTCGACCGACGAATACCCGGCAAACAGGCTTTCGTGGCCGTCGACGGCGATGGCCAGATGCGTCCCGGCGTCCCCGAACAGTTTCAGGCTGAACGCGCCGTCGACCAGGTTGCCGGCGTAGTGGGCATCGGAGTAGGCGACGTACCGCTGGTGGACGACCTTCACGCGATCTCCTCATCGATGCGGCCGATCCCGGGGGCAACCGCCTCTCCGCCGATCCTGACGCCGGGGTAGCCGCGCTTGGCGATCTCGGTGCACATGCGGCGGTACTTGCCGACGCCGCCGACGTAGCCGAGGAAGGTGGTCGGCTTGCCGGTCACGTTGGAACCGCGGTACCAGGAGTCGGTGGTCGCGTACAGCGTCTGGTTGACCGTGGCCTCGGTGATGGTCACCCAGTCGTCCTGGGCCTCGGGAGTGGCTTCGATGACGTCGCCACCCTCTTCCTTGGCATGGGCGATCAGGTCGGCGATCCAGTCGACCGCCTGCTCGATCGTCACGACGACGTTGCTCGCCAGCGCGGGGCTCTGCGGGCCGGCGATCATGAAGAAGTTGGGGAATCCGGCGGTCATGACGCCCAGGTACGTGCGCACGCCGTCGCGCCACGCGTCCTGGAGCGTGCCTGCCTCGGGCGTCGTCACGTTGAGCGCGTACAGGGGTCCGGTGAAGGCGTCGAAACCGATCGCGAGAACGACGGCGTCGACGTCGTAGGAGCAGCTCTCGGTGATGATGCTGCCGGAGGTCATGGTCGCTATCGGCTCGTCGCGCAGCGAGACGAGCGAGACGTTCGGACGGTTGAACGTCTCGTAGAAGTCGGTGCCGAAGCAGCTGCGCTTGGCGCCCAGAGGGTGGAACCGGGGCTCGAGCAGGGACGCGGTCCGCGGATCGTGGACGATCTGACGGATCTTCTGACGCACGAACTCCGCGGCGGTCTCGTTGGCCTCCGGGTTGGTGAGCAGGTCGGCGAACTCCGCACCGACGCCGAGGAACCCGCTGCGCTCGTAGGCCCGCTCGTAGCGCTCCTGACGCTCTTCGTCGGAGACGTCGAAGGCGCAGTCGGTCACGGGGCGGTCCGGAATTCCGCCGGGGGACTGCCGGCACTCCTCGCGGATGGCGGGGTATTTGGCCTTGATCTCAGCGACGGTCTCCGCGGGCAGCGAGGCATTGCGGGCGGGGAAGACGTAGTTGGGGGTCCGCTGGAACACGGTCAGGTGCTCTGCCACCTCGGCGATGAGCGGGATGCACTGCACGCCCGACGATCCTGTGCCGATGACGGCGACCCGTTTGCCGGCGAGGTCGTCGAGCGAGATCGTCCAGCGGCTCGTCGACACGGTCAGCCCGGTGAAGTTCTCCAGGCCGGGCACGTCGAATTCCTTCGGTGTCGACAGTCCGCCCGAGCCGGCCAGGAGGTAGCGGCCACGGCGGGTGTCGCCGGAGTCGAGGGTCACCTCCCACAGGTGGTCTTCCGGAAGCCAGTTGGCCGCGACCACCTTGGAGTTGAACCGGAAGTGCCGGCGAAGGTCGAAGCGGTCGGCGACGTGGTTGATGTAGCTCAGGATCTCCGCCTGCGGGGCGAAGCGCTCGCTCCAGGACCACTCCTGCTGGAGTTCCTCGCTGAACGAGTACGAGTAGTAGATGCTCTCGACGTCGCATCGGGCCCCGGGATACGTGTTCCAGTACCAGGTGCCGCCGACGTCGGGGGCGGTCTCGAACCCGGCGAACGTCCAGCCCTGTTCGGCCGCCTTGTAGGCGGCGTACAGGCCGGAGAACCCGGCGCCGACGCACAGGACGTCGACGACCGGGGCGGTGGAGGAGGAGTCAGTCATGGGCTCTGCCTTCTCGTGGTCCAGGGTGGCTGACGGACGGCACGGAGATAGTCATTTGTCTAGGTCGAGTGACTAAGAATGTAGCTACCGGCCGTGACCTCGTCAATGCCCGGCGGCCCTCAGGAAGTCGATGCGGCACGGGCGGCGGTGCTGCCGCGCAGATGCCGCACCACGTCGTCGATCGCAGCGTCGGTCCGGGCGAAGACACCGACCTCGGTGAAGAAGCCGTGGAACACGCCCGGGTGGCGAATGGCGGTAGTAGGTACGCCGTCGTGCCGCAGTCGTTCGGCATACGCCTCGGCGTCGTCACGCAGGGGGTCGACCTCGGCGGTGAGGACCAGGGCCGGCGGCAACCCGCGCAGGGACGCGGCCTTCATGGGGGCCGCGTACTGATCGACGCCGCCCTGGCGGTTGGGGCCGATGTACTGCCCCCAGAGCCAGCGGGCATCGGCCGCGGTCAGCAGGGGCGCGTCGGCGAACCGGGTCCAGGACGGCGTGGAGAACCGGTCGTCGACCGCGGGATAGACGAGGACCTGCGACACGGGGAGCGGAAGTCCGCGGTCCCGGAGGTGGAGGCAGAGCGCAGCGGCGAGGTTGCCACCCGCGGAGTCGCCGCCGACGGCGATCATGCCCGGGTCGATGCCCCGATCCTGGGCTGACCCGCGCAGCCAGACCAGCGTGTCCAGCGAGTCCTCGAGGGCCGCCGGGTACGGGTGCTCAGGGGCGAGCCGGTACTCCAAGGAGAGCACTGCCCACCCGGACCGGGCGGCTATGGCGCGGCAGACCTCGTCCACTCCGTCGAGGGTTCCGAGTACGAATCCGCCGCCGTGCAGATACAGCAGCGTCGGTCGCAGATCCTCGGCCGGCGAGCCGGGTGGGTGGTACAGGCGCGCCCGCAGTGGTCCGGAACGCGTCGGGACGATCACCGCTTCGACCCGGTCGAGGGGCGTCAGGGGACGGTCGGACGGCGTGCTCGCGAGCAGCTCGCGCGCCGCCTGGGCTCCGAGCTCGCGGACGGGGATGGGCAGCGCCTCGGCGATGGCCTGGGCGACGAGCAGCGCGTCGGCGTCGAGGCGCTCCCAGCTCGATGGAACGGACTTGGTCATGCGCGGGGCCTTTCCGAAGGGGTGAGGAGAGGTGTTGACACGTTGCGGTCCGTGCCCCACCATCCTAGTCACGCGATTGAGTCAAATGACTAAGAAATCGTGGATTCCCAGAGACCGTGCGGCGCCCCTACGGGTCGCGTGGTCCGTGAAGTCGAAAGGACCGAAGGATGGCCGAAACCATGACGGCCCCCCCATCGACCTCGGCGGGCGCCGCAGAGGTCGACGTCAGGATCGAGGACGATGCCAGTCCCCTCGTGCGATTGATCGGCCGCACGCTGCGCGACTCCGTCCGGACCGGGCATGCTGTCGACGCCCTGAAGAGGTCGACCGGCACTGTCGCGATTCACTCCCACGACACGCCCCAGGCCGCGACGATCATTTTCGGTGACAACGGAATCGACGTGTCCAGCGGAGTGCTGGTCGAGCCGGACGCCGCCCTCACCGTCGACCTCAACGCGCGTTTCGAGCCGACGGCGGATCCCTCCGGTGACGCCGACCTGGCCGGGGGTGTCCTGCAGGCGCTCACGCCGCCGCTGCCCGGGTGGCGGGAGGCCGCTCAGCGGTTCTGGGACGCGACACGTTCCCTGCCGGGCATCCCCGACGTGCTGATCGCGGTCACCGAGGGGCCCGAGGGCCTGGAGCAGGCCGTGCTCGGCGACGGCGCCACGCAGTACCTGATCGCCGGGGCTCCCGAGACGCTCGCCGGCGTGTTCTCCGGTGCCGACGACCTCGTCGCGGTCCTGTCCTCGGGTGCCCTGGGCATCCAGGGCACCATGTCCCAGCTGTCCGTGATGGTCGGCGCCTCCTGGAAGGTTCGTTTCGATGTCTGACCTCAGCACCACCGCTACGAGCGCGCCGCTTCGCGACTCCGGCGCGCGAGCCGTCCGGCTCGAGGCGACCAACCCCGAGGGGTGTTTCCTCGGCAAGAACGTCTCGCCCAAGAAGTTCGCCGCGGGCAAGGAGGCGGGTTTCCCCTTCGCGGATCTCCTGTTCGGCCTCGACCTCGGCAACCTTCCTACCTTCGGTTCCGCCTACCCCGCCTGGCGTGGCCACCTCGACGACGTCTACCTCCGCCCCGACATGTCGACCCTGGTCGAGTGGAAGCCGGGCCTGGACTCGGTCATCGGCGACTACTGGCTCAAGGACGGCACACCGGTCCCGCTCTGTCCGCGCAACCTCGTGCGGAAGATGGTCGAGCGTCTGGCCGGACACGGATTCACCGCGACCGTCGCGGTCGAGATCGAGGCGACCGTCTTCGAGGAGTCGATCCACGAGGCGCGCGCCCGCGGGTACCGCGACCTGACCCCCTTGGGCGGCAGCGCTGGCACGGCATACCACCTCGCCAAGTCGAGGGACTGGACCGACTACATGAACGCCGTGGCCGACCGCCTCGATGAGGTCGGCATCGAATGGGAGGCCTGGAGCGACGAGGACGCCGCCGGTCAGATCGAGCTCAACCTCGCACCGGGCGACCCGATCAAGGTCGGCGACGCCTGGGCACGGACCCGCCAGATCATGCGCGAGGTCGCGTTCGAGCGCGGGCACAGCGTGACCTTCATGGCCAAGCCCACCGCCGGTTACGGCCAGGCATCCCACATCAACCTCTCCCTGCAGCGCGACGGCGCGAACGCGTTCTACGCCGAGAACGGACCGTCGGACACGATGCTGCACGCCATCGGCGGGCTGCTGGCGACGATGGAGGGCAACACCTCGATCGTGCTGCCGCAGATCACGTCGTACCGGCGGCTCGTCGACCTCAGCGGACCGCCGGTCACGATCAGCTGGGGGATCAGCAACAAGACCGCCGCGGTACGCGCCGTCTGCGGACACCCCACGTACTCCCGTCTCGAGTACCGCCTCCCGGGCGCGGACGCGAACCTCTACCTCGCGCTCGCAGGCGTGCTCGCCGGCGTCATCGCCGGTGTCGAGCGGAAGATCGACCCGCCCCAGCAGGTCACCGAGATGGCGTGGTGTCTGCCGCCGGGCCTGGGCGTCGACCGGATCCCGGACAGCATCACGAAGGCCGCGGCGGCCCTGGAGGCCGACCCGATCCTCCGCGACCTTCTCGGCGAGGAGTTCGTCGACTGCTGGATCGCGTCGCGCAAGTGGGAGTGGATGCAGTTCCACACCGCCGGCGGTGACCCCTTTGCCGAGCTCTCGGAGTGGGAGTCGACTCGCTACTTCGAACTGCCGTGAGCGGGCGTGAGAAGGCCGTGACGGTACGCCCGGTGATCGGCATCACCGGGCGGCGGTACCGGCTGCACCTGCTCAAGGGAGCCGACGAGCGGTACGGCGACCGCTGCACCGACAGCTACATGGCGGACTTCGCAAGCCGCATCGCACAGGCCGGTGGACTCCCCGTGCACCTGTCGTACGACACCGACGCGACGGACATCTGCGAGTGGCTGTCCGGTGTGGTGATCACCGGCGGACAGGACGTCCATCCGGCATGCTGGGGCGGCGACACGGCAGTGGTCCGCGACATCGACCCACGGACGGACCCGATGGTCCACGACGTGGCTCGGGACGAGTACGAGATCGCCCTCGTCCGAGCCGCGCTGGAGCGGGGCATTCCCGTGCTGGGTGTGTGCCGCGGCCTGCAAGTGCTCAACGTCGCCCTCGGCGGCACACTCATCGCCGATCTTCCGCCCGGCTCCGTGAGTCACCTGTCCACCGAGGCCGCACCCACCGACGGCACCGCTGATCACCTCGTGACCTTCGAGAAGGGCTCGGTCGCCGCCGGCCTGTTCGGCGAACACGCACTGACCAACTCCTGGCACCACCAGGCCGTCGACCGCTGCGGCACCGGCCTGGTCGTGACCGGACGGACGAGCGACGGCGTGATCGAGTCGGTGGAGCTCCCCGGCGCTCCGGTCCTCGGAGTCCAGTGGCACCCCGAGTGGATGAAGAGCGCGGACCCGACGATGACGTGGATCGTGCGGGCCGCGGCGGAGCTGCTCGCGGCCCACCGCGGTGAACAGACGCACAGGAGCTTGCGATGACGGAGAACGTGGCAGTCGAACAAGCCGGTCGCACGCACTCGCGTCCCCTGCCGGTCGTGAAGCCCGAGCAGATGGGCGCGGACCCCACCGTCCCGACCCTGACGGAGCTGCTGTCACGGCGCGCACAGGACGCAGCGGAACGGGAGTTCCTGCGCTTCGGCGAACGGTCATGGAGCTTCGGCGACATCGACGCATGGACCTCCAGGCTGGCACACCGGTTGATCGAGCTCGACGGCGTACAGCCGGGCGACCGTGTCGCGATCATGCTCCCCAACGTCGTGCAGTGGCCCGTCGTGTGGCTCGCCGCCCTCAAGGCCGGAGCGGTCGCAGTGCCGATCAACTCCTCCTACCGGCGGGGTGACCTCGCCTTCGTCCTGCGGGACTCGGGGGCACGCGTCGTGTTCACCGACTCCGAACGGGCCGGGCTGATCGCCGACGTCATGGCGACCGAGGACGTGCTCACCGGCCTTCGTGTCGTCGACGTCGCCGACGACGGGTCCGAGCCCTTCCCGCGGAGGGCGCCGGTGGCACCGGTCGATGCCGGGACGCTGGCGAACCTGCAGTACACCTCCGGTACGACCGGTTTTCCCAAGGCGTGCATGCTCACCCACGACTACTGGGTCCGGCTGGGCTGGACCTGCGCGGCGGCGACCGGACTCGGTTCCGAGGACGTGCTGCTGACGGCGCAGCCCTTCTCCTACATGGACCCGCAGTGGAACACGGCGCTCGCTCTCACGATCGGGGCTCCGCTGGTCGTGCTGCCCCGGTTCTCCGCGTCGACCTTCATGGCCGACGTCCGCCGGCACCGGGCGACCTTCTTCTACGTCCTCGGGTCGATGCCCACGCTGCTGTTCAAGCAGCCGCCCACGCCGGAGGACCGCGACAACGCCGTACGCCAGGTGCTCTGTTCGGGCATTCCCGTCTCCCTGCACGCGCAGCTGGAGGAACGATGGGGTGCGCCGTGGCGGGAGATCTACGGGATGACCGAGTCCGGTGTCGACCTGTTCAGCCCGTTCAGCGACGCCGACGCCGTCGGGAGCGGGAGCCTGGGGCAGCCGGTGCCGACCAAGAGGGTCCGCGTCGTCGGCCCCGACGGCATCGAGGTACCGGCCGGCGATCCCGGTGAACTGCTCATCTCGGGCAAGCCCATGATGAGCGGTTACTGGAACCGCCCCGAGGACACGGCCAGGGTTCTGCGGGACGGCTGGCTCCATACCGGTGACGTCGTCGTCCGACGGCCCGACCAGGGCATCCAACTGGTCGGCAGGATCAAGGACATGGTGCGTCGCGGTGGCGAGAACGTCGCGAGCGTCGAGGTCGAGGCCGCCCTGGAGCGCGACGACGTGGTCGTGGCGGCCGCGGTCGTCGCCGAACCCGACGAGGTCCTCGGTGAGGAGGTGAAGGCCTTCGTCCAGCTGGCGGCCGGCGTGCCGGCCGATCGTGCGACGGCTGAGGAGATCGTCGAGCGGGCCGGCAAAGAGCTCGCTCGCTTCAAGGTGCCGCGCTATGTGGAGTTCGTCGCCGACTTCCCCCGGACGCCGTCCGAACGCATCTCCAAGCCGGCCCTCACAGCCCGCGCCGCAGCCGAACCCGGCATCACCCACGACCTCGGTGCCCGACGGAACAAGACGGTGGCACCTGCCGCATCCGGCGGAGGATTCCTCGACGTCGACGTCATGCGGGGCGTGGCCGTGCTGACGCTCCGGCGCCCCGAGAAGCTCAACGCCATGGACGTCGCCACCCGGCTGCGGCTGGCGACGGTCATCCGCGAGTTCGGCACCGGCGACAGCGTGCGCGGGATCGTCCTCACCGGCGAGGGGCGGGCCTTCTCCGCGGGGGAGGACCTCCAGAGCGCGCCGTCCACGGACGCTGAACTCCACGAGGCGTTCGAGAGCTTCCACGACATCACCCGGGCCATCCTGCAGACGCAGGTACCCGTCGTCGCGGCCGTCAACGGACTCGCGGTCGGCGGAGCCTCGGAGATCACCCTGTGCTGCGACGCCCGCATCGGAACCCGGGCGACGGAGTACTACCAGCCGGAGAACGGCCGGGGCATCACGATTTCGAACGCTTCCAGCGTGCTGCTCGGGCGCCTCGTCGGGAGCCATGCGATGCGCCTCGTGCTCGGATCGCCCCGGATCAGAGCCGAAGAGGCGCTGCGGATCGGGCTCCTCGACGAGATCGTCGAGCCCGACGCCCTGATCGGCCGGGCCATCGACACCGTCATCGAGTGGACGCCCAAGGGAAACACGACGGCCCTCCACCTTGCTCTCCTGCGCCCCCCGGCAGAGGAGATCGAAGCGGCCTTCGCCCGTGAGGACCTCGCTGCGAGGAAGGCGTGGGACAGCGGCGTCCTCAGTGCCGGGATCAAGGGCTTCTGGTCCGCCAAGGCCAACGGCGCGTAGGCCCCGCCCCGGGCTCGCCCGCACCTTCAACAGACCAATGCACAGGAACCGACAGAGGGGACGTCGACATGATCGACACCCAGGCCGCGGTACTCACCGCGGTCAACGAGCCACTCGAGCTGACCGTCATCCGGGTGGACGACCCGGAACCGCACGAGGTGCGGGTCGCGGTCACGAACGTGGGGCTGTGCCACAGCGACCTGCACTACATGACGGGGACGGTTCCGACCGGCCTGCCGGTGGTGGTCGGGCACGAGGTGGCGGGCGTGGTCGAGGCGGTCGGGGCGCAGGTGTCCGGCCTGAGTCCGGGGGACCGCGTGGTCGGCGCGCTGACCCCTTCGTGCGGCCGCTGCGTCAACTGTGAGGCGGGACGGTCGACCCAGTGCCGGCGTGTCGAGGAGATACGCCGCCGTCCGCGGCCGGCGTTCCGGACCATGGACGGCCGGCCGATCGAGCGGCTCGGCGACATCGGGGCGTTCTCCCGGCACGTCCTCATGCGTGAGAACGCCCTGGTGAAGCTCCCCGACGACGTACCGCTGCACGTCGGATGCCTTCTTTCCTGTTGCGTCGTGACCGGAGTCGGCGCCGTCTTCCGCGGCGCTCGGGTAAGGCCCGGCAGCACTGTGGCGGTCATCGGTTGTGGCGGGGTCGGATCGGCCATCATCCAGGGAGCCAGGCTCGCCGGCGCGTCGGCGATCGTCGCGATCGACCTGGACGACGAACGCCTCAAGGCCGCGCGCGGCTACGGCGCCACCCACGTCATCAATGCCTCAGGCGGCGACGTCGTCGCAGAACTCCACCACCATCTGGGCGACGGGGCGGACTACTCTTTCGAGGCGGTCGGCTCGGCCCGCACCGCGGCGACGGCCGTGGCCGTCCTGCGCCCGACGGGTACCGCGTGCCTGGTCGGGATCGCGCCCGGAGGGACCCAGCTCAGCATCCCGGCATCGGACTTCTTCTTCGAGGAGAAGCGACTCATCGGCTCCTACATGGGCTCGGGTCAGGCGCGGCAGGACATACTCCAGCTCGCGTGCCTGTACCAGCAGGGACGCCTGCTGCTCGATGAAATGGTGACGCGGGTCATCCCCTTCGGCGAGATCAACGAGGGCTTCGAGGCGATGAAGTCCGGTGACGTCACCCGCATCGTCGTCGATCTCCAGTCCTGACCGACGAGTGAACGCAGAGGTGAGCTCCATGGCGAGCAACGAGATCACGATTCCCCAGCCGGTGAACTACATCGCCGACGACTGGAGCGAGTGCCCGACGGTCGACGACGTCTGGAACGTCGACCCCAACACGCGCGAGCCCGTCCACCGCCTCGTCACGACGGCACCCGACGATCTCGATCGGGCGCTGCGGCACGCGGAGCGCGTGTACGACATCGGCCGCTGGGACGAGGACGCCCGGCATGAGCGCGCCGACATGCTCGAGCGCGTCGCCGAGCTCCTCGAGACCCGTGCCGAGGACATCGCGCGGACGGACTCGCTGACCAGCGGCACGCCCATCAGCGTCACGCGCAAGGTCGCGGCCTTCCTGCCCGCGAGGATCCGGGCGTCGGCGTCGGACCTGGTGAACATCCCGCGCGTCACCGCGCTGGCCGCCGGCGGCCGCGACGTCCGCCTCTACAAGGTGCCGTGGGGGCCCGCCGCGATCCTCACGCCGTGGAACGGCCCGAGCTTCATTCCCGCGGCCAAGATCGCCAGCGCGATGGCGGCGGGCTGCCCCGTCATCCTCAAGCCCTCGGAGCACGCGCCCGGCAGCGCGCAGATCATCATCGAGTGCTTCGTCGGGGCGGGCCTGCCCAGCGGCGCGCTGCAGCTGGTGCACGGCGGCGGCGACGTCGGCGCCAGGCTGACTGCGGACTCGCGCGTCAAGGTCGTCTCGTTCACCGGCGGACCGGGTGCCGGCCGCGCCATCGCGCGAGCCGCCGCGGAGGACTTCAAGGTCTTGCAGCTGGAGCTCGGCGGCAACAATCCGGTGCTCGTGCTGGACGACGCCGACCTCGATGTCACCGCCGACGGCATCCTCGACGGCATGACCAAGCTCAACGGTCAGTGGTGTGAGGGGCCGGGCAAGATCCTCGCTCACCGCAGCCTGGTCGGCCCTCTTCTCGAGGCGCTGACCGAGCGGATCTCCAAGCTCGTCGTCGGTCACTCGCTCGACGAGAACGCCGAGATCGGCCCGATCTCCAATGCGCCGCACTTCCAGACCCTGCAGAGCAGAATCCAGGGGCTCCGTGACCTGGGGGCGACCATCCTTGGGCCCGCCCGGCTGCCCGAGCTCGACGGCTTCTTCCTGTCGCCGACGATCGCCGCCGGCGCCGATCCGGCTCAGGCCAACGCCGAGTTGTTCGGGCCGGTCGTCTCCCTGCACGCCGTGGACTCCGACGAGGAGGCGTTGCACTTCGCCAACGCCAACCCCTCGGGGCTCGATGCCTATGTGTTCGGGGCCGACACCGACCGCGCGATCGACGTCGGCTCCCGCATCCTCTCCGGCGAGGTGCGCGTCAACGGAGCCAAGCTCGCCGACCTCGGTGAGGAGTCGGCTCAGAGCTTCTGGGGCAAGGCCGGCATCGGCGGGCACGGGCCGGCGGAGTCGGTACGCGTCTTCTGCGGTGACCGGGTCGTCGGCGTGGACTCGCCCGACCTGCCGTTGTGAATCAACACCACACATGATCTGTCGGAGGCCCGACCCTGTGCCTCCGACCGTGCACTCCTCGGTGCGCTCACCCCGGGGTCCGCAATGCCGAGGGGGGGTCCTCACAGCCCCGCGGGCGCAGATCCGAGCCGGGCCGCGAGCCAACTGTCGAGGACAGAGACGGAGATGTCCATCTGCTCCATTGCGGCGGACCGATCCCCGTAGGTGTACCAGTTCAGGGCGAAGCCGTCGGCCAACGTAGCGATGACATAGGCGACCTGATTGATGGTTTCCGGTTCGACCGGATGGTCGGAGCCGGCGCCCCGCAGCACAGCGCGCACCGTTTCAAGAGCTTGGTCGTAGACCGCGATACCGCGGTCTCCGTGCTGACGCCCCGCCCAGCTGATGAGTTCCAGTGTGGCCGCGGTGAAGCTGGCTGACTCGAGGTAGAACTCCATGACACCGCGCAGGAGTTGGCGAGCTGTGGCCGTGAAGTCCGAGTGCGGATCACTGGCTGTCAGCACCTCGCGGAACTTGCCGGCTACGAACTCGTATACATCGGCGAAGAGGTCCTCCTTGGAGTCGTAGCAGTAGTGCAGCAGAGCCAGGTTCGCCTGGGCCTGCTCGGCAATCCGCCGGGTTGTCGCGCCCTCGATGCCGTGGATCGCGATGACTTCCACGGCGGCGTTGATGAAGTCACTGCGCCGCTGGGCTGCGGGGATCCGACGTGCCACGAAATCCTCCCATTGCAAGGCGTCCACATAGTCGGACGATTGATTAAGTCAAGTCTCATCCTAACACTTTGCCCGAACTTGAGCCGCCCAATTTCTTAGTCACACGTCTTGAACGGATGACTAACTTTGCCTTAGCGTACGGGGCAGATCGCACGGTCGGCGCCCCTCCAGTGCGGCCGGCTCTCCGACAAGAACGGACCTGTCATGACGAAGAACGAACTCGCGCGTCTCACTCCCGACGTCACCGCAGAAGCCGCGGTCGAGGTGATCATGCGAGACGGCGGCGTGATCATCGAAGGGCTCTTCGACGAGGCCACGATCGAAGGCATCAAGAAGGACCTGGACCCCGTGTTGGACGGGGTCGACACGGGCCACGACGAGGTGTTCGCCGGCAACAGGACCAAGCGTGCATGCGGCTTGTTCGCGCGGACGGAGCACATGGCGACGATCGCGCTGAACCCGCTGTTCCGAGGCGTCGCCGAGCGCATCCTCAGCAAGCCGATCAACGTCCACATGGGTGAGGAGTCGGTGCCCTTTCCCGCCGGTATGCACATCGGCGCGACGATGGCCATCAAGATCGGCCCGGGACAGGGCTCGCAGCCGCTCCACCGCGACGACTCGGTCTGGCTGTGGCGGCACCCCACCTACCAGCGCGAAGCGCGGGTGCAGATCATGGTGGCGGTCAGCGACTTCACCGCCGACAACGGCGGCACCCTCGTCATTCCGGGCTCGCACCTGTGGGACGACGAGCGCGCGCCGCGACTCGAGGAGGCCGTCCCGACCGAGATGAAGGCCGGCTCGGCGCTCATCTGGATCGGCTCCACCTACCACGGTGGCGGCCGGAACACCACCTCGGACGAGTACCGCTTCGGCCTGTCGACGGGCTACGACCTCGCTTTCCTGCGTCCCGAGGAGAACCACTTCCTCACCTACACGCTCGAGCAGATCCGGTCGTTCCCGGAGGAGATCCAGCGCGCCCTCGACTGGTCCTCGGAGCACTACGTCGGGTGGGTCGAGGTCGGTGGGCAGATGTCCGACCCCAAGGACCTGCTCAGCCGCGACGACTACACAGCCATCGGCGCCGGGCTGCCCGGACACATCTGAGAAAGCCGGTAAAGACCATGGACGTCCAAGGAACACTCGGCCGGACCGACGCCGAGGCTCCGGCCCGTGTCGCGGCCAACAAGAGGGCACTGATCGCAGTCGCCGCCCTGCTGGCCACCGTGACGAACGCGATCGCTTTCATGGTGCCCCCGCTCCTGCCCCTGATCACCTCTGGTTACGCGCACAACTCGGTGAGCGCCGCGACCTGGATCTTCAGCGCACTCACGCTGGGTGGCGGCGCAGGCTTCGTGCTGATCCCACGGTTGACCGACATGCTGAGTGAGCGCGCGATGGCGTTGCTCGCCGGCGGCTTTCTCGTGGGAGGCGCACTGGTCGCAGCGATCGCCGACAACTACGTCGCCTTGGTGATCGGATCGGCGCTCCTCGGCTTCGGCAGCGCCGCCCAGTTCCTGCCGCTGAGCTTCCTGCGTCGGCACCTGCCCGGCAACGGCGTGTCGACGGCGGTCATGGTCCTCATCATGGCCACCGGGAGCGGTGTGGTGCTGGGCATGGTGGGCGGCGGGATCTCCGTGCGGATCTGGCCGCTGCCCACCCACCTCAACGCGGACGGCTCGCTGCCGAGCCTGTCGATCGCCCCCTTCTACTACGTCCTGGCCGCGCTCTTCGTCATCACCACCGTCGCCCTGCTGGTGGTCGTGCCGAACTCTCCACCGCAGTCCAGGGGCCGTCTGGGCGTCGTGAACACGATGTGGCTGATCGGCTGGGTGGCGCTTGTCCTGTTGCCCCTGAGCGCGCCGCCCGACAGCACCGTCGGCAGGAACAGCGCGGTGATCCTCCTCGTCGGCGTGGTCGCGGCGGTCGCCTGGGTCTTCGCGGAGCGCCGGTCCACCAAGCCGGTCTTCGACATTGCGGTACTGCGCACGCCCTACGTCACCACGGCCTGCCTGTCGGCCGGGCTCTTCGGCTGTATCGACGCCGCGTTCCTGGTGCTGGCCAACTACTACGCGCAGACCCCGAACGGCCTGCCCGTCTCGACCAACGGTGGCCTGACGGGCTGGTCGACGAAGTTCGCGGAGTACGGCCTGACCTACGACCCGCTGAAGACGAGCCTGATCATGCTGCCGTTCGCGCTGACGATGTTCATCAGCGGCAAGTATTCCGAGAGGCTCATCGCTCGCGGTCGCCCCGGCGTCATCCTGAGCGGCGGCGCGGCGGTCTGCGCGGCCGGCCTGCTGTTCCTGGCCGTTGCTCATGACCGGCCATGGGAGTACGCCGTCGCGTCGGGCGTCATCGGCCTGGGAAGCCGTGCCGGCTACAGCGCGGCCTTCGCCATACCGCAGTTCGTCGTCCCGGAGGAGAAGGCCGGTATGGCGGCCGGAATGCCCGGTACGGTCATGGCCATCGGGATCGCGATCGGTGCCGCGGTCGTCACGATCCTGCTGAACGCATCGGGATTCGTGTACCACTCGACGGACGTCGCCGGCATGACGGCCGGCAAACTGAACCCCTCGATGGTGAACCTCAAGGCGTCGGACTACCTCCTCGAAGGCGCCCACATGCCGAGCGCTCAGGCATACACCACGGCCTACTGGGTCTCGCTCATCTTCCCCGCACTGGTCATCCTCGCGACGGCGCTTTCGCGACTGCGGCACAGGGGTGGCTTCAAGGCCGCGCTCGAACAGCACATGTTCGGCTGACCGCAGGGCTTTTTCTCAGCACATCGGGCCCCACCTCAAAGGAGCGAGAACCATGAAGGAACTGCTCTTCATGCTGGCCGATCTGTGGATGATCTTCGCCGGCTTCTACTTCGGATGGAAATTCATCCGGCGGTACGGCAACTACCTGCTCGGTCTCGAATGGATCATCGTCGCCACGTCCGGCTCGAACTTCCTCGCCTGGTCCCTCCTCGGAGGCGACCCGGGCAGCTTCCTGTACGACATCGCGTACTTCTTCGATGCCTTCTCGAGATCGGTGGGCATCACCCTGATCCTCGTCATGGGCCTGATGCGCGTCACACACCGGTACAAGCCGACGTTGGCAGCCGACATCGCCGCGTTCGCGCTCGCCATCGCCGCCGGCCTGTATCTCCAGCAGTTCCGCGGCCATGAGCTTCACGTCGGCCCGGCAACGTTCTACGTCGTCGTCAACGCGCTCACGACCCTGTTCCTCGCCTACTTCGTGCGGCGGCTCTGGAAGATCCGTGCCAGGGGTCTGGCCATCGGTGCTGCGCTCGCCACCGCCGCGGGGACAGCCATCGCAGTCACCTACGACTTCTTCCCGATTTCGGGCGACGACGAATACCGAACCATCTTCTACACCCTCGCTCTCGCCACGTGGGGAACCCAGCTCTTCACGTACTTCCTCTCGTACCGCGCTCTGCACAACCACAACGTGGCGACGGGCGCGGAGCCGGCTTCGAACGAGCCGAGCGCTGCTCGGGCTTGAGCGACACACCAAGGATCAGAGCACGCTCGGAGGGAACCATCAATGAAGACCGGCAACGTGGAGTACACCACGTTCAGCGGCTGGGTCGATCCGCCAGCAGACATCCAGCCGGCCCTGACCGGCGACCTCGCTTGTGAGGTCGCGGTTGTCGGCGGCGGCCTGGGGGGTATGTCGACGGCGCTGCGACTGGCCGAACGCGGTCAGGACGTGGTGCTGCTAGAGGCCGAGTTCTGCGGACACGGCGCCAGCTCTCGAAACGCAGGGCAACTGGCGGGAGCTCCGGGCGGGGACCTTCAACTCCTCGATCTGCTCTACCGCAAGAAGATGCCCGGCATGATCCGGCTCGCCGAGCACGCCGCGCACCACGTGGAAGACCTCATCAAGACGCACGCCATCGACTGCGACTACGAACCGACCGGCAACTGCTTCGCGGCGGTGTCGCGTGGACAGATGGGCCGGGTGCGCCGTGTGACCAAGATTCTTCAGCGCGCCGGCTGCCAGGTGGAACTCGGCACGAGCGAAGAGCTCGGCATCCCGCGCGGGTTCCTCGGCGGGATGCGCGAGATGGTCGGGGGAATGATGAACCCCGGCAGGTTCACCCTGGGTGTGCGCCGCGCACTGCTCGGCTCGTCCGCGCGAGTCTTCGAGCAGACGAAGGTCACCGACGTCACGCGCGACCGCGGTCAGGTAGTCCTCACGACTCCTCAAGGTCAGGTGCGGACGAACAAAGTGGTTCTGGCGACGAACGCGTACGCGGGAGAGTGGGACATCACCCCTCCACGGCTCTCCGTGCCCATCTACGTCATCGAGGTGGAGACCGAGCCCATCGATCCTGCCCGCCTGGCGGCACTGGGGTGGACCAGTCGTTCGGGACTGGTCACCCAGCACGCCATCATGGAGAACTACCGGCTGACGCCGCGCAACACCATCGTGTTCGGCGTCCGACGGCTCGAGCGCGGCACGACGTATCCACTCCCGCAGAAGAAGCCGGACCCGGCGCTCGTCGAAGAACTCGCAGGAGCCTTCGCGACGCGGTTTCCGGCCCTGTCCGACGTCGCGGTCGAGCGTGCGTGGGGAGGATGGATCGCGATCACCTCGTCCTGGCTTCCGCTTGCCGGGCAGATCGAGGACAACGTCTTCTACTCGATCGCCTGCAACGGTCACGGGCTGGCTCAGGCGCCCTACATCGGGACCCTCATCGCCGATTGCATCGTTGACGGCAAGCGACACGAGGACCTGGAGGGAGTGTGGATGAAAAAGCCGAAGTTCCCTCGTCCGATGATGATGAGCCCGCTGGGACTACGCACCATCTGGGCCATCGACCGTTTCAACGATCTGGTCAACGGAAGCCGGCGCAATGGCCGGCGAGGAGCGGCGCCTGTGGCCTGACGATTCCGGCCGCACAGCAGGGAGTGAAGGACACGCTGTGGCCGAGAGGCCGTCAGCGTGTCCGTGCCACCGATCCAACGGTGATCCGACAGCCCATGACACTCCGCACGCTCCCGACGCCGCCCGGCCTCGACCTGCTTCGGGCCTTGCGCTGGGATTGGCTTCCCTCGGCCTTGCGATGAGGCACAAGAAGACGCCGACACCGATCTCTTGGTCGCCGCACCGGAGGAGACGGCGCTGAGGGAGCGGCGCCTTACGGGAGAAGAGATCCACGCGCTTCACGGAGCCGGCGTTCCAGATGCCTCCGCTCTGTGACTACTGGGTCGCCGCAACCATCTCCTGAACGCACTCACCCTTACTCAACAAGAGAGTTCCGTGCGCTCCTACTTCGCTCAGAAGCCGGCCGGTGCGCCGACGACGGATGCCCATCTGCAACGCGGTGAAATCCTCCGCCGAGCCGAGCACCGTGCCCAGCGGGTGTTTCTTGCCGTCAACGCGGTGCCCCTTGCCGCCGGCGTCGTGCTGTCCTGCGACGGCGCGCTCGCCGCGGTCCCTGTGGACGGACGGCTCACCCTGGGGATCGTCTGGGGAATCCTGCAACTCAGCCTCTTCGTCGCCAGCACCTGGTGGTACGAGAACCAGGCGACGCGTCTGTGTGTTCCCCTCGAACAGTCCCTGACGTCCGGCACGCCCCAGCCCGGGGTTTCGGGTGTCTCTCCGGCCGACGAGTCCTGGACGTGACGCGATGGTCCTGCACCTCCTGAGCTCGGGCCCGGCCGACCCGATCGGTTCGGCGGCAAGAGGCCCGGTGCTGGTCGCCTTCTTCGTCTTCATCGGTCTGGCCCTGCTGTGGGTCTTCACCCTGGCCACCCACGACGACCACCCGGAACGGCTGTACATCGCCGACCGGTCCCTCTCACCGGTCTTCAACGGGTTCGCCCTGGCCGGCGAACAGATCTCCGTGATCACACTGTTCGCGACATCCGGGGCCATCGCCCTGTTCGGCTACGACGGGTACGCCACCGCCGTCGACAGTGTCATCGCACTCGGACTGCTGCTGCTCCTCTCACAGAAGATCCGCGACAGCGGCCACTACACACTCGGCGACCTCTTCTCCTTGCGGGCCTCCGGGTCAGCCCCGCGCATCGCCGCGGCTGTGGTGACGCTCGCCATCACGCTTCCCCTGCTCGTGCTCCAGCTACGCGCCGGAGGCATCATCGCGGCCCTGCTGATCGGCATGTCGAGCGATGCGTCCCAGGTGCTGTGCACGGTACTGCTGGGCGGGCTCGTCGTCTGCTTTGCCGCGGTGGCGGATCTCAAGGGCACCAGTCGCATGCAGGTGGTCAAGGTCGTCATCACCCTGGTGACGCTCACGGGGCTCACGGTGCTGGCCCTGAGGAAATTCTCGTGGGACTCCGGAATCCTCCTCTCAGCCGCAGTGGACAGGAGCGTGGCGCCGGACGACTACTTGAAACCGGGGCTCTGGGCGCACATCTCCAGCCTCGTGCCTCTCAACATGATCAGCGACCACATCGTCCAGATCCTCGGGACGGTCGCGATGCCGCACCTGATCCTGCGCGTAGCCGCGTCCCGCAGCGGCCGCTCGGCACGGCGATCCATGAGCATCGCCGGGGGACTGACCGGTGCCTACGTCCTCCTCCTGATCGCTGTGGGTTTCGCGGCCGCGGCTGTGGTCGGCGGCAGGGACATCGGCCTCGTCGACGCCAACGGGCAGGCATCCCCGGTCCTGCTCGCCTCTCACGTACTGCCGAACGGCTCCACCACACGCGTTGCGCTGATCACCGTCGTGGCTTGTGTCGCTTTCCTGGTCATCCTCACGACTGTGACGAGTGTGATATTTGTATCCGCCGTCTGTCTCGCTCACGACGTGTCCGCGCGAGCCGACGGTCCTGACACCACCACCCGGCAGGTGCGGGTGCTGCGCATGGCCATCGTCGTCCTGGGTGCCCTGGGCCTGACGCTGTCCGCAGCCGCTCACCGGTACTCGGTCGAGTTCCTGGCCATCTTCTCGATGAGTGTTGCGGCGTCCTGTGTGGCCCCCGTGCTCGTCTACTCCTTCTTCTGGCAGAGGTTCACCCACAGAGGACTGTTGTGGTCCGTCTACGGGGGGTTGCTGCTCTGCACCGTCCTCACGATCTTCTCACCCACCGTCTCCGGATCCGCGTACGCACTGCTGCCGGGCGCGAATTTCAACTGGTACCCGTTCCGCACCCCGGGTCTGATTTCCGTACCGATGGCCTTCCTCCTCGGGTGGGTCGGCAGCAGGAACCCGGGCAAGGGCGCCGGTCCTGTCCAGAGTCAGAGTGGGCGGGGACGGCGAACGCCGGTTGCGAACATTTGACGAAGCCTTGGCTATTACGGCGTCGCGGTCCAGCGGGCTGGGGAGGGCGAGTCGCCATGTCCCCGTCTCGGTCGCAGCACATCGCGATGCTGCCCCGGCAAGCCGGACCTGAGCGGCACCGGACCCGGGCTCACCCTCGCCCTCGCAGACGGCCTGTTCCACGACCTGTGCATCCGGGCCGCCGCCCATCCCGACCAGACGTTCCTGCTGGTCGTCGATGAGATCAACCGCGGTGACCTGCCCCGGATCTTCGGCGAGTTGATCACGCTCCTCGAACTCGACAAGCGAAACCTGCCGGTCGCCCTGCCCGTCAGCAAGCGACGCTTCTCCGTGCCGCCGAACGTCCGGATCGTCGGCACCATGAACACTGCCGACCGGAGCATCAGCCACCTGGACGCCGCAGTCCGCCGCCGCTTCGCCTTCTTGCCCGTGGGCCCGGACCCGGACGCCGTATCCGGAACCGTCGGTCCCCTGGACCTGGCCGCGTTCTTCGAGTCCCTCAACACCCGCATCGCCCGCCATCTCGACGCCGACCACCAGATCGGGCACGCCTACCTGCTGCGCGACGGTGAGCCGATCGCGACCGAGGAGGATCTGGCCGCGGCCTTCCACCACGAGGTGATCCCGCTCCTGGAGGACTATTGCCTCGGCCGGGCGGAACTTCTGCACCGCATCCTCGGCGGTCTGGTCGACGCCGACACAGGGCGCCCGCTGCTCATGTCCCCGCAGGATTTGGTGGACGCGCTGGCGACCGAGTTCACCAGCGGCGTTCCCGGCCCGGATGCCTGACCGCGCCCCGGTCCAGCTCGGTGAGTACGAGTCCGCCCCGCTGGAGCCCGATCAACTCACTCCCCGGGACGTCGACCGCCTGCACGCCCTCCAGGCACGGGGCTGCCTCACCCTGACCACGGAACGCAGCGGGTGGCGGCTCAAGGCCGACGCGACCGTCGGAGTCCTGGTCCTGGACCGTGTCCGCGTGGTCATCACGCCCAAATTTGCCATTCCGGGAGAGCAGCTCATGAGGTGGCTCGCCTACGCCCTCGGCACGCCCTTCCCGGCGACGGCCAGGCGGTGGGCCACCGGCCCCGAGGGGTACGCCGACCTGGTCGCCGCCGCCCTGCTCGAACAGTGCGAGCGGCTGCTGCGGGAGGGACTGCGCCGGGACTACGTACGCCGCCGGAGCGTCGAACCGGTACTCCGGGGACGCCTGGACGTCGCCGCCCAGGCCACCCGCCGCTACGGGCAACTCGACCAGCTGCACGTGCGCACCTTCGACCGGGAGGCGGACATCTGGGACAACCGTGTTCTGGGCAGCGCGCTGAGGTCGGCGCTCGGCCTCACCTCAAGCCCCGACCTGGCGCGCGCCCTGCACGGCATCGCCGGCGCCTTCCCACAGGCCCCGACCCCGACCGCGGCGCTCCGCGCTCTGGACCGCACGCAATACACCCCTCTCAACGCCCGCTACCGCCCCGCCCACACCTGGGCCCGCCTGCTGCTGCGCGGCGGAGGGGTGACCGATCTGCTCACCGACCACGGCACCACGGCGGGCGGCCTCTTGCTCGCCATGCCCGCGCTCTGGGAAGCCGTCGTCCGCCGTCTCGGCATCGAGGCCGTCGGCCCGCACGGCGGCCACGCCGTGCCCGGCGGGACCGGCGCCGGCATCACCATTCGCGGGGACCTGGGCAACGCCTCGACGTTCCGGCCCGATCTTCTGCTCAGCCTTCCAGGGCGCGACACGGCACACCGCACGGTGCTGCCCGTGGACGCCAAGTACAAGCGCTACGACCGCCACGGCGTGAGCGCGGCCGACGTCCACCAGCTCCTCACCTACAGCAGCGGCTACGCGCCCGCCGACGCCCCGGTTGCCGTCATCGTCCATCCCCAGCCGGGCGGTCACACGCAGCGGACCCTCCAGGTGCGCGGCCCCAGCGGCCCGTTGGGCACCATCCAGGTTCTCGGCGTCGACACCCGTACCACGCCTGCCCAGGCAGCACAGTGCATCGGCTCCGTAGCCCTGACCATCATGGGCCGCTCGACCTGCCACGCACAGAACCAGCGGTCATCGTCTTCACTTACGACGCCGGAAGGAGGAGACCTCAGCTGCTCGGTCTGACGGTGACGGCCGTGCTGATGTCCATCCCGGCAGACCGACTCGATCGTTCACGTCTGCTCCGTCAGTCAGCGATCACGGAGCCGCCATCACGATCATTCGCAGGCTGTCGATCCGGCGGGCGACGCGTGGGAAAACGACCGGTGACGGGGGCTTCAGATGCCACGGAATTCCGGTGCCCAGATCAACTTGATGCCGACCGCTTTGGCGAGTGAGCCCCACCTGTTGTCCGTGGGTTTCTTCTCCAGCACGAGGACCGGCTGTATCGACCGGCCGGAGAGCCTGGACCGAAGCTGATGGGCGTAATCGAGCACCTGGCCGATGCCCAGGCGGATCTGCTGGTCCTGGCTCCTCCCGGTCAGGCTTTCACCTCGGCAACGAAGATCTCCTTCCGCGCAGCGGCGTGACCGGGTCGGCGATGTGACGCTCCCTGTCAGTTCTCCGGGGCGAGCCCACCGTTGCCGAGACCGTCCCTTGCCAGTGTTGCCGCGTCCCTGCTCAGCTCGGCGACCCTCCTCGCTCGCTCCTCGAACTCCTGAAGGGCGAGAAACGCCGCCCCGTACCGCCGCTGTCCGGTGATGTCCATCTGCGGGATGCGGGCACCCTTGCCGTCTATGCAGTTTCGCAGCGCGGATGGCGACCGGGTACGAACAGGCAGATGGGGGGACCTTCTGGTCATTAACGGTAGAGCGGCTCGACACGGACGCTCTCCGACCTGCGGCGACTTCCTGATCTCCGAGGACGGCTGACGGGCACCGACCGTCCGCACGCTCCAGAGAACCCTTCGCCCCAAGGGGCCGCTCCCATGAACACCGGTCAGGCCGGCCCGAGGGCGACCGGATACAGTGCGCGAGACGGCAGCATGGTTGGGGAGGGCAAGCGTGAACGACACCAGCAACACCCGGCCCGCCGAGAGCGAGGCGCAAGCGCCGCGGCAGAGCCGACTGCACCGCCTGATGCGCTACATCCCCCTGATCGCCCCCGTCCTGCTGTGGGCCGCGCCCTGCTGGGTGCTCCTGTACACCGGCCAGCACTGGCCGCTGCCCGTCACGCTGCTCGGCACCGCCCTGTTCGCCCTCGGCCTCATATCCATGCCGCTCGCCATGGTGCGCGGCCACGGCCGGCGCCAGCAGGACTGGGCGGCGATCATCGGTGACACCCTGCTGGGCACCAGCTGGGTGCTGTTCACCTGGTCCGTTCTGCTCGGCGTCCTGCTGCGGCTCGCCCTGACCGCGGCCGGCGTCGGCGAGAGCCAGGGCCGGGCCCGCATCGTCACTTGGGCCGTCCTCGGCGTAACCGCTGTACTGCTCGCCTGGGGGTACGCCGAGGCCCGCCGCGTGCCACGCGTGCGCCGACTCGACGTGCAACTCCCGCGACTGGGTGCCGGATTGGACGGCCTCCGCGTCGTCCTCATCACCGACACCCACTACGGCCCGCTCGATCGCGTCCGCTGGTCGGCACGGGTATGCGAGACGGTGAACGCTCTGGAAGCCGACCTGGTCTGCCACACCGGTGACATCGCGGACGGCACGGCCGAACGCCGCCGCGCCCAGGCAACCCCACTCGGTACCGTGCAAGCCACCCGGGCCCGTGTCTACGTCACCGGCAACCACGAGTACTACAGCGAGGCCCAGGGCTGGGTCGACCTGATGGACGAGCTGGGCTGGGAGCCGCTGCGCAATCGCCATCTGCTGCTCGAACGCGGAGGCGACACCCTCGTGGTGGCCGGCGTGGATGACGTCACCGCCGAGTCCTCCGGCCTGGCAGGCCACCGCGCCCACCTCGCCGGAGCCCTGAACGGCGCCGATCCCGACCTGCCCGTCCTGCTCCTGGCACACCAGCCCAAGTTCGTCGACCGGGCGGCAGCCGACGGCATCGACCTCCAACTCTCCGGCCACACCCACGGCGGCCAGATCTGGCCCTTCCACCACCTGGTCCGCATCGACCAGCCCGCCCTCGCCGGCCTCAGCCACCACGGCCCTCGCACCCTCCTTTACACCAGCCGCGGCACCGGCTTCTGGGGCCCGCCGTTCCGCGTCTTCGCCCCCAGCGAGATCACCCTGCTCGTGCTCCGCTCCCCGCACCTGCCCACCTCGCCGTAGAGGGGCAGCCAAGCACATCCGCTTGGGGATGAGGTTCGAACGTCGGCGGCCTGGCGCACCTGGGCCTGGGTGATCCCGCATCCGCCGCATCCGCCGCATCCGAAGCTGTCCCAGCTGTTCCACCCCAGGCGGGATGAGTGCCGGGCTGTCCGGCGCGGCCGATGTGGTGGAAGAGACTGAGGCCGTCACCGCGACGCGGTGACCGTCAGCGCGGAGACCGCGAGGAGCTGGAGCAGTCGTCCACCTGATCGTCGTCCGCCTGATCGTCTGAACACCAGGGGCTCCTTTGCAGGGGGAACGCGACGGGGCCGAAATTTCGGATGTCATTCGTAAAATTCAGTGCCACGGATGCTAGATGAGCGAGTTCCGATGTCAACATCGCCTCAGCAACCGGCTTCGCTGTGCTCCTCCTCACAAGCCCAACGTCGGTCTGAATGTTTCGTAGACGAGACCGAATCTGCGAGAGGGGTTGACGGCATCCCCCGGCCCCCTATGATCCTGGTTGCCCGGCCACTCGATCCACGTTCGGAATACCGGACAGACGTCACTCAACCCAAGCCGCAGCCGGGCACCGGCAAGACGCGACACCAGCAACGGCTGAGCCCCGAGGGGCTGCGCCGTACACAGAAATGTCATGGACGCATCAATCACGGGAGTCGGGCCCGACGGCGGCGTGACGCCGATGGCGTGGCGCTCCGACCGCACCCCCACCCCCCTTCCCCCCGTGAGGAGAAACGTGAACTGGCTGAAACGGCTCGGCAGTCGCCGCGCCCCGGTCCTCGGTCTGCTGGCCGCGACCTTACTGATGACGCCCGGGACCGCGACCGGCTCACCCGGCGCCGTCCAGGCTTCGACCCTGGGCGCCCAAGCGGCCCAGTCCGGACGGTACTTCGGGACCGCTGTGGCCGCCGGCAGGCTGGGCGACGGCACGTACGCCTCCATCCTCGGGCGTGAGTTCAACGCCGTCACACCCGAGAACGAGATGAAGTGGGACACGACCGAGCGGTCCCGCGGCTCGTTCGACTTCGGCCCCGCGGACCAGATCGTCAACGGGGCGTCGTCCCACGGTCAGCGCGTACGCGGCCACACCCTGGTCTGGCACTCCCAACTGCCCGGCTGGGTCAGCTCCATCACGGACGCGGGCACGTTGCGCGGTGTGATGAACAACCACATCAGCACCGTGATGAACCACTACAAGGGCAGGATTTACGCCTGGGACGTCGTCAACGAGGCGTTCGCGGACGACGGCAGCGGCCGGCATCGGCCCTCGGTCTTCCAGAACCTGCTGGGTGACGGCTTCATCGAGCAGGCCTTCCGTACCGCCCGGACGGCCGATCCGGCCGCCAAGCTCTGCTACAACGACTACAGCATCGAGGACTGGAACTCCCCGAAGACCCAGGGCGTCTACCGCATGGTGCGCGACTTCAAGTCGCGCGGCGTGCCCATCGACTGCGTCGGCTTCCAGTCCCACTTCGGCACCGGTGGCCCGCCCGCCGGCTTCCAGACGACGCTGTCGAACTTCGCCGCTCTCGGCGTGGATGTCCAGATCACCGAACTGGACATCGCGCAGGCATCGCCGACCGCCTACGCGAACACGGTCAGGGCCTGCATGAACGTCGCCCGCTGCACCGGCATCACCGTCTGGGGCATCCGCGACAGCGACTCCTGGCGCGGCGGCGAGAACCCGCTGCTGTTCGACCGCTACGGCAACAAGAAGCCGGCCTACCAAGCGGTGCTCAGCGCGCTGGGCGGCCCGGCCGCCGCATCGAGGGCGAACGCCCGTCCGGGCCGGTCAGCCGCCGCGCTGCCGTCCAGCTTCTCCTGGAGCTCCAGCGGCCCGCTGATCGCGCCGAAGCCGGACGCCACCCACAACATCGCCGGCATGAAGGACCCGTCGGTCGTCTACTACAACGGCAAGTACCACGTGTTCGCCAGCGTCGCCAGCCCCTCCGGGTACAACCTGGTGTACCTGAAATTCACCGACTGGTCCCAGGCGGGCTCGGCCACGCACCACTATCTGGACCGCAGCGCCATCGGGTCCGGGTACCGCGCCGCCCCACAGGTCTTCTACTACGCGCCGCAGAAGCTGTGGTATCTCGTCTACCAGACGGGCAACGCCTCGTACTCCACCAACCCCGACATCAGCAACCCGAACGGGTGGAGCGCGCCGCGCAACTTCTACGCGTCGATGCCCGACGTCATCCGGCAGAACATCGGCAACGGCTACTGGGTCGACATGTGGGTGATCTGCGACAGCGCCAACTGCTACCTGTTCTCCTCCGACGACAACGGGCACCTGTACCGCTCGCAGACGACCGTCGGCCAGTTCCCGAACGGGTTCACCAACACCGTCATCGCCGCCCAGGACGCCAACAGGAACGCCCTGTTCGAAGCGAGCAACGTGTACAAGGTGCAGGGCAGCAACCAGTACCTGCTCCTCGTCGAGGCCATCGGATCGGACGGCCGGCGCTACTTCCGCTCCTGGACCTCGGGCAGCCTGGCCGGCTCCTGGACGCCGCTGGCCGCGTCCGAGAGCAACCCGTTCGCACGGGCCAACAACGTGTCCTCCCCCTCGGGCGCCTGGACCCGGGACATCAGCCACGGTGAGATGATCCGTGCCGGCTACGACCAGACGCTCACCATTCCCGCCTGCCGGCTGCAGTACCTCTACCAGGGCCTGAATCCCAACGCCGGCGGCGATTACAACCTCCTCCCCTGGCGGCTCGGCCTCCTCACCCAGACCAACTCCACCTGCTGACCGACCGCCTGCGGGCCCCCGGCTCGAGCCGGGGGCCCGCCCCTGGCGGACCTGCGCCGGCCTTCGCGCGGACAGCCGGGTCCGGGTCGCGGCCGTCAGGCGCTGGCGCGGCTGACCAGGCGGGTGGGGAGAATCAGCGGGGTGGGGTCCTGCCCATTGACGAGTGCGACGAGCATGCGTGCCATCTCCCGCCCCAAATCCTCTATGGGCTGGTGGACGGTGGTGAGCGGCGGATCGGCGATCCGCGCGACGGCCAGGTCGTCGAAGCCGACCACGGCGACGTCGGCGGGGACCCGTCGGCCAGCCTCCCGCAAGATGCGCATCGCTCCCGCCGCCATGTTGTCGTTGGCGGCGAACACCCCACCCACGTCGGGGTGTTCCATCAGCAGGCCGGCCATGGCGGCGGCTCCGCCGGCCTCGGTGAAGTCCCCTTCCCGCGGCGGAAACGGATCGAGACCGGCGCCCAGCATGGCGTCCCGGTAGCCGCGGTACCGGGCGCGCCCGGCACCGGTGTCCAGCCGACCGCAGATCGCGGCCACGCGCCTGCGGCCGAGCGAGAGCAGGTACTCGGTCGCCTCGCGCGCCCCACCGACGTTGTCGACGTCCACGTACCACCGGGGTGCCGAACCCACGGGGCGTCCGCCGAACACGACGGGTATCTGCGCGTCGTCGATCATCCGGGCCAGCGGATCGTCCTCGCGCAGCGCCATCAGCATGGCGCCGTCCACGCCCTTGGACCGAAGGAGTTCCGCGACCCGCTTGCGAGCCCGCTCGGTGGCTGCCAGACAGAGCATCAGATGCAGGTCGGCCTCCTCCAGGGCGGCCGACGCTCCCACGATCACCCGGGCGAAGAAGGGATCGGCGAAGATCGACGGATCCTCTCCGGAGACGATCAGGGCGGCCGCTCCCGTCTGACGGGTGGCCAGCGCGCGGGCCGTCGGATTGGGTACGTAGCCGAGGTGCCGGACCGCCCGTTCGACCGCCTCACGCTTGGCACGGCTGACATGCGGAACGTTGTTGAGGGCGCGGGAGGCCACCGAGCGGGAGACACCGGCGCGTTCGGCGACCTCGTCGAGCGTCGGCTGCCGACGCGGCGCATCTTCTGTCATGAATCATGAGCCTCCCACAGGTAGGGAGCCCCCTCGGCGACAACCAGGACTGGGAGCGCTTCCAGTTTCGTGCATTGCCACCTCTTGATTCCCGGGGAAAGTCAACTGCCGCGCTGAGTATTGACAGTTGAAGCAGCTCGCCACACGATTGGGATCGCTTCCAGTGGGAGCGCTCCCAGCATCCCGTACCCCTGCCGGAAACCGAGGTACCGTCATGCGCCCGAGACTCCGCGCACTGGTGGCGGCGCTCTGCGCTCTGCCGCTGGCGCTCGCCGTCGCCCCGTCCGCCCACGCGGCCGACCCGACCACCATGACCAGCGGCTTCTACGTGGACCCCGACTCCAGCGCGAAGAGGTGGGTGGCCGCCAACCCCGCCGACGGCCGGGCCGCCGCGATCAACGCCTCCATCGCCAACACCCCGATGGCCCGCTGGTTCGGCTCCTGGAGCGGCACCATCGGCACCGCCACGGGTGCCTTCGTGGGGGCGGCGGACAGCCGGGACAAGCTGCCCGTCCTCGTCGCCTACAACATCTACCACCGCGACTACTGCGGCGGGCACTCCGCGGGCGGAGCGTCCTCGCCGTCCGCCTACGCCAGTTGGATCGCCCAGTTCGCCGGCGGGATCGCGGGCCGCCCGGCCGTCGTCGTCCTCGAACCGGACTCCCTCGCGGACTACGGCTGCATGACCCAGGCGCAGATCGACGAACGCGAGGGCATGATCACCGGCGCCGTCACCGAATTCAACCGCCAGGCCCCCAACACCTGGGTCTACCTGGACGCCGGCAACCCGCACTGGGTCGACGCGGCGACCATGGCCCGGCGCCTCCACGAAGCCGGCCTCCGTCAGGCCCATGGCTTCTCGCTCAACGTCTCCAACTACTTCGGCACCGCTGAGAACACCGCATACGGCAACGCCGTCAACAGCGAACTCAGCGCCCGCTACGGCTACACCAAGCCGTTCGTCATCGACACCAGCCGCAACGGAAACGGCTCCGACGGACAGTGGTGCAACCCCGCGGGCCGCCGCATCGGCACCCCCACCCGGACGGGCTCGGGCGCCGAGATGCTGCTGTGGATCAAGACTCCGGGCGAGTCGGACGGCAACTGCGGGGTCGGAGCCGGCTCCACGGCCGGACAGTTCCTCCCCGAGGTCGCCTACAAGATGATCTACGGCTACTGATCCGGGACTTCCGCCGCCTGCCCGGGCGATCGGCAGCCCGCAGGGGTGGCGGCGCCCCCCTCAGCCATCCCATCGCTCCCCTCGACCATCCCATCGACCAGGAAGCAGCCATGAATCCACGCAGCCTACGGCGCCGCGCGGCCGCCGTCGTCGCGGGCCTCACCGCCTGCGCCGCTCTCACCGCGACACAGGCGCAGGCCACCCCCACGCAGGACGTGATCACTCCGGCCACGCAGTTCTACGTGGACCCGCACAGCAAGGCGGCACAGCAGGCGCTCGTGGACTTCGGGAACGGCGACATCGAGAACGCCACGAACATGGCCAGGCTCGCGAGCTGGCCACAGGCCGAGTGGTTCACCAAGGGCACGCCGGGCGAGGTGCGCGCCCAAGTGAGCAGGCTCGTCCATCGGGGCCGGGCCGTCGACCGGACGCCCGTCCTGGTCGCCTACAACGTTCCGGGCCGGGACTGCACGCAGTACTCCAGTGGCGGAGCCGCATCCTCCGCCGCCTACCGGCAGTGGATCGACGCGTTCGCCGCCGGCCTGGGCAACAGCAAGGCGGTCGTCGTCGTGGAACCGGACGGCACGGCCCTCCTCCCCAGAGACTGCGGGCCCACCGCGGATCCGACCGGCGAACTCACAGCCGCCCGGATCGCCGACCTGACATACGCCGTCAGAACCCTGAAGGCCCGGCCGCGCACCGCGGTCTATCTCGACGCGGGCAACGTCCAGTGGCGCCCCGTCGGCGACATCGCGCAGCGGCTGCTGGACGCCGGGGTCGGGTACAGCGACGGTTTCGCGCTGAACGTGTCCAACACCCATCCCACCGACCACAACGCGAGGTACGGCACCTGGATCGCCAAGTGCATGTGGTTCGCCACCTCGGGACCCGCGGAGGCGCGCGGCCACGCCGAGCGGTGCGCCGACCAGTACTACTCGTCCGCCGCGCCCAACGACGGCGCCCCCGGCAACGCGGTCTCCTCCACCGACCCCACCACCTGGCGGTGGACCGACGCCTGGTACGACCGGAACGTGGGGACCCCGCCGGCCGGCGATCTGCGGCACTTCGTGATCGACACCAGCCGTAACGGGCTGGGCGCCTGGACCCCGGAACCGGGCAAGTACAGCGGGGATCCGGAGATCTGGTGCAACGCGCCCGGCCGTGGTCTCGGCCCGCGCCCCACCGCCGACACCGGCGTCCCCCTCGTCGACGCGTACCTGTGGATTAAGATCCCCGGTGAGTCCGACGGCAGTTGCACGCGCAACACCGGCGGGACGATCGACCCCGAGTACGGCGTCGTCGACCCGCCCGCGGGTACCTGGTGGCCCGAACAGGCCCACACGCTGGCGCACAATGCGGCCCCGCGTCTGAGGTTCAACCACTGATCCGGGCACCGAGCCCGGCTACGCCGCGCCCGCAACGCGCACATGAGCATGCGTGCATTGCGGGCCACGGCACCGGGCGCTCGCGTGGGCAGCGCGCAGGGTGCCGGTCAGGCGGCGGACCGCCGGACTGATCGGCTCAGCCGCCGCTCTTGCGCCTGAACGAGCGCTGGCTCGCAGCCGGGCCGTGCGCCGCGCGCACCTTCGACGCATCGGAGTTGGCGGCGACATCGGCCGCGTCCGCCTGCGCACCGCGCTTGCGGGCCAGGGCTTCGCGGAACTTGCGCTTGAGGTCGTAGGTACCGTCGCTGTCCGGCGCCAGAGGGGACGTCTCGGGGGCGGCCGGCTCCGAACCTTCCGGGGATGCGGGTTCTGCGGTCATGGTGACCTCCTGGGTTCGGGGGGTGAGCAAGCACAGCTTGTCATGCCGGGCGCGGTGCGGGGCGCCGGCAACATCATCCTGCTGCGTTTCGGCGGGTGCCGGGGCAGTGGTTCTCAGCCGTTGCGACGCACGAGGGCGGCCTTGCGGGCCTCGGCGAGCTTGCGGGCCTCGCCGGCCTTCCGGGACTTGCCGCCGGCTCCGCGGGAGGGGTCCTTGCTGGTGCCGAGGCCGCGGAAGGGGGCGTTGGTGTTCTTGGGCCGCTCGACGGCGGGCCCGCCGTCGAGCGGGACGCCGGAGGGAGCCTTGGCTCCGGTGATCCGGCTCAGTTCCGCCTCGCCCGAGCGCACCTTGGTGACGGTCGGCTCGATGCCGGCCTCGGCCATGATGCGGCTCGTCTCGCGGCGCTGGCCCGACAGCACGAGCGTGACCACGCTGCCGGACTCACCGGCGCGGGCGGTGCGGCCCGCCCGGTGCACATAGTCCTTGGGGTCGGTGGGCGGGTCGACGTTGACCACGAGATCGAGGTCGTCGACGTGCAGGCCACGGGCCGCGACATTGGTCGCCACCAGAACGCTGATCCGGCCGTTCTTGAACTGCGCCAGGGTCCGTGTGCGCTGCGGCTGTGACTTGCCGCTGTGCAGGGCCCCGGCGTGCACCCCGCTGGCCCGCAGATGCCGGGTGAGCTGGTCGACGGCGTGTTTCGTGTCCAGGAACAGCAGTACGCGGCCGTCGCGGGCGGCGATCTCCGTGGTGACGGCGTAGCGGTCAGGGCCGTGGACGACCAGAACGTGGTGCTCCATCGTCGTGGCCGTGCCCGCGGACGGGTCGACCGAGTGGACGACGGGGTCGTGCAGGTAGCGGTGGACCAGCTGATCGACGTCACGATCCAGAGTGGCCGAGAACAGCATCCGCTGACCGTCGGGATGTACCTGGTCGAGCACGTCGACAACCTGCGGCAGGAATCCCAGGTCGCACATCTGGTCGGCCTCGTCCAGCACGGTGATCCTCACCCGTCCCAGGCGGCAGGCCTTGCGCTCGATCAGGTCGTGCAGGCGTCCAGGAGTGGCGACGACCACCTCGGCTCCCTCGCGCAGCGCGGCGACCTGCCGGCCGATCGACATGCCGCCGACGACGGCGGCCATCCGCAGCCGTAGTGCCTCGGCGTACGGTGCCAGCGCCTGGGTGACCTGTTGGGCCAGCTCCCGGGTGGGCACGAGGATCAGCGCGAGGGGTTGCTTCGGTTCGGCGCGCCGCCCTGCCGTACGTGTCAGCAGCGGCAGGCCGAAGGCGAGCGTCTTGCCCGATCCGGTGCGCCCGCGCCCCAGGACGTCGCGTCCCTTCAGGGCATCGGGCAGTGTGGCGGCCTGGATGGGGAAGGGTTCGCGCACCCCGAGTTCGCTCAGTGTCCGCAGCACCTGCGCCGGAAGTTCCACGTCGGCGAAGGAGACGGCCGGGGGCGGCGCCGGGGTCGTGGCCTCGGACTGGGCGGGACCGCCGTGAGCGATGCCGGAGCCATCAGGGTGCTTCATGAACAGCCTTCCGCAGGGGAACGTACCGAGGAAGGCCCGGCAGGCTTGAACAGCCCACACACAAGCTGAACCGAACAGGCAGAATCGCCCACCGCGACGACCACGCAAACGCATGACACTAACACACGGCACAGCATCGCGCCGTGACGCGGATCACCCCTCCCTCCTCGATGACCCGCCGCGGCCCGACGTCCCTACGGCGCGGTCTGCCGGACTCCCGTCTGACTCGCCCATGTCGGAGGCCGAGGGTCAGCCGTCGGTGCGGTGTCCCGGCCGGGCGGCGGCATCCTGGGCCGCGATGAGGTCCTTGTATCAGTGGAAGCGGGCCTTCGGCATGCGGCGCTGGGTCGCGTAGTCGACGTGGACGAGGCCGAAGCGCTCGCTGTATCCGTGGGCCCACTCGAAGTTGTCGAGCAGCGACCACACGTAGTAGCCGCGCACTCCCACGCCCGTCCTGATGGCCCGTGCGACGGCTTCCGTGTGAGCCGCCAGACAGGCGACCCGGTCGGCGTCGTGGATTCGGCCGTCGGCGGACGGGGTGTCCGCCTCGGCCGAGCCGTTCTCCGTGATGAACACGGGCGGCAGCCGCGGCCCGTACCGGCGGTGGAGCGAGAGCAGGAGTTCCTCCAGCGTCTCCGGCGCCACGGACCATCCCATCTCGGTGAGGCGGGCGCCGGGCAGCGTCTCCCCGGCGAAGGCGGTCCGTGGCGGACCGCAGGGCCAAGTCCGGCTCGCGGTACGGGGCGGCGCGCACCACGGAGGGGGCGTAGTAGTTGATGCCCAGGAAGTCCATGGGCGCCGAGATGATCTCCAGGTCGCCCTCCTTCCGAAAGGTCTGACTCCGGATCGCGTAGAGACTCCCCTGGAAGGCGCCGGCCACCGTCATTCCGGGGGCCGCCCTGCTGCTTGCCTGCGGGATGCTCAGGCGAGACGCATGACGACGAGGTGAGTCAGCCCCCGCCCCACAGGGCATCGGCGTTTCGGCCAACCGCCTCCCGGCACGGCCTCCCGCGGGGCACGGGCCGGTGCATCGCCCACCTCGGTGTCCCGCCACTTTCTCCGACCCCCTGCACGTCCCCGGCGAACGCGACGCGCCGGCCGACCTGCTGCCGCTCCGGAGCAACGCGCCGATACGACACCCACGTCACCTCGGCGACCCTGCGCGACACGTTTCTTCACGGGCGGCTCTAGGGGAAGCCGGAACTGTGAAGAATCCGCTGCGCCTGAGACCGAGGATCGGAGACCTGATCCTCCGTCACACGCACCCGCTCGGTCGGCTGGTCGGCGCGTTGCCGCCCGTGCCGGGGGAGAACCGGAACCGGACCGTGCTGCATGTCGTCGGGGTCCACCTCTACCTGGAGGACGACGAAGAACGCGTGCTGCTCGGGCTGCGCCACCCCGACGCCAAGTACGCGGGGAAGACATGGCATTTCCTGGCAGGGCACTGCGAGCAGGAGTCCGCGATCAGCTGCCTGGTGAGGGAAGCGCTCGAAGAGGCCGGCCTGGTCATCGATCCCACGGACGTGGAACTGGTCCACGTCGTGCACATCGTGGACGCCCCTGGCGGGCAGCCGCGCCTGCAGATGGTTTTCCGGGCCCACCGCTGGAAGGGCGCCCCGGAACTACGCGAGCCCGACAGATGCCTCGCCTGGCACTGGTGGCCGAAGGAAGACCTGCCGGAACCGATCGTGCCGTACACCCGAGCAGCCATCACCGGTATCGCCGGCGGGCGTGTCTACACGGAGCTGGGGTGGTGAACGGACACGACGTCCCCCACGTCCCCTCCGCGCGGCGGCACACCGAGCCGCTGGACGTTCACCTCATCGCGGTCCGCGAGCGGGAGGGGCGCCCGGAAGTGCTGCTGTCGCGGCGGGCCGGCCCGGTGTACGCGGCCGGCTGCTGGCATCTTCCGTCCGGACACCTGGACGGGCCGCACGAGGACGTGGTCGCCGCTCTCGTCCGCGAGACCCGGGAGGAGACCGGTGTCGGCGTCGACGCCCGTGATGTCCGCGCGGCCGTCACCGTGCACCACCGCTCCCCCGGCGGGGGTGCGCGCGTCGGGTTCTTCTTCGAGGTACGGCGCTGGCAGGGCACGCCACGCGTGTGCGAGCCGCAGGTGTGCGACGCCATGGACTGGTTCCCGCTCGACGCCCTGCCGGAGCCGATGGTCGCCTATTGCCGGGCCGGACTGGACGCCTACCGGGCCGGAGCGCGGATGGCCGTGCACTTCCAGCACCCCGGTGACCCGATCACCTACGCCCCGGGCGTCGACCGGCTGGTCCTGGTCGGCACCGCGCCCTGGCCCGGCTCCGCATCCGGGGGCGCCCCCGGTCCTCGCACCGGTGCGAAGGAGTAACACGTCGACGTGCGTCTGCGGAGAGGTCAGGCTCCCGTCAGCGCTGCGGCTGCGCCGTCCGTCTCCCTGAGGGAGGCGGACAGGGCGCGGGCCTCGTGTTCGGTCATGCGGGTCGTTTCGTACGGCACGGCGTTGACCCAGCGCTGAGTGAGCCGGGCGATCCGCTCGCCGTACCGCTGAGCGGTGATCAGGTCCCCGCGGGATCCGGCCTGCTCCGGTCCCTGGTCGGCGTGGCTCTGGCTCATCAGCCCGAGCCACGAGCCCAGCCGGTTCACGTCGTCGCGGGAGCCGCCGCTCCAGTTGTTGCCCGGCATGTCGGCCACGCCGATCCACTGCATGCCCAACTGTGCGGCGAAGACCGCCAGTTGCTCCAGAACTGCCAGTTTGTCGCCGCTCTGCGAGGCGGACATGGTGAACCCTCCGGCCAGCTTGTCCTTCCACGCCTGCGTGGTGAACGGCGTGAACGCCGCCTCCATGAACGCCTTGAACACCGCCGACACACTGCCCATCAGCGTGGGGCAGCCGAGGACGATCGCATCGGAGCGGTCGAGCAGCGCCAGCACTTCCGCATCGTGCCAGCGGCCCGCGGTGACGTCCTCGGGCCGGATCTCGACGAGGTGCACCTGGGCGCCCGGTACCAGCCGGGCCCCGTCGGCGAGGTGCTCGGCCAGGACCCGGGTGTGTCCGTGCACCGAGTGATAGACCACTGCCACGGTGACCACAGGTGCCTCGGGCTCACGCTCAACGTCCTTGACTGTCATGTCTTCTCACTGCTTCCTGTCATGGGGAAATCCTTGCCTGCCCAGCCATTTCAGCTCGGGCACGGGACGGCATCAACGCCGAACTTCGCCGCGCAGCGATCGGTGGCAGCGATCGATCGCGTTAGCCTGTTCCCGTGGACAGGATCGAACTGGAAGCATTCGTCGCGGTGGCGGAAGAACTCCACTTCGGCCGCGCCGCCGTCCGTCTGCACCGGGGGCAGCCCACTGTCAGCGACGCCGTCCGGCGGCTGGAGAGCGCCCTGGGTGGCCGGTTGTTCCAC
Source organism: Streptomyces sp. NPDC049915 (assembly GCF_040656475.1). Classification (NCBI taxonomy): domain Bacteria; kingdom Bacillati; phylum Actinomycetota; class Actinomycetes; order Kitasatosporales; family Streptomycetaceae; genus Streptomyces; species Streptomyces sp. NPDC049915. Next base: position 242,215 of record NZ_JBFAMH010000005.1, read on the forward strand.
CGCACCAGCCGCCGGGTGTCCCTGACGGATCTCGGCGAAGCGCTGCTGCCCGACGCCCGCGCCGCATTGGCCCAGTTGCGCCGTTTCCAGCAGCGCGGACGCTCCCTGGCCGCCGGTGACCGGGCCAGGACCACCCTGGTCGTCGCCCACGCCGAGTACACCGACCACCAGCTGCTTTTGCGCTGCTTGCCGCAACTGCGCGACCGCTTCCCCGACGTGACGATCGTGCCGGAGCCCATGCCGACCACGGCCCAGGTCACGGCCCTGCGGGCGGAGACGATCGGGCTGGGCATCGGCTGGGCGACCGGCGACGTCACCGGCGTACGGGCGAGGGTGCTGTCCACCGAGCGGTTCATGGCGCTCGTGCCCGCCACCCACCCTCTCGCCGGGCACGCCGAGCTGAGCGCGGCCGAGCTGTCCACCACCGGCCTGCTCACGTGGCCCCACCAGATCAACAGCGGTCTCTGCGACCGGCTCCTGTCCGCCTTCCACATCGGCGGGGCCGACCTGCGCATCATCAGAACGGCGGACAGTGTGCACGCCATCGCCGCTCATGTCGCCGCGGGAACGGGTATCGGCATCACGGTCGAATCCGCGCTGGACCATCAGCCGCCGGGCTTGCGCGTCATCCCCCTCACCGGCCCGTCGACCACCGCCGACCAGGTCGTCCTCACCCCCACCGACCCGTCGGACGCGGCCACGGCCCTGCGCGACCTGCTCCTGCACGCCTCGAGGAAGCCGGCCCGGACCCACTGATCGCCCGGCTCGAGAGCAGGCCGGGAAACGAACCCCTGTCTGACTGAGTACGGTCTGGTTCGGCGGCTCCGGGGGCGGTACTTTCGGCGGCGCAACGGTCGAACGGACCGTTCGACCCGCCCGGCACGACTTTCCGGCTTTCCGGCGCGAACCCCGCACGCGTCCGGCCGACCACCGCCACCGCACGCGCACGGCCACGGCGTTTCGGCCACGCCCCATGAGAGAAAGGTTCAGCGCCATGAGTTCACGGATTCAGCCGACCGCCCAGGTGGACGAGGCCGCGACGATAGGTGACGGGACGACCGTCTGGGATCTCGCCCAGATACGCGAGGACGCGATCCTGGGCAGCGGGTGCATCGTGGGGCGGGGGGCCTACGTCGGGCCGGGTGTACGGATCGGCGACCACGTCAAGCTGCAGAACTACGCCCTGGTGTACGAGCCCGCCGTGCTCGGCGACGGGGTGTTCGTCGGTCCGGCGGCCGTGCTCACCAACGACCACTTCCCGCGGTCCGTGGACCCGCGGGGCCGGCTCAAGCGCGGAGACGACTGGGAGGCCGTGGCTGTGACCGTGGGCGAGGGGGCGTCGCTCGGCGCGCGGTCGGTGTGTGTGGCTCCCGTGCGTGTCGGGCGCTGGGCGCTGGTCGCGGCGGGGGCGGTGGTCACCCGTGACGTACCGGACTTCGCGCTCGTGGCGGGTGTTCCGGCGCGCCGGATCGGCTGGGTGGGCCGGGCCGGCGTACGGCTGGTGGAGCTAGACGGTGAACCGGGCGCGTGGGAGTGCCCGGACACGGGCGCGCTGTACGACGAGAAGGACGGCGAACTCTTCGAGCGAGTATGACTTCCTGATTTTCGCAAAACACCAATCTTCGAACATCCGCAGGCATAACATGTGTGCGAACCGTGAAGGCAGGGCACAGTGAGCACACAAACCAGCGCCCAGGGGGGGTACCGGGTGGGGACATCTGTGTCTGCCGCGAGGAGCGAGCGCCGCTCCTACGCCTGACGTCCGACGATCGACTTCCGACGATCGACTCCGAAGATCGACGTCCGACGACCGGTGTCCGACGTCTGCCGTCCGCCGTCCGCCGTGCGGCCTTCCGTCCCGGCGATGACAAGTCTGTGCACAACAGGGGGGTTGGTGTGTCCACACGATGATCACGACACGTCTCGCGGCGCTCGGTCATGAGGAGCCGCCGCTGCTCACGCTCGCCGGGCGGCTCCTCGCGCTCGCCGAATCGGGGCTGCCGAAGATGCTGCTGCCCGGCGGTGAGGCCTTCGCCTTCACCATGGCGGGGCAGCAGCGCCCCGACGGTTCCTGGTCCCTCGAGCGGCGCGGGATCAGCACCCGGTACGCGGCCATCACCGCGCTCGGCGCCCGGTTCCTGCCCGAGGACCGCCAGCGTGCCGTGCTCGGCGGGCGTACCGCCGAGGAGTTCGTCGGTCTGCTGGTGGAGTCGCTGCCCGCGGTGACCAACCTCGGCGACGCGGCGCTCATCGCGTGGGCCGCCGCCGACACCGGGCACCCCAAGCTCTCCGACGCCCTCGCCCGGGTCGAGGCCCTGGACGCGGCGGGCCGGCCGCAGTACACGGTCGAGGCGGCGTGGGTGCTGTCCGCACTCGCCGCGGCCCGGGACGTCGTCGACGTGGAGGCGCACTTCGCGGCCGCCCGCGACCGTCTGCTGCGCGCCCGCCTCGCCGACAGCCCGCTGTTCCCGCACGCCACCGGACCCGGCCTGGTGCCCTGGTACCGGGAGCACGTGAGCTGCTTCGCCGACCAGACCTACCCGCTGCAGGCCCTGGCCCGGGCGCACGCGAGCAGCGACGGCGGCGACCCGGAGGCGCTGGCCGCGTCCGAGGCGTGTGCCGCGCGCATCTGCGCGCTGCAGGGCGAGGGCGGGCAGTGGTGGTGGCACTACGACACGCGCACCGGCGGCGTAGTGGAGGGCTACCCGGTCTACAGCGTCCACCAGCACGCGATGGCCCCCACCGCCCTGTTCGACCTCGCCGACGCCGGCGGCACCGACTTCGGCGCGGCGATCCGTAGGGGCCTGCGCTGGATGACGGACGTGCCCGAACTGGCCGGGGCCGCGCACCGGGAGCCGATGATCCTCGACGACCTCCGCGTCACCTGGCGCAAGGTCTTCCGGGGCGATCCGAGGAAGGCCGTACGCGCCGCCCGGGGGCTCGCCACCCGCGTGGCCTCGAATCTGCGGCTGACGGCCCTGGACCGGGTGTACCGCCCCCTGTCCGTGGACCGCGAGTGCCGGCCGTACGAGTTCGGCTGGATGCTGCACGCCTGGCTGGGGGGCCGTATATGAGTGCGCGTCGGACCTTGTTCGGGATCGAGGTGGACGCGCTGACCATGGACGAGACCGTGCGGCGCTGCCTGGAAGCGGTGCGCGACGGCCGCCGGCTGGAGATCGGGGTGGTCAACGCCGCGAAGCTGGTGAACATGCGGCGCGATGCCCAGCTCGCCGACGCCGTGACCGGCTGCGATCTCGTCCTCGCCGACGGGCAGGCCGTGGTGTGGGCCGGCCGGGTCCTGCGCGCCCCGCTGCCGGAACGGGTGGCCGGCATCGACCTGTTCCTGCGGCTGCTCGCCGAGGCGGAAACGGCCGGCGTCTCCGTGTACTTCCTCGGTGCGAAGGAGGAGGTCCTCGAGGAGATGCTGCGCCGGGTGGCGAGCCGCTTCCCCCGTCTGAAGGTGGCCGGCAGCCGCAACGGCTACTTCCACGACGACGAGCAGGAGGCGATCGCGGGCGGCATCGCCCGCAGTGGCGCCCAGATGCTCTTCCTCGGGATGACCTCGCCGAAGAAGGAGATCTTCACCGCCGCGCACGGCACCCGCACCGGCGCCCGCGTCGTGCACGGCGTCGGCGGCTCCTTCGACATCCTGGCCGGGGTCACCAAGCGGGCCCCGAAGTCCTGGCAGCGCTGGGGGCTCGAGTGGCTCTACCGCGCGCTGCAGGAGCCGCGCCGCCTCGGCCGGCGTTACGTCACCACCAACGTCTCCTTCCTTCTCATGACGGCGCGCGAGTTCGTCCGGCTCACCCCGTCGCCCGCTTCCGCGAACAGGAGTCACTGATGCGCGTCGTCGTGGTTGGACAGGGTTACGTCGGACTGCCGCTGGCCGTGCGGGCCGCGGAGGTCGGGCACGAGGTGGTCGGCTACGACGTCGACGCCCGCCGGATCAAGAGCCTCGCCGCCGGTGCGTCGTTCGTCGAGGACGTCTCCTCGGAGCGGATCCGCGCCGCGCTGGACGACGGCAGCTACAGACCGAGCGATCTGGCGCGCGACTGCGGCGGTTTCGACGTCGCCGTGGTCACCGTGCCGACCCCGCTGCACGAGGGCACCCCCGACCTGCGCTACATCAAGGAGTCGGCGGCCACCCTCGCCCGCTATCTGCGCCCCGGCGCCACCGTCGTCCTGGAGTCGACGACGTATCCCGGCACCACCGAGGAGCTGTTCGCGCCGATCCTGGAGGACGGCTCGGGCCTGAAGGCGGGCGCCGACTTCCACCTCGGCTACAGCCCCGAGCGGATCGACCCGGGCAACGCCGTCTGGGGCTTCCAGCAGACACCGAAGGTGGTCTCCGGCGTCGACGCGGCGTCCCTGGCGTCCGTGCGGGACTTCTACGGGCAGCTCGTCGACACCACCGTGCCGGTGCGTTCGCCCAGGGAGGCCGAACTCGCCAAGCTGCTGGAGAACACCTTCCGGCACGTGAACATCGCGCTGGTCAACGAGATCGCGATGTTCGCCCACCACCTGGACATCGACGTCTGGCAGGCCATCGACGCGGCCTCCACCAAGCCGTTCGGCTTCATGAAGTTCACGCCCGGGCCGGGCGTCGGCGGTCACTGCCTGCCGATCGACCCCTCCTACCTGTCCTGGCGGGTGCAGCGTGAACTCGGCCAGAGCTTCCGATTCGTGGAGCTGGCCAACGACATCAACAGCCATATGCCCGAGTACGTGGCGCGCCGGATCAGCGACCTGTTCAACCAAAGACGCCGGTCCGTGAACGGCTCGCGCATCCTGCTGCTGGGCCTGGCGTACAAGAAGAACACCGGCGACGCCCGGGAGTCGCCCGTGCTGCGCATCTCCCAGCTGCTGCTCGACATGGGCGCCCAGGTCAGGGCGGCGGACCCGCACGTCGTGGAGGACCTGCCGGTGGATGCCCGGCTGGTGCGGGTCGAGCCGGTGCCCGAGGAGCTGGCGGCCGCCGACCTGGTGGTCCTGCTCACCGACCACGACGGCTTCGACTACGAACGGATCGCCGAATACGCCCCGTTCGTCCTCGACTGCCGTCGGCGGCTGACGGCCGGCCCCACGATCGAGGTGCTCTGAGCCATGCGAGTCGTCTGCGTCGCCGGGGCGCGACCCAACTACATGAAGATCAAGCCGGTGATGGACGCCCTGGAGCGCCGGGGCGCCGAGGTCGTGCTCGTCCATACCGGTCAGCACTACGACCCGGCGATGAACGACGTGTTCTTCGCCGACCTCGGCATCCGTGCGCCCGACCGCTTCCTCGGGGTCGGCTCCGGCACCCACGCCGAGCAGACCGGACGCGTGATGACCGCGTTCGAGCCGCTCCTGGACGAGGTGTCCCCGGACGTCGTCGTCGTGGTCGGCGACATCAACTCCACCCTGGCCTGCGCCCTGGTGACGGCCAAGGCGGGGCCGCTGCTCGCACACGTCGAGGCCGGTCTGCGCAGCCGTGACTGGAGCATGCCGGAGGAGGTCAACCGGGTCGCCGCCGACCGGGTCAGCGACTATCTGCTGGCCCCCTCGCCGGACGCGGTCGAGAATCTGCGCGCGGAGGGCTACCGGGACGACCAGATCCACCTCGTCGGCAACGTCATGATCGACACACTGCTGGCCAACCTGGACCGGGCCCGGAACGTGGGCGCCCTCGACCGGTACGGCCTGACCCGGGGCGAGTACGGCCTGGTCACGCTGCACCGCCCGGCCAACGTGGACGACCCCGAGGTGCTCGCCGGGTTGCTGAAGGCCCTGGGAGAAGTCGCCGCCCGCTGCCCGCTCGTACTGCCCGTGCATCCGCGCGCGGCCGGGCGGCTGGCGGAGATCGGCGTCCCCGGGGGTGTCCGGCTGGTGCCGGCCGCCGGGTACCTGGACTTCATCGCCCTGCAGGAGGCCGCCCGGCTCGTGCTGACCGACTCCGGCGGGGTGCAGGAGGAGACCACCGCGCTCGGTGTGCCGTGCGTGACCCTGCGGGACAACACCGAGCGGCCCATCACCGTGGAGCAGGGCACCAACGTGCTGGCCGGCCGGGATCCGGAGCGGATCGTGTCGACCGTGCGCCGGGTGCTCGACGCCCCGCCCGCCCCACGCCGGCCCGAGTTGTGGGACGGCCGGGCGAGCGACCGTATCGCAGAGGTGCTGCTGGAGGGAGGCACCGCGCGTACCCGGCCGAGGCCCACCGACCGAACGCTCCCCCTGTGATCCGCTTGCCACATATGCTCGGGCCACGTCGGGCCGCGAGGGGGGACCGCCATGGATCTCGCTGAGATCTTCCGTGTCATGCGCAGGCGCTGGAAGGTGCTGTTGCCCGGGCTGCTGCTGACCGCGGCGCTGACCGCGGCCGTGGCGCTGACGGTGCCGGTCACCTACCAGTCGCAGAGCACGGTGGTGCTGCTGAACTCGCAGAAGGCCACCGTCGCCTACGACGGCAACCCGTTCCTGAGCACGCAGACCTCGCTCACCGGGATGGCCGACAGCCTGGCCCGCAATCTCAACTCCGACGGCTCGCTCCGGGAACTGAAGTCCCGGGGGGCGACGGGCACGTTCGAGGCGAAGCTCGCCGACAACGCGCAGGGGCCGCTGATGTGGCTCACCGTCACCGGCGACGACAAGGCCGGTGTCCTGGCCGCGGACCGCATCCTGACCGCGTACGCCCAGGAACGGCTGGAGCAGTTCCAGCGGCAGCAGCGGGTCGACCCGAAGGCCATGATCCGCATGACGACCGTCGTGCCGCCGCAGAACCCGGTGGCGCAGACCAAGACCCGGCTCGAGTACATGGTCATGGCCGGAGGCCTGGGCCTGGTGCTGAGCCTGGTGGCCGTGTTCTTCGTCGAGGCGCGCCGGCGGCCGCGGGGTGCGGAGCCCGCGCTGCCCGCGTCGCCGGGGGAACCGGCCGTGGAGCGGACGATGGCGCTGCGGACCGCACCCAGCTGGTCCCGGTCCCCCGACAGCCGGTCGGCCGACGGCAGGCCGGCCGAGACCGGGTCCCCCGACGCCGGGTCCGTCAGGGAGTCGAGGGCCGGGCGGTCCGTCATGACCGTGGAGTCCGCCGCCGAGCCGCTCGACGAGGAGTCTGCGCATGGACAGCATCGACAGCGTCCGCACACCGGACAGCGACACCGCTGAGCCGAGCGGCACTCCCGCTCCCGCCTCCCTCGGCCACCAGGTCCGTTCCGCGGCCCGCTGGAGCCTGGTCAACACCGTCGTCATGCGGCTGGGCAACTTCGCCACCGGCATCCTGCTGGCGCGCTTCGCGCTGGGCCCGGCCGAGTGGGGCGTCTACGGCATCGCCCAGACCGTGCTGCTGGTCCTGCTGTCGGCGAACGAACTCGGCGTCAGCCTCGCCCTGGTGCGCTGGGAAGGCGACCCCCGCCGCTTCGCGCCGACCGTGCTGACCCTGGCCACCGCCTCCAGCGCCCTGCTGTACGCGGCCCTGTTCGTCGCGGCGCCGACGGTCGCCGTGCTGCTGGACTCGCCCGACGCCACCGGCGTGCTGCGTGTGATGTGCCTGTGCCTGGTGATCGACGGCGTGGCGCAGGTGCCCGCCGCCATCCTCACCCGTGAGTTCGCCCAGGGCCGGCGGATGGTCATCGACGCGCTCAACTTCGTCGTCAGCACCTCCGTGACCCTGGCGCTGGCGTTCACCGGTGAGGGCGCGATGAGCTTCGCCTGGGGCGCGGTCGCCGGCAACGTCGCCGCCCTCGCCGGCTGCGCGCTGGCCGCCCCCGGCACTCTGCGCTTCGGCTGGGACCCCGTGCAGGCCCGCGCGCTGCTGAGGTTCGGGCTGCCGCTGGCCGGTGCGAGTCTGCTCGCGCTCGCCGTCGTGAACGTGGACACCCTGGTCGTCGGCTCCGCCCTCGGCGGTGTCTCGCTCGGCTTCTACGTGCTGGCGTTCAACATGTCCGGCTGGCCGGTCCGCATCATCTCCGAGGCGGCCCGGCGGGTCTCCTTCGCGGGCTTCTCCCGTCTCGCCGACTCCCCGCGGGCCCTCGCGGACGGTTTCAGCCGCGCCCTCGGTGTCCTGGTCACCGGGACGGTGCCGCTGTGTGTGCTGCTCGGCGGGCTCGCCGCCCCGGTCGTCCACCTCGTGTACGGCAGCACCTGGGTGCCCGCCGCGGCCGCGCTGCCCTGGCTGATGGCCCTGGGCCTGGTCCGCATCGGCTGCGAACTCGCCTACGACTGCCTCATCGCCGCCGGCCGGCGCCGCTCGCTGATCCTCACCCAGGGCCTGTGGGTCGTCGCACTGGTCCCCGTCCTGATCGGCGGCGCCCGGCTGAACGGCATCGTCGGCGTCTCCCAGGGCCACGTACTGGTCGCCGCCGGTCTCGTCGTGCCCGCCTTCCTGCACGCGCTCGGCCGGGCCGGAATAGGCCTCGCCCCCGTCGCCCGGGCCTGCGCCTGGCCGTTCCTGGGGGGCGCGGTGATGACCGTGGTGGTGCTCGCCGCCGAACGATTCCTCGGAGACGGCCTCCTCGCCCTGTGTGTCACCGCAACGGCCGCCCTGGCCTGCTATGTAGTGTGCGTTCTGCCGAGCCGCCGCTTCCTGCTCGGCTCGCGTACCCCGGAGACCGTATGACGAGGCCGCGCCTCCTGCTCGCCGGCCTGGCCCTCGTGCTGTGCGCCGCCTGTTCGCCGGGCGGCGACCCCGCTCCGGCCCCTTCCCGGGAGAGGACGGAGGACGCCAAGCCGCCGCTGCCCGGTGAGGCCGGCTTCCCGGACGCCCGCAGCACCGGCCCGCGCGTCGGCCTCACCCCGCACGACGCGGGGAACGTCAGCATCAGGACCGACGGCACGGTCATCAACGGCTGGGACCTCACCGGCTCCCTCGACATCTACGCCGACGACGTGACCGTCGTCGACTCCAGGATCACCTCCGCCAACTGGTGGGGGATCAATCTGCGCCCCGGCCACAGCGGTCTGAAGGTCCTGCACAGCACGATCACCGCCGTCCCCGGCAAGGGCCCGGACAACGGCGGGGTGGACTACGCCGTCTCCACCATGGGGACCGCTTCGACCGAGGTCGGCTGGTGCGACATCTCCGTGTTCGGCAACGCCCTGTCCATGGGCCAGGGATACCTGCACGACAACTACGTCCACGACCTGGTGCCGTTCCGCAACACCGGTGGCGAATGGCAGCACACCGACGCGGTGATCAGCGGCGGCGGCAACACCGGCGAGCTGGTCGTACGGCACAACACGCTGCTCAACCCGGTCCCCGTCGACCGCGGAGCGTCCGCCGCCATCGGCCTGTTCGCCGACGCCGGTCATGTCTCCCGGGTCACCGTCGAGCGCAACCTGCTGGCCGGCGGCGCGTACGCGCTGTACGGGGGCGGGCCCGGCGCCACGAGGGTCAGGGTGACGGACAACGTGTTCTCCCGTCGCTACCACCGCAACTCCGGCGTCTACGGCGCCGTCACCGCCTGGAACGAGGGCGGCAGCGGGAACGTCTGGCGCGGCAACCGGTTCTCCGACGGCACCCTGATCGTCCCCGAGCCGGCCGGCTGAGGAAGAGGATCATGCGACGTATCGTCCGCGCCCCCTGGGAGCTGCTCAAGCGCGCGTTCGGCTGGCTCGTCCTCTTCGAGCTGCGCAACAAGGTCTTGCTCGCCCCCTCGGCGCTGCGACTGCGCCGCTTCGAGACCGCGGAGGTCCGCCGGCTCGTGGCCGCCGCAGCTCCCCCGCCGGCCGCGCTCGTCGCCACGGTCATCGCCACCCACCGCCGCCCCGACGCGCTGCGCTCGGCCGTCCGTTCCGCTCTCGCCCAGAGCGTGCGCGACCAGGTCGTGATCGTGGTCGACGACGGCGCCGGGCTGCCGGAACTCACTTCAGACCCAAGGCTGTTCGCCGTGTCGCTGGCCCGTAACACGGGTGTGGCCGGCGTCGTGCGCAATGTGGGCATCCGCCTCACCCGCTCGCGGTACGTGGCGTTCCTGGACGACGACAACCTGTGGGAACCGGACCATCTGGAGCGGGCGCTGGCGGTGCTGGAGTCCCCCGGTGGGCCCGATGGCGTGTACACGGCGCTGCGCCGCGTCCTGCCGGACGGCACCGAACGGGACGTGCTCTCGGTGCCGTTCGACCGGCGGCGGGCCGCCCGGGAGTCGTTCCTGGACACCAACGCGTTCGTCGCGCGACGTACGAAAGCCCTGCACTTCAGCCGGTTGCGGCGAACGCCCGAGGTGATGCCGCGCGAGGACTGGGAGCTCATCCACCGCTACAGCCGCGGCCACCGCGTGCGCCACGTCCCGCACGCCACCGTACGGTACCTGGTGAATCCGGGGAGTTTCTACACGACGTGGTCCGCCTGAGGACCGGGGGCCGCCCGCAGCGCGCCCGGGGTGAGCAGCGCGCGGGCCGCGGCGCGGCTGGCGGCGCGGCCGAGGAGTGCGCGTGAGGTCTCCCGCAGCAGGACGGTCGCACGGAAACACGCCGTCGCGAGCGGTCCGTGGCGTCGCCGGTACAGCCGCACCCGGTTGAGGGTCAGCAGCGTCCACAACCGGGGCGACACCTGCGAGTCCCCGCCCAGGTGGACGGCCTCGGCGGCCGGTTCCAGCCGGGTGGCGTGTCCGAGGTCGCGTGCCCGCAGGCAGTACTCGGTCTCCTCCGAGTAGAGGAAGAAGGACTCGTCCCACGGTCCGCACGCGGCCAGGCAGCCGGCCGAGATCGCCATGAGCGCGCCCGTCGCCCAGTCCGCGCGGGTGGGCCGCCGGTAGGCGTCCGGGTCGGTGACGAGTTCGCTCAGCGCCGGGAAGCGTCCGGCCCGGCGGTTGCCGATGACGGCCTCGCCGAGGGCCCGCAGCACGCTCGACTCCCGGCGCAGCGAGTGGTGCGGAGTGTCCCGGCCCTCCTCGTACAGCAGGGGTACGGCGATGCCGACGCCGTCGCCGAGGCTGTCGACGAGGCGCCTGGCGCAGCCCCGCCGCATACGGACGTCCGGGTTGCAGATCAGGACGGCGTCGCAGCCGTCGGCGGCGGCCAGCGCCGCGTTGACGCCGGCGGCGTACCCGGCGTTGCGGCCGGTCTGCACGACGGTGGCGTCGGGGGCGAGGGTCTTCAGGACGTCGACGGTGTCGTCGGCGGAGTCGTTGTCGGCGACGACCAGCCGCCAGCCCAGACCGGTCATGCCGTCCGGGAGCGCGGCGAGGAACCCGGGGAGCACCGCGGCGCTGTTCCAGGTGACGACGATGACGGCGACGCGGCTCATCGGGACTCCACGAGATCGGGAAGCCGGGCTTCGGTGGGCGTGCCGCGGTTCACGACGGCGGCGGCAGCTGCCTCGCGCCGGATGAACCCGAGATAGCTGCCCCCGGCGCCCAGCAGCAGGAAGAACATGCCGGCGAACATCGGGAAGCTCAGCGAGTCGAAGGTGGCGCTGATGACCAGCGCGACCAGCGAGGAGGCGAAGAACGCCTGCCCCAGTTCGCGGTCGGCCTCGGTGCGGGCGAGGCGCCGGATGGCGCCGCCCTGGTGGATGCCGGTGACGAACAGGGTGAGCAGGGCGAGCAGCCCGACCACCCCCATCTCGGCGAGGCCCAGCATGTACTGGTTGTCGGTGAAGAAGTACAGGTCGGGGGTGAAGGTGCCGAAGCCCCGCCCGAACAGCGGGTGTTCCTTCAGATACGGCACGATCGCGCTGTACTTCACCGTACGGGCCTGGGTGCTGCTGTCGGAGTTGGACAGGAAGGACGCGAACAGGCCCGTGATCGTGCCGATCAGGCCCGGGATGAGCACCTTGAAGACGGCTACGGACGCCGTCATCACGCCGATCGCGGCCCAGCGCCTGGCCGGCTTCCAGCGCACCACCATCACCACGGCCACCAGCAGCAGGCCGATGATCGAGGTCCGCGACACCGACAGGGGCAGCGCACCGGCCAGCAGCACCACCGGCGCCCACCGGCGCCAGGGCCGCAGCTGACGGCGTACCGGATCGAAGGCCTGCTGGATCGCGAAGGGCAGCAGGATCGCCAGCACGCCGGCGAACTCCAGGGGCTGGGCGGTGGTGGAGCGGGGCCGGGTGAAGGCACCGCGGTCCATGACGGACACCTGGGCCACGCTGGTCTGCAGGCCGGGGATGTGCAGGGAGTCGGCGATGTTGGTGGCGGCGAAGAAGTCGTAGAAGCCGATCGCGGCGACGACGGACGCGAACACCACCACCCTGCGCAGCAGCACGTCGAGCCGGCCGCGCTCCTGCACGGCCGCCGACGTCAGGACGGCCAGCGACACCCACACCAGGTAGCCGATCAGCCCCCGGTCGGCGCCGAGGACCTCCTGGTGCGAGCTCTCCCGAATCGCGTCCGCGACGTACGCCAGGAGGACGGCCACCCCGAGCACGCCCACCGCGACCCGGACGAGCCGGGTGCCCGGCGCGGGCAGGATGCGGCCGCCGAGCCAGGTGGCGAGGTACCACAACAGGCCGAGCAGGGCGAAGACGTTGGCCGGGGTGCCGACGCCGCCGAGCGCGGGCAGGGCGAGGTTCGACGGGATGAAGAAGGCCAGCGCCAGATAGACGGTGAGGATCGCCGTGGCGTCGACGCGCCGGGCGAGCACGCCCACCGGGGCCCGGCTCACTTTCGGCCGGGGCTCCGTGCGCCGCCGGCGGCGGACCACCGCGACGCCCTCCATCAGTATCGACAGCAGGAACGCGCTGACCACCCCCACGATGACGACGGCCGCGACGTCCTGGTAGCGGCTCTTCGACTTCGCCACGGGCGTCTGCGGCAGGACGACGGGCGCCGTCTGCACCAGGTAGGCGGGCGGGACCTTGGCGGCCTCCTGCAGGGCGTCGAGCTGCTCACCGGCGAACGCGGTGAGGGTGTTGGTCTCCTCGAGCACCTTCGCCCGGTCGGTGCCGGTGACGCTGAGCGAGAGCAGCGGGCTCTCGCTCCGCGGTGCGAATCCCGCGGTGTACGGGTCGGTGACGCCACGGCCGCGCAGTTCCTCCGCCGCCTCACTGGATGCCAGGGTGCGGATCAGCACGTCGGCCGTGACGATCAGTGAACCGCCCGCGTTCGAGATGGGGTTGCCGAACGTCGGGGCCAGCCGGGCGACGGCCGAGGAGTCCAGCAGGGCGACGGAACTCTGCGACTGGTAGGAGACGGGCACCGTCACGTACAGATAGCCGCCGCAGACCAGGCTGAGCAGGGTGAAGGGCACCATGAAGTACCAGCGTCTGCGCAGGATGGCCCATATCTCACCAAGGCTCACGAACCGTCCCCCCGATCGGTGGCGTCACGCCGCGCGTCCTGCCAGTATCGAGGGCGACGGAAGGATCTCCTATGTCGCCCGGGAACGTCGCCGACGCGCTGCTGCGGCGCTGGTACGTCGTGGTGGCCGCGCTGTTGCTGACGGCCGCCGGGGCCTGGCAGGTGGTCCGTCCGGCACCCCAGTACGTCGGCTCCGCTGTGGTCGTGCTCAAGCCGCCGGTGACCCGGAACCAGCCCAACCAGCTGACCAATCTGCAGCCGCCGCTCGCCCTGGTCTCCTACTCGGTGATCCAGCAGCTCCAGTCCCCCGCGGGCGACCGGGAGCTGCGTGCGGCGGGCGTCGAGGGGACCTACCACCTGGTGCCCCGCAACAGCGGCACCAGCGCGACGCCCCGCTATCTGATCCCGTCCGTGCAGGTGCAGGCGCAGGCGTCGGACTCGGACGCGGCCGTGACCGCCGTACGCCGGGTCGTCGACGTCTACACCCGGCACGTCGAGGCGTTGCAGACGTCCCAGACGGTTCCCGACGGGGCGCGGATCACCGCCTCGGTCCTCGTCTCCCCGAGCGCCGCCGAAGTCCGGGGCACACCGAGCCGGGGCCTGGCCGGCGCCGCCCTGCTGGGCATGGCCGGCGGCGTGGTGGGCGCGTTGTGGCTCGACCGGTATCTGATGGGCCGGCGCAAGGTCACTCCCGGACGGCACGGCGGTCCGCTTCCCGTGGTCCCCTGAGAACAGTCGCATCAGATGCCGCGGCGCTTCCAGGACTGCCACCACAGCCACTCCCGGCCGCGGTCGGCCACCGCCGACCACACCAGCGGCTGCAGATACGGCATCGCCGCCGGTCCGATCCGCCGCCGCAGCCGTAGCGCGCGGTACTCGGGCAGGGCCCGGTAGCCCGGCAGGCACTCCTCGGCGAACGCGACGCACGCGTCGACCGGGACGACATCGGTACGGCCCCGGTCGTAGGCGCGGTAGGCGCGGCGCAGGGCGTAGCGGGCGAGCCGGGTGTGGACCTGCTCGGCGAGGCGGTCGCGCTGGGGCAGCCGGTCGGCGCACTTGGTGAGCACCGAGTCGAAGGCGACGAGGCGCTGGCGCAGGTCGTCGAGCTGGCCGCCGAAGTCGGTGGTGGACATGTTGTCGCCGTGGACGCGGTAGAAGGCCTGGTCGGCGCCGCGTATGTAGCCGACGTCGGCGTGGGCGGCGAGCCGCATCCACATCTCGATGTCACCGGCGTGCGGGAGGGCCGGGTCGTAGCCGCCGACGGTTCGCTGGAGGCTGGTGCGGACGACGACCTCGGGTGAGGTGATGCAGCCGGTGCCCTCCCGGAAGCGGCGCTCCAGCCACCACTGGCCGGGGTGGACGACGGAGCCGGTAGTGCGGGTGCGGGCCTTCGGCAGGGGGCCTCCGTGCCGGAAGCGCAGCGGGCGGCCGTAGGCGAACCCGGCCTCCGGATGGGCGTCGAGGAGGGCGGCGGCGCGGACCAGGGCGCCGGGAACGAGCCGGTCGTCGGCGGACAGCAGCGCCACGTAGTCGCCGTCGGCCCACTCCAGCAGGCCCTCGTTGTAGGTGGCGATGTGGCCCTTGTTGGTCTCGTGGACGCGGACCTCGATCCGCGGGTCGGAGGCGGCCAGCTTCCGCGCGGCCTCGGCCGAGTCGTCGGGCGAGGCGTCGTCGATGACGAGGACCCGGACGTCCACACCGTCCTGCTCGTCCAGGACGCTGCTGACGCAGTCGGCGAGGAAGTGGCCGTACTTGTAGCAGGGGATGACAACACTGACGGTGCTCATCGGTGCGGCAGCCAATCCCCGGTGGTGGTCCGCGCGGAGCGGATCACCACCGGTGCGCTCGGTCGGTCAGTTCTTCTTCTTGTGGACGGTCTTGCTGGTCAGGGTCCAGCTGTGGGACCGCACCGGGTGGCGGTGCTTGTCCCGGGCGCTGACCGTGACGGTGAACCGCGTGCCGTCCGGCAGCGGGGCCGACAGGTGGACGGACACCTTGTGGGTGGCCCGGTCGTAGGAGGTGACGGCCGTGACGTGGAGCTTCCTGGCAGCGGCTGCCGTGGGGCCGGGCAGGACGGTCACGGTCGCGGTGACGGAGGACAGGGCGGTGACGGCGGGCAGGGCCGCGACGAGGGGGGTGGCCGCGTCGGCGGTGTGCGTCACCGAGGACGTGGTCGCCTCCGAGGCGGTGGCCGGTGCGAGCATCCCGCTCGGGTTGTCGGCGGTGAAGACCGGGCCCACCCAGTAGTTCGCGGATCCGTAGGAGCTGTTCGGGAAGGCGGGGCCCGCGCCGTACCGGTAGAGCCCGTTGTGGTGCGCGGTGGTGTCGGCGGTGGCGGTCAGCGGATACGACTGGTGGGCCGCCGCGAAGTAGCCGCCGTCGACGGCGTAGTTGCCCTGCGGGGCGTGGTAGGAGACGACGTACGCGGTGCCGGCGGTGATGGCCACCGGGGTGGCGAAGGTCAGCGTCTGCCAGCCCGAGGCCGTCTCGTTCGTGAACGTGCCGCTGCCGAGCAGGGTGCCGTCGTCGCTCCACAGGCTGCCGGTGTGGGTGCCGGTGTTGCCGGTGCCCTTGTAGAAGGTGACGCCGGTGACCCAGCCGGCGGTCGACGAGGTGAACCTGGTGCCCAGTTCGACGGAGTTGGCGTCACCGGTCACGTCGGTGGTGGCCGGGACGGTGCCGGCGTTCCACAGCGTGCAGGGGCAGGTGACCGCCGGCGGGGTGGAACCGGTGGTGAAGTTCCAGGTCACCGGGGCCGCCATGGCGTTGCCCCACACGTCGGTGGCCTGCACGGACGCCGTGTAGGTGGTGTGCAGAGCCAGTTCGGTCGACGGGGTGAAGGTCGCCTTGTTCGCCGCGGGGAGCGTGACGGTGCCCGGCACGGAGCTGCCGTCGGGGTCCTTCACGGTGAACGTGAGGCTGTCCGCGTCGACGGCCGCGTTGAAGGTGGCCGACACCGGTGCCGTGATCGACGTGTTGACCGCCCCCGAGGTCGGGGACGTCGCGGTGACGGCGGGCGGGGCCGTGCCGGCCGTCGAGGTGTCGAGCACCGCGTCGACCCAGTAGTTGCTGCCGGAGGACTGCGAGGCCGGGAAGGCGCTGGTGGAGCTGTACCGGTAGACGCCGTTGCCGCCGTCGGTGCCGGACTTCAGTGCCGTGAGCGGGGCGAGGCCGGCGTCGCTGTCGGTGAAGTAGCCGCCGTCGTAGGAGTAGCCGCCGTTGGGGGCGAAGTACGAGGCGACATAGGTGGTGTTCGCCTTGACCGCCACCGGGGTCGGGAAGTTCAGCTGCTGCCAGCCGGAGGCCGTCTCGTTCGTGAAGGTGCCGGTGGCCAGGCGGGTGCCGGAGGCGGTCCACAGGCTGCCGGTGTGGGTGCCGGTGTTGGCGGGCGACTTGTAGAAGCGGACACCGGTGACCGAACCGGCCACCGTGGTACGGAACTTGACGCCGAGCTCCAGCGAGCTGCCGTCGCCCGCGTTGACGGTGCCGGGTACGGCCGAGGCCGGCCAGACGGTGCAGGGGCAGGTCTGCGGGCCGACGGTCATCGGGAGGGTCGTGACGGCGCCGATGTTGACGCTGTCGTCGACCGCGCGCACCTTGAGGGACGCCGGGCCCGGTGTGGTCGGGGTCCAGGTGTACTTCCAGGAGGTGAGACCGGTGGCGGCGTTCCATGTGGCGCCGCCGTCCGTGGACACCTCCACGCGGGCGACCACTCCCCCGCCGGTGTCGGTGGCGGTGCCGGTGAGGGTGACGGGCTTCAGCGCCGGGAGGGTGGCGCCCGAGGCGGGGCTCGTCACGGTGACCGCAGGTCCGGTGCCGTCGGTGGAGGCGGTGGCGGCGACGAGGTTGCTCTGCGGGGTCTTCGGCTGGACGCCCATGTCGGCGAGGATGTTCACGGTCGCCTGCTGCATCCGGGCGTCCTCGGTGACCACCGTGTCGGCGGGGTCGTAGGTAGGGACATTGGTCAGTCCCCATGACCACTGCACGGTGCCGGAGCCGAACACCAGCGCCCCGGAGTCCTGGTCGCGGAAGGCGACGAGGTTGTGCGTCGCGGTGCCGTTGCCGTAGACGTTGCCCCAGTCCAGGCGGTACTTGCCGTCGGTGATGTCCACCGTCGTGGAGGACAGGTCGATCGCCCCGGCCGGCCGGGTGCCGTTGGCGATGTCGCTGTCCCACTCGTAGCCGAGGGTGCCGGCCGGGAAGGTGGCCGTCTGGCTCGGTGTGAGGTTGGCGATCGAGGTGTTGCGCCACAGCCGGTTCCTGCCGTACGAGCCGGGGACCGTGATGGCGTCGTTGCGGTAGCCGTTCACCGTGAACATGGAGCCGGTGAGGATGTTCGGCGGCTGGTAGGCCTGCCCGTACTGGGCGCCGGCCGGGTCCATCCAGGTGCCGGTCCAGCTGCCGCTGGGGTCGGCGATGCCGTTGTTCTGCGCCATCTTGGTCATCTTGTAGCAGACCAGGGTGCGGTTCGCCGTGGCCGCGCCGTCGATGCTCGGGGCGAGGCGGGTCTTCCAGAAGACCTCGTTGCCGCTGAAGAAGGCCTCGCGCAGCCCGGCCTTGCGGGCCGCCAGCACGTTGGAGTACTGGCTCTGCGTCCAGTACTCGTCGTGGCCGGAGGACAGGTACACCTTGTGGTTCTTCAGCAGGGTGACGCCGTTGGTGGAGACGTCCACGCCGGACAGATAGCTCACGTCGTAGCCGTTGCGCTCCAGCCACGACAGCATCATGAACTCGGAGCCGTAGATTCCGTTGTCGCCGCCGATGTCCAGCGGCCGGTTGTAACTGACCTCGTAGGCGCGGCCGTCGGGCGCGGGACCGGCGCCGCCGTACAGGTCCTGGCCGCCGTAGTCGTTGTAGGCCTGCCAGGTCTGGTCGCTGGTCTGCACGACGACGTCGGAGGTGCTGGAGTCCTTGCGGACGACGAACGGGTACGGCATCAGGCCGTCGCCGTCGGTCTGCGTGATGTTCGCGATGTACAGGCCGGACACGGCGTCGCCGGGCACGGCCCAGCTCGCGGTCACCGGCCAGTTGCCGCAGTCGACCAGGCCGGTGGCGCTCTTGGTGGTGCAGCTCTTCGGGCTGGTGAGGTAGTTGGCCGGGTACGTCACCGCGGCCTGCGCCGCCGTCGACACCTCCCGGGCGCCGTCACCGCCGTACCAGCCCAGCCGGTAGATCTCGATGCGGTACGGGGTCTTCGACTGGACCTTGAACTGGACCGTGTCGCCCGCCTGGACGCTCTCCTTGGTGGTGAACCCCTTGATGTCACCGTAGGCGTTGGCCGAGAACCAGTCGGACTTCGGGCTGCCCGGTCTGGAGTTCTCGCAGACGACCGGGTTCGATCCCGCACCGCACGGATCGGTGACCGCCTGGGCGGGGACGGCCTGCGGGAGCACTGTCCAGATCAACGCTGCGACGACGGCGAGGCGCCCGCCCCGCAGCCGTCTGCTCCAACTGTTCATGAGTACCTCTCAGCGGTGCTGTGCAGGACCGACCCGTGCGGTCGGGGTGGAGCGGGGATCGTTCAGCCGGCGAGCGCCGCGGTGAGCGCGTCCACGACCCGCTGCTGCTGGTCGGGGGTGATCTGCGGGTAGAGCGGAAGCGACAGGATCCGCTCGGCCGCCTTCTCGGCGTTCGGGAAGTCGCCCGGGGAGTGGCCGAGATGGCGGTACGCCGGGGTGAGGTGGACGGGTTGCGGATAGTGCACGCCCGCGCCGATGCCCTCGGCGCCCAGCTTGCCGACCACGTCGTCGCGGTCCGCGCCGGTGATCTGGACGACGTACAGGTGCCAGACGTGGACATTGCCGGGCGCCGTCACCGGCAGGACGACCCGGCCGGTGGCCGCCAGGCCGGTGAGCAGCGCGTCGTAGCGGGCGGCGGCCGCGCGGCGGGCCGCGTTGCCGTCCGTGAGGCGGGCCAGCTTCGCGCGCAGGACGACGGCCTGCAGTCCGTCCAGGCGGCTGTTGAAGCCGGGCACGTCGTGGCGGTACTTGGCGACGCCACCGTGGTTGGCGATCGCACGGACCAGGTCGGCGCGTGCCTCGTCGTCGGTGAGGACCGCGCCCGCGTCGCCGTAGGCGCCCAGGTTCTTGCCCGGGTAGAAGCTGGTGGCGGCGATGGAGCCGCTGCCCGGTGTGCGGCCGCCACAGCTGGCGCCCTGGCACTGCGCGGCGTCCTCGACGACGCGGACATGGCCGGGGAGCCGGCCGGTCAGCGCAGTGACGTCGGCCATCTGGCCGTACAGATGCACGGGCACCACCGCGCGGGTGGCCGGGCCGACCGCGTCCAGCGCGGCCTGCGGATCCAGCAGATGGCTGTCGGGCAGGCAGTCCGCGAGGACCGGGCGGGCGCCGATGCGGGCCACCGCGCCGACGGTGGCGATGAAGGTGTTGGTGGGCACCACGACCTCGTCGCCGGGCCCCACCCCGCCGGCGCGCAGGGCGAGTTCGACGGCGTCGGTGCCGTTGGCGACGCCCACGCAGTGCGCGACGCGGCCGAAGTCGGCGTACTCGCGCTCGAAGAGGCGGACCTCCTCCCCTCCGATGAACGCCGTGTTCGCCAGGAGGCGTTCGAAGCCGGCCCGTACCTCGTCGGCGACCTCCGCGTGGGCCGCCTTCAGGTCCACCAGTGGAATGCGGTTCATACGTTCCGTCCCCCCATTGCTCTCAGCGCGAGTTCGTCGAGCGCCGGGGCGGCCGCCTCGCGCAGCCGCCGGGCCGGGCTGCCCACCCAGACCTCGCCCGGCGGTATGTCGCCGAGCACGGTGCTCCCCATCCCGATCTGCGACCAGGCGCCGACCGTGGTGCCCTCCCGGACCAGGGCCCCGGAGCCCACATAGCTGCCCGTGGCCAGCCGCACTCCCCCGCCCAGGCGCACGCCGGACGCGACGGTGGCGTAGTCCTCGACGACGTCGTCGTGGGTGAGGACGGTGTGCGGCATCACCGCGACGTGCGCGCCCACCCGTACGGCGGCCGTCAGCGCGCAGTGCGCGAGCAGCACCGAGCCGGGACCGACGCGCGAGGTCACCGAGACGGCCGCGGTCGGGTGGACCACGGTGGCGTAGCGGTCCTCGGGCAGGTCGAGCCGGCGCACCAGGCGGGCGCGGGCGCCGTAGTCACGGGGGTTGCCCACGCAGATCACCACGCGGGCGTCGGGCAGGTCGTGGACCAGGTCCGTGCCGCCGAGGACGGGCAGGCCGTCGACGTCGGTGCCGTGCAGGGCCCGGTCGTCGTCGAGGTGCCCGAGCAGCGTGGCCTCGCCCGCGTCCCGTACCGCCTGCGCGGTCTCCCGGGCGAAGCCGCCGGCACCGATGATCAGCAGCGTGTTCATCGTGCGGCCTGGGCGCGCAGGGCAGCCACCACGCGGTCCTGCTGGGCCTCGGTCATCGTGTGGAACAGCGGCAGGATCAGCGAGTCGCGGCTGATCCGTTCGGTGACCGGCAGCGGCGCGCCGTGGTGGCCGGCGTAGGCGGGTTCGAGGTGGGCGGCCATGATGCCGCGGCGGGCGGAGACGCCGGCCGCGGCGAGCGCGGCGAGCAGGTCGTCCCGGCCGACGGGGAAGTCCGGTTCGAGCAGCACCCAGTAGGACTGGAAGTTGCTCTCGCCGTGCTCGGGGTCGCGGACGGGGGTGAGACCCGGGATGTCCCGCAGCAACGCCTCGTAACGCGCCGCCAGTTCGCGGCGGCGGGTGATCATCGCGTCGAGTTTGCCGAGCTGGACCAGGCCGACCGCGGCCTGGATGTCCGTCATCCGGTAGTTGTAGCCGACCTCGAGATAGCTCTCCAGGACAGGCTTGTCGCTGGCGTGACGCTCGGCCGCCGAGGCGTTCATGCCGTGTTCGCGCAGCCGGCGCAGACGGGCCGCCCATCCGGCGTCGTCGGTGGTGATCATGCCGCCCTCGCCGGTGGTGACGATCTTGCGGGGGTGGAAGGACCAGGCCGCGACCAGGGCGCCCTGTCCGACGGGCTTGCCCCCGGCCGTGGAGCCGATGGCGCAGGCCGCGTCCTCGACCAGCGGGATCCGCCAGTCGGCGCAGGCGGCGCGCAGGGCGTGGACGTCGGCCGGGACGCCGCCCTGGTGGACGGCGAGGACGGCCCGGGTGCGCGGGGTGCGGACCGCGTCCACGGTGACCGTGGTGAGGTTGCCGGTGACCGGGTCCACGTCCGCGAACACCGGCTCGGCGCCGACGTGGCGCACCGCGTTGGCGGTGGCGATGAAGGACAGCGAGGGCACCACGACCTGGTCGCCGGGCCCGAGTCCGAGGGCGACGAGGGACAGGTGCAGGGCGGTGGTGCAGGAGCTGACCGCGACGGCGTGCTCGGCGCCGACGCGCTCGGCGAAGGCCCGCTCGAACGCGGCGACCCGGGGGCCCTGGGCGACCCAGCCGGACAGTACGGCCGCGGAGGCGGCCCGGGCCTCCTCCTCGCCCAGCCAGGGGATCATCACGGGGATGCGGTCGGTGCTCACTTGGCCGCCTCCCGCTCCGCACGCCACCACGCGACCAGGTCCTTGAGCCCGGTGCGCAGGTCGATGTGGGCGGTGAAGCCGAGCCGCTCGGCGGCCCGGCTGGTGTCGGCGAGGCGCCGGACCACGCCGTTCACGGTGCGGGCGGGTCCGTACTCGGGCTCCAGGCCGGTGGCGCCCATCGCCTCCAGCAGGCCCTCGGCCAGCTCCTTCAGCGAGGTCTCCGTGCCGCCGGCGACGTTGAACACCTCGTCGGTGACCGGGGACTCGGCGGCCAGCACATTGGCGCGGGCGATGTCGCGGACGTCGACGAAGTCCATGGTCTGGGTGCCGTCGCCGAGGATCAGCGGCGGCTCGCCCGCCTCGATGCGTTCCATCCAGCGGATGAGCACCTCGGTGTACAGGCCGTGGATGTCCATCCGGGGGCCGTACACGTTGAAGTAGCGCAGGGCCACGTAATCGAGCCCGAACATGGCGTGGAAGCTGCGCAGCATGCCCTCGTTGAAGGCCTTGGCGGCGCCGTAGAACGTGTCGTTGTGGTAGGGGTGGTGGCGCTCGGTCGTCGGGAACTCCTCGGCCATGCCGTAGACGGACGCCGAGGACGAGGCGACGATCTTGGAGACGCCGGCGTCGACCGCCGCCTCCAGGACGTTGAAGGTGCCGTCGACCATCACCTCGTTGGCGAGCCGGGGTTCCTCGGCGCACTGGGTGATGCGGATCGCGGCGAGGTGGAACACCAGGTCGGCGCCCTCGGTGACCTTGCGGACCAGGGCGGCGTCACGGATGTCGCCCTCGACGACCCGCACGGTGTTGGTCCCCAGTGCCTGGGCGAGGTTGGCCATGCGCCCGCGCACGAAGTTGTCGAGCACGACGATCTCGCGGGCACCGCCCTCGGCCAGGAGGTCGACCAGGTTCGAGCCGATGGTGCCCGCCCCTCCGGTGACCAGGATCTTCTTGCCTCGTACGCTGCTCAACTGCTTGGCCCTCTCGCTGATGTGGAACGTCAGTGCGCGGCGCTGGAACGGACGTCAGTGGCCGGCGCGCAGACCGACGACGGCGCCCTTGAACTGAAGGCTCCGCGAGGCCGCTTCGAGAATGTCCAGCACGCGCAGGCCCGCGCGGCCGTCGGTCAGCGGCGCCCGCCGGTGCCGGATCGCGTCGGCGAACTCCTCGGCCATGCCGCGCAGGGCTTCGCGCTCGGCGATCGCGGGGGCGACCATGTCCCCGGAGCGGTACGAGACGAGCATGTCGCGGCGCTCGTCCGCACCGATCTCCTGCGGCGCGGCCAGGTCCACGCCCCGGTCGTAGATCGCCACCCGTTGCAGCGGGTTGAGGTCGTCCCACACCAAGGTGCGCTTGGCGCCGCCCACCATGGTGGTGCGCACCTTCGTCGGGGAGAGCCAGTTGACGTGCACGTGGGCGATGGCCCCCGTGTTGAGCTGCAGCGTCAGATAGGCCACGCAGGCCTGGCCCGCGCCGATCGGGTCGGCCCCGTGGGCGGCGACGGCGACCGGCTCGACGTGGCCGGGGAGGATGAAGTCCAGGATGGACAGGTCGTGCGGGGCCAGGTCCCACAGCACGTCGATGTCCTTCTGGACGAGCCCTAGGTTGATGCGCACCGAGTCGACGAAGTGGATCTCGCCGAGTTCCCCGGAGTGGACCGCCTCCCGGATACGGCCCACGGCGGGCGTGTAGCAGTAAGTGTGGTCGCACATCAGGGTCAGGCCGCGCTCCCGCGCCTCGTTCACCAGGCGCAGCCCGTCGGCGTAGGTGGCCGCGAGGGGTTTCTCCACCAGGACGTGCTTGCCGGCGCGCAGGGCGGCCAGGGCGATGTCGAGGTGGGTGCCGGCGGGCGTGGCCACGGCGACGGCGTCCACCTCCGGGTCGGCGAGGACGGCCGCGTAGTCCGCGGTGGCCTGCACGGTCGAGTAGCCGCCGAGGACCCGCCGGGCGCGGTCCACGTCGAGGTCGCACAGCCAGCGCAGCCGGAACCGGTCACTGGCCTGGAAGTTGCGGACGAGGTTGGGGCCCCAGTAGCCGGCCCCGACGACGGCGACCCCCAACGGCTCCTGCGTCACGGCGTTCCTCTTTCCCTGGCTCATCAGTAGGCCCCCGTTCCGCGCACCACGGCCGAGCCGGTGCGCAGCAGGATCGACAGGTCCAGGCCCATCGACCAGTTGTCCACGTATCCGAGATCGAGCCGGACCGCCTCGTCCCAGGGCAGGTCGGAGCGGCCGCTGACCTGCCACAGACCGGTGAGGCCGGGTTTGACCAGCAGCCGGCGCTTGATGTCCGGCGTGTACTCCTCCACTTCCTCGGGCAGCGGAGGGCGGGGGCCCACGAGCGACATGTGGCCCTTGACCACGTTGATCAGCTGCGGCAGTTCGTCGAGCGAGCTGCGGCGCAGGAACGAACCGACGCGGGTGACGCGCGGGTCCTTCTTCACCTTGAACAGCAGTCCGTCGCTGTTGCTGTTGAGGTGCTCCAGCTCGGCCCGCAGGGCGTCCGCGTCCTGCCGCATGGTGCGGAACTTCTGCATGGTGAAGTGGTCGCCGTAGCGGCCCACCCGCTGCTGCCGGTACAGGGCCGGTCCGGTGCTGTCCAGCCGGACGATCAGGGCGATCAGCAGCATGGGCAGCCCGAACAGCAGCAGGAGCGCCGCCGCGAGCGTACGGTCCAGCGCCTCCTTGGGCAGCCGGGAGAGCCGGGAGAGGTTCGGCGCCTGGACGCGCAGCAGTGGCACGCCGTTGGTGGGGCGCACGGCCAGGCGGGCGGCGGACACGTCGGTCAGGACGGGCGCCAGCAGGAAGTCGGCGGCGTGGACGGCGGCCGTCCACGACATGCGGCGCACGACGGCGGCATCGAACTCCGGGGCCGGGAGCACCACCACGGTGCCGATGCCCATGGCCCGGATGACGTCGTCCAGGTCACCGGCGCCGCCCAGGACAGGCACCCCCAGCCGGCGGATCTGCGTGCTGTGGTCGGCGTCGCTCACGCACGCGCCGGCGACGTGCAGGGCGCGTGCGCCGCCGGTGCGCCGCAGGACGGCGGCCAGCTCCAGGACCCCGTGCGAGGGTCCGACCAGCAGGGTCGCGCTGCGGTCGCGCCCCCGCGCCCAGCGCCGGTGCAGCCGGCGGCGCAGGGCGTAACGGAGCGGCAGCGCGAAGGCGATCGCCGGCACCGCGGCCGTCGTCATGTCATGCAGGAACCCCGCATCGCGGGTGAACACCCAGTAGGTGCCCGCCAGCGCGGGCAGCAGGGCGGCGCCGCGCAGCACACGCAGGTATTCCTCGGCCCCCAGACCGAGGGCTCCGCGCTCGTAGGTGCGGTGGGCGAGCATCGCCACGATCCACAGCGGCGGCAGCACCAGCGCCACCGCCCAGCGGCCGTACGCCCCGTGGATCACCAGGGCGGCGGCCAGGGCCGCGAACACGTCCGCGGCCAGCAGAGCTCTTCGGTATGTGCGTTCCCAGCGTCTTCGACGAGCATCTGGACGTCTATGTTCCACAACCAGGTGCTCATGCGTCATCTCAATGGTCATGGACCCCCCACCACCACGTGCGCAGCTATGCCTGAGCCAACGAAAACCGGGCCTGCGGTCGCGAGACCCGCAGCCGGGAATGGATCGGCGCCGCTGTGTCTCCTCAGCCCAACGGCACTGAAAAACAAGGGAGTCTCAGCGGTTCCCCAACCGCTTCACGCCCCCCGCGTGCTGGCCGGCTGCCTGTTGCGGCCTCCGGTCCCCCAACGCCGTTCCCCTGACGTGCAGCCAGGGTCTGGTTTCCCTCCCAAACCGGTCCGGCGGACCTCAATCTAGACCACGCGACGCAGTCCCGGGAACAGTTGGACGAAACACGCAGCGCAACGGGATGACGGGGGGCATACTGCCCAAGTGACGAGCATCGTGATCCCGGCGCACAACGAGGCACGCGTCCTCGGCCGGCTCCTCGATTCTCTGCTGGCCGACGACTTCGGGGACGACACCGACATCGTGGTCGTGTGCAACGGGTGCACGGACGACACCGCGCGCGTCGCGGCCGCCCGCGGTCCGCGCGTGCGGGTGGTCGAGATCCCCGTCCCCTCCAAGCACGCCGCGCTGCGGGCGGGCGACGACCACGCGCGCGGCTTCCCGCGCCTGTACGTGGACGCCGACGTGGTGCTCACGGCCGCCGACGTACGGGCGCTTACCACGCCCCTGGACGACGGCGCCGACCGCTCCGACGGCACCGCGCGGATCCTCGCCACCGCGCCACGGCGGCACATCCCGCTGGCCGCCTGCGCCTGGCCGGTGCGCGCCTACTACCGGGTGTGGCAGCGGCTGCCCGCGGTGCGCGAAGGGCTGTTCGGCCGGGGCGTCATCGCGCTGTCCAAGGCCGGGCACGACCGGATCGCCGCCCTGCCGCCGCTGATGGCGGACGACCTGGCCGCGTCGCTGGCGTTCGCCGCGCACGAGCGGCGCGTGGTCGGCGCGGCACGGGTCGTGGTCCATCCGCCGCGCACCTGGCGGGACTTGATCAAACGACGGGTCCGGGCGGCGGTGTCCACCGCGCAGGTCGAGCGGCAGGGCCCGCAGGGGGCCTCGGCGCGCACCGGCCGGTCGGACCTGACGGCGCTGCTGCGCGCGGAGCCGTCGCTCCTGCCGGGCGTCGTGGTCTTCGTGGCCGCGGCGCTGGTCGCACGCCGGGGGGCGCGCAAGGCCATCCGCGCCGGGGACTTCGGCACCTGGCTGCGCGACGAGAGCAGCCGGCGGAACTGAGCGCACCAGGAGTCCTGCCACATGTACCTCACCGACCGTTCCGCACCGGCGCAGACGGGCGCCGGTGCGGGCCGCATACGCGGCCGGCGGCCCGGAGTCGCGCCGGTCGTGCTCGTGCTCGGCACGGTCAGCCTGATCACCGACATCTCCTCGGAGATGGTCACCGCCGTCCTGCCGCTCTACCTGGTCAGCACGCTCGGCTTCAGCCCGCTGGGGTTCGGCACCCTGGACGGCATCTACAACGGCGTCAGCGCGCTGGTCCAGCTCACCGGCGGCCACCTCGCCGACCGGGTGCGCGGCCACAAGCTGATGGCCGGGCTCGGCTACGGCCTCTCGGCGCTGTGCAAGCCGCTGCTGCTGCTCGCCGGCAGCCTCGGCACGCTCGGCACCGTCCTGGCACTGGAGAGGACCGGCAAGGGCCTGCGCACCGCCCCGCGCGACGCGATGATCTCCCTGTCCACACCGGCCGCGACCCAGGGCCGGGCGTTCGGCGTGCACCGGGCGATGGACACCACGGGCGCCATGCTCGGCCCGCTGACGGCATTCCTCATCCTGCGCGCGGCGGCCGACGGCTACGACGCCGTGTTCGGCGTGAGCACGTGCGTGGCGGTGCTGGGGGTGCTGGTCCTGGTGCTGTTCGTACCGGGGCGGCGGCAGTCCGGGCGGACGGAGGAGGCCGGCCCGCCGCGCCCCAAGCCGTCCGTGGGCGAGGCGCTCGCCCTGCTGCGCCTGCCGCGGCTGCGGGCGCTCGCCGGCTGTGCCGCGCTGCTCGGTCTGACCACCGTCAGCGACGCCTTCGTCTATCTGCTGCTGCAACGGCGGGCCGGGGTCGGTGACGCGTGGTTCACGCTGCTGCCGCTGGGCACCGCCGTCGTGTTCCTGCTGCTGGCCGTGCCGATGGGCGCGCTGGCCGACCGGGTCGGGCGGCGCACCGTGTTCCTCGCCGGGCATCTGGCCCTGCTCGCCGCCTACGCCCTGCTGCTGTGGGCGCCGGCCACGCCGGTCCTCGCGCCGGTCGTCCTCGCCCTGCACGGCACGTTCTACGCGGCCACCGACGGCGTCCTCCCGGCCGCCCTCGCCGGTGTCGTGCCCGAGCACCTGCGCGCCAGCGGCCTCGCCATCGTAGGCACCAGCCAGGCCCTGGCCCGCTTCTGCTGCTCGCTGGCCTTCGGCGCCGCGTGGACGATGTGGGGCGACGGCGCCGCGCTGGCCGGTTCGGCGGCCGGCCTGGTGTGCTGCGCCGTCGTCGCGGGCCTGGTGCTGCGGCCGGCGGACGGCACACGATGACCACGATGACCACGTGCAGCAACCCCACCGGCCCCGTTGGCCCCGTTGGCCCCGCCGGAACGACGAACGCGAGGACCGGAATGACACCGCTGCGCCGCCGCCTGCTGATCCTCCTCGCCGCGGTGCTGCTCCTCGCCGGCCTCGGCACCGGCGTCGTCCTGCAGGCCGCCGACCGCGCCGACCGGGCCGGCCGGGCACAGTCGGGCGGTCCCGCCGTCACCGCGGGCACGCCGGCGCTCGGCCAGAAGGGCCGCCTGTTGTTCGTGAACGCGGCCACCGGCCCGCACCGGGGCGCTCTCGCCTCCGTGCCGTCGGCCGATCCCGGGGGCGGGCGGATCGCGGCGAGCCTGAAGTGCGTCCGCTTCTACGCGGCGGCCGGCACGGGCGTCTGCCTCCAGTCCAACCCGGGCGTGCTCAAGCAGAGCAACCGCGCCCTGATCCTGGACGCCGGGCTGCGCACCGTGCGCACCTTCCCGCTCGCGGGCACCCCGAGCCGGGCCCGCGTCTCGCCCAGCGGCCGCTTCGCCGCGTGGACCGTCTTCGTCTCCGGCGAGTCGTACTCGTCGGCCTTCTTCTCCACCCGCACCTCCGTGCTGGACACCCGTACGATGCGGCTGACGCCCAGCCTGGAGACGTTCTCCGTCGTCAAGGACGGCAAGCCGTACCACGCCTCGGACGTCAACTTCTGGGGCGTCACGTTCGCCGCCGACGACGACACCTTCTACGCCACCCTGAACTCCGCCGGTCGCACCCACCTGGTCCGCGGTTCCCTCTCCCGGCGTACCGTGACCACCCTGGCGGAGAACGTGGAGTGCCCGTCGCTCTCCCCCGACGGGACCCGGGTCGCCTACAAGAGGCGCGTCCTGTCCGGTGCCTCGCTCTGGCACGAGTACGTCCTCGACCTCAAGACCTTGCGCCGGACGCCGCTCGCCGAACGCCACAGCGTCGACGACCAGGCCACCTGGCTCGACGACCACACCCTCGTCTACGCCCTGCCCGCCGACGGCAAGGTCGGCGGCAGCGACCTGTGGAGCGTGCCGGCGGACGGCACGGGAAGCCCGAGGCTGCTGATCGCGGGCGCGTCGTCCCCGGCGCCGCTGTAGCCCGCGGCCCGCCTGGTGGGCCCGGCTGGAGCGGCGCGGACCAGGGAGCTTCGGTAGGTTTCCGGTATGGGCATCGATGTCGACGCGTTCCTCCGTCGTCTGGCTCAAGAGCTCAGACCACGGGCGGTGGAGTCGGCCGACCTGCTGCTGCAGCGCCTGAGCGTCGACATGCCCGAGCTGTGGGAGCACGAGGAGATCGCCGCGCTCGCGCTGGAGGAGACGGCCGGGCACATCACCCGGTTCCTGGACGTGCTCGAACAGCGCACCGAGGTGGCGGAGGTCGACGCGCCGCCCGAGGCACTGGAGATTGCCCGCCAGTCCGCCCGGCGTGGGGTGCCGATCAGCCAGCTGCTGCGCTCCTACCGTCTCGGCCACATGATCCTTCTCCAGCTGATCCAGGGCGAGGCCGCCCGGCTCACCGACGACTGGGAGCTGATGAACGCCGCGGGCATGCGGCTGATCCGTGCGGCCTTCGCGTACGTCGACCGCGGGTCGGAGCAGGTCGTCGCGGCCTACCAGGAGGAGCGCGACCGGCGGCTGCAGCGACGGCTGCTGCTCGCCAACGAGGCGAGCCGGCGGATCGGGACGGCTCTCGACACCGCCCGCACCGCCGAGGAGCTGGCCGAGTTCGGCACCGAGGACTTCGCCGACCTCGTCACCGTCGACCTCCTCGACTCCCTGCTCCACGACGGCGACGCCCGTCCGCCGGCGCCGCCGGAGCGCACGCCGGTGCTGCGCCGTATCGCCCAGCATGCGGCGCTGGACGACGACGCGGATCTGCCGGTCGCCACCGGCCGGACACACACCTACCCCGCGGAGTCGGACCCGGCGCGCGCACTGGCCTCGGGGCAGCCGCGCCTGCACCGCGCCACGGGGCACCCGTCCGAGCACCACTCCGCCCTGCTGCTGCCCCTGCGGGCCCGCGGCAACACCCTCGGCCTAGCGCAGTTCGTCCGCCGCGCCACCGCGGCCCCCTTCGACGACGACGACCTTCTGCTGGCCCAGGAGATCGCGGCGCTGGCGGCGATGTCCATCGACAACGCCCGCCGGTACAGCCAGGAGCGCGCCACCGCGCTCACCCTCCAGCGCAGCCTGCTGCCGCAGCGCGCGGTGGAGCAGTCGGCGGTCGACGCGGCGTCCCGCTATCTGCCGAGCGGTGCCCGGGCGGGAGTCGGCGGTGACTGGTACGACGTGATCCCGCTGTCCGGGGCGCGGGTCGCCCTGGTCGTCGGTGACGTCGTCGGCCGCGGCCTGCACGCCGCCGCCACCATGGGCCGCCTGCGCACGGCCGTCCGGTCCTTCGCGGACATCGATCTGATGCCCGACGAACTCCTCACGCATCTGGACGACGTGGTCATCCGCCTGCAGCGCGAGGAGGCGCGGGACGGCGAGTTGAGCGCCACCTGCCTGTACGCGGTCTACGACCCGGTGTCCCGGCTGTGCACGCTGGCCAGCGCCGGCCATGTGGCGCCGGCCGTGGCAACTCCCCCTCACCCCCGGGGCGTCGACGCCACCTGGTCGGTCGACTTCCCCGAGCTGCCGATCGGCCCGCCGCTGGGCCTGGGCGGACTCCCCTTCGAGACCGCCCAGTTCGAGCTGGCGGAGGGCAGTGTGCTGACCCTGTACACCGACGGCCTCATCCAGAGCCGTGGCCGTGACGTCGACTCCGCGCGCGCGGCGCTGTGCGACGCCCTCACCGACGGGCCGGACACACCGGAGGACATCTGCGACCGGCTGCTGGCCGCCGTACTGCCCAGCAACCGCTCCGACGACGTGGCCCTGCTGGTGGCGCGGACCCGGGCCCTCGACCCCGGCCATGTCACCACGCTCGACCTCCCCTCGGATCCGGCGGCCGTCGCCGGCGCCCGTGGCCACACGTCCCAGACGCTCACCGCCTGGGGGCTCGAGGAGCTGTCCTTCGCCACGGAGCTGATCGTCAGCGAGCTGGTCACCAACGCGATCCGCTACGGCAAGGGCCCCATCCAGCTGCGGCTGATCCTCCAGTCCACGCTGACGTGCGAGGTCTTCGACACGAACAGCACCTCGCCGCACCTGCGCCACGCCCGCACCTCGGACGAGGGCGGCCGCGGACTGCTGCTGGTGGCCCAGCTCGCCGAGCGCTGGGGCACCCGGCACAGCCGCGAGGGCAAGGTCATCTGGGCGGAGCAGACCCTGCCCACCGAGGCGCACGACATCCTCAGCTGACGCCCTGCTCCGCCCAGCTCTCGGCACGAACGGGTCCCCGGGTTCCTGCTGCCGAGCCACCCGAGGAGGAACACGCCACCGATACGCGGATCAGGCCGGGGGCGCACCGCCCGGACGTGTCGGTGCGACGCCGGCGCAGGGACTACCGCACCGGCCTCGCCGCGGACCCTCGGCCCGTCGAACGGGCCGGTTCACTCGGGCAGTTGGCCGAGTAACCCGTCGACCATCTCGACGTCCACGCGGGACCCTGGCAGCAGCGGGCACTGGCCCACCGGCTCCGCTTCCTCACCCGGGCCCTCGATCCCTCCGCTACCCCGTCACCGGGGCCGGCACCGGGCTTCCCGGCCGTAGCGGACTGCCTGTCACGACACCCGCACCTGCTGCCAAAGGAGATGGACATGAGCACGTACGACTACGTCATCGTCGGTGCCGGATCGGCGGGGTGTGTGCTCGCGGCACGCCTCTCGGAGGATCCGGAGGTCCGGGTGGCGCTGATCGAGGCCGGCGGTCCCGACACCGCGCAGGAGATCCATGTCCCGGCGGCCTTCCCGCAGTTGTTCAAGTCGGCCCTGGACTGGGACCTGGACAGCGAGCCGGAGCCGGGGATCGGCGGGCGGCGGACCTACCTGCCCCGGGGCAAGGTGTTCGGCGGCTGCAGCTCGATCAACGCGATGATCTACATCCGCGGCAACCGCGCCGACTACGACGGCTGGGCCGCGGCCGGTGCCGACGGCTGGTCGTACGACGAGGTCCTGCCGTACTTCAAGAGCTCCGAGGACAACGAGCGCGGCGCGGACGAGTACCACGGCGCGGGCGGGCCGCTGACCGTCAGCGACGGCCGGTCGCAGCACCCGCTCGCCTCCGTCTTCGTGCAGGCGGCCGTGCAGGCCGGGCACAAGGCGAACGACGACTTCAACGGCGAGACGCAGTTCGGTGTCGGCCGCTACCAGCTCACCCAGCGCGGCGGTCTGCGCTGCAGCGCCGCCGTCGCGTATCTGCACCCGGCGCTGGAGCGGGGGAACCTGACCGTGCTGCCGTCGGCCCTCGCCCACCGCGTGGTGATCGAGGGCGGCCGGGCGACCGGTGTGGAGGTGGAGCGGGGCGGCACCGTCGAGGTGGTGCGCGCCGAACGCGAGGTGATCCTGTCCGCGGGCGCCTACGAGTCGCCGAAGCTGCTGATGCTGTCCGGGATCGGGCCGGCCGCCACCCTGTCCGCCTTCGGCATCGGCGTCGTCCAGGACCTGCCCGTCGGCGAGGGTCTGCAGGACCACTACATGACGCTGCTGAACTTCCGTACCGGCGTCGAGTCGCTCCTCACGGCGGCCACGCCGGAGAACGCCGCGCTGCTGCAGAGCGAGGGCCGCGGCCACCTCACCTCCAACCTCGGCGAGGCCGGCGGCTTCTTCCGCAGCCGGGACGACCTGGCCGCCCCGGACGTGCAGTTCCACGCCTCCCCCGTGCTCTTCCACCAGGAGGGGCTCGGCGCACCCACCGAGCACGGCTTCGCCTTCGGCCCGTGCGTGCTCGCCCCGACCAGCCGCGGCACGGTCACCCTGCGCTCCCCGCGGCCCGACGCCGCACCCCGGATCGTGCACAACTACCTCACCACCAGGCAGGACCGCGACGCCATCGTCGCCGGTCTGCGGATCGCCCTGGATATCGCGGCACAGCGGGCGGTGACCGACGTCGCGACGGGGCCGTACCTCGTCCCGGACTCGGACGCGAACTCGGAGGCGGATCTCCTCGCCTGGGCGCAGCGCAACGGGCAGACGCTGTTCCACCCGACGTCGACGTGTGCGATCGGTGAGGTCGTCGACCCCGAGCTGCGTGTGTTCGGCGTGCCGGGCCTGCGCGTCGTGGACGCCTCGGTCTTCCCGACGGTGCCGCGCGGCAACACCAACGCACCGACCATCATGGCCGCCGAGAAGGCGGCCTGCCTCATCACGGGAGTGGGGCGATAGCGAGTCCCCTCCCGCCGGCCGACCGCGCCCTCGCCCCCTGACCTAGGGCGCCTCCGTCGCGTCCCGACGGGCCCGTGCCGCCGTGATCAGGGCCCGCATGAGCCGTACGTCGGTTCCGGCCTCCGGATGCCACTGCACGCCCATGGCGAAACCACCGGGGCCGGGCAGCTCGACGGCCTCGACCGTGCCGTCCTCGGCGTGGCAGCTCACCCTCAGGCCGTCGGCCAGCCGGTCCAGGGCCTGATGGTGGTAGGCCGGCACGGTGACGGCCTCGGGCAGTACCGCGGCCAGCCGGGTGCCCGGCACCGGCTTGACGACGTGCCGGGCGAATACCCCGGGTGGGCCGCAGTGGCCGCCGTGCCCGACCACGTCCGGCAGGTGCTGTACGAGGGTGCCGCCGAGGGCCACGTTGAGCAGTTGCATGCCCCGGCAGACGCCGAGCAGCGGGGTGCCCCGCTCCAGCGCGGCGTCGATCAGGGCGAGTTCCCAGGCGTCCCGCCGCTCGTGGGCGGGGCCGGTGCGCGGGTGGCGTGCGGCGCCGTAGCGGCGCGGGTCGACGTCGGGGCCGCCGGCGACGACCAGGCCGTCCAGGCGGGCGACGGTCTCCTCGGCGGCGCCGGGGTCGTCCGGCGGCAGCAGGAGAGCGAGCCCGCCGCAGCGCTGCACCAGCTCGTGGTAGCCGGCCGGGAGCACGGCGGCGGGCAGGTCCCACACGCCCCAGCGCACGGAGGACTCCAGGTAGGTGCTGATTCCGATGCACGGCGTGGGCACGGGGGCTGTCCTTCCGGGCGTGGGCGGGGTCAGTCGCGTTCGAGTTCGGCCTCGGCGGCCGCCAGCGCGGCGAACTCCTCCTCGGGGGCGGAGGCCACGAGACGGTGCCGACTGTAGAGCGCGAAGTAGGCGAGGGCGACCGCGTACACGGCCAGCGCGATCAGCGCGGCGGTCTTGTCCACCAGGAACGTCGCGGCGAGCGCGGCGCACGCCAGGACCAGGGCCACCGAGGAGGTCACGACGCCGCCCGGGGTGCGGTACGGCCGCGGCAGCCGCGGTTCACGGCGGCGCAGCACGATGTGGGACAGCGCCATCAGGGCGTAGGAGATGGTCGCGCCGAACACGGCGACGTTGAGCATGCGGGCGCCGTCGCGGGTGGCGGCGGCGAGTGCGAAGCCGAGCGCGCCGGGCACCAGCAGGCCGAGGTAGGGCGCCTTGCGGCGGCTGGTCAGGGACAGGAAGCGGGGCAGGTAGCCGGCCCGGGAGAGGGCGAACAGCTGCCGGGAGCCGGCGTAGATGAGGGAGAAGAAGGAGGCGACGAGCCCGGCGAGGCCGGCGTAGTTCACGAACCGGCTCAGCGCGGTGGGCCCGCCGTCTCCTTCCAGCGCCGCGACCAGCGGATTGCCGGCGTCCTTGATCGCGGCGGAGCCGTGTGCCCCGGTCGCGGTGAGGAAGGTGACCAGCGCCAGGACGAGCAGGATGCCGATGGACAGGGCCATCGCCCTCGGCAGGGAGCGCGCCGGGTCCTTGGTCTCCTCGGCGGCCAGCGGCACCCCTTCGACGCCGAGGAAGAACCACATGCCGAAGGGGAACGCGGCCCAGATGCCGAGGAGTCCGTACGGCAGCCAGGAGTTCGCGGCGAAGGCGGTGTGGTCGACGGGGATGTCGTCGAGCCGGCCGGCGTCGAAGTGGGTGAGGGCGCCGACGGCGAAGACGATCAGTGCGGCGACCGCGATGCCGGTGACGACGAAGCTGAAGCGCAGCGCCTCGCCGACGCCCCACAGGTGGATGCCGATGAACAGGGCGAAGCAGGCGAGGTACACGGGCCAGTCGGAGGTCAGCCCGAACAGGTGCAGGGACTCGACGTAGTCACCGATGAAGATGGCGATGGCGGCCGGGGCGAGCACGTACTCGATGAGGATCGCGGTGCCCGTGAGGAACCCGCCCCACGGGCCGAGCGCCCGGCGGGCGAAGCCGTAACCGCCGCCTGCGGTGGGCAGCACCGCGGCCATCTCGGCCTGCGAGAAGACCAGGCAGGTGTACATCACGCCCATCAGCAGGGCGGCCGCGGCCAGGCCGCCGAACCCGGCCTCGGCCAGGCCGAAGTTCCAGCCGGCGTAGTCGCCGGAGACGACGTAGGCCACGCCGAGGCCGGTCAGCAGCAGCCAGCCGGCGCTGCCCCGGCGCAGGGTGCGCCGTTGGAGGTAGGCGTCGTCCGGCGACGGGGGCGCCGCGGGGGAAGACGGGGTCACGTGTGCGTCGGTGCCTTCGGTCATGGGCCGCTCCCTACCTCGAGGAAAGGTACGGATGCACACCTTTGCGTTCCCGGAGTGCCGAGCGCAAGACCCCCGGGCTCTTCCCTTTCAAAGGTCTGTGTGCGTACCTTAGAGCCTCCGTCCGCACCGACAGGAGGCCGTTCCCGTGGCTGACCGTACGCCCCCGCTCAGCGTCGACGACCTGGTGACACTCGTCGACGGCGGGGAGATCCACACCGTCGTCCTCGCCTTCACCGACATGCAGGGAAGGCTCCAGGGCAAGCGGTTCGCCGCGCGCTTCTTCCTCGACGAGGTCCTGCGCCATGGCACCGAGGGCTGCAACTACCTGCTCGCGGTGGACGCCGACATGAACACCGTCGGCGGCTACGCCATGTCCTCCTGGGAGAGCGGCTACGGCGACTTCGCGATGCACGCCGACCCCGCCACCCTGCGCCGCACGCCGTGGGACGCGGGCACCGCGCTGCTGCTCGCCGATCTGGCCTGGCACGACGGCTCCCCGGTGGTGGCCTCCCCGCGCCAGATCCTGCGCCGCCAGCTGGACCGGCTCGCGGAGCACGGCTGGACCGCGTACGCGGGCACCGAGCTGGAGTTCATGGTCTTCAAGGACACCTATGAGGCGGCCTGGTCGCGCGGCTACCGCGAGATGACCCCGGCCAACCAGTACAACGTCGACTACTCGCTGCTGGGCACCGCCCGGGTCGAACCGCTGCTGGCGCGCATCCGGAACGAGATGGGTGCGGCGGGCATGACCGTGGAGTCCGCCAAGGGCGAGTGCAACCTCGGGCAGCACGAGATCGCCTTCCGCTACGACGAGGCGCTGACCAGCTGCGACCAGCACAGCATCTACAAGACCGGCGCCAAGACCATCGCCGCGCAGGAGGGCGTGTCCCTCACCTTCATGGCCAAGTGGGACGAGCGTGAGGGCAACTCCTGCCACATCCACCTCTCGCTGCGCGACGAGGCCGGCCGTCCCGTCCTCGCGGGCGACGGGCCGTACGGGATGTCCCCGCTGATGGAGCACTTCCTGGCCGGGCAGCTGGCGGCGATGCGGGACTTCACGCTGCTGTACGCCCCGAACATCAACTCCTACAAGCGGTTCCGCCCGGGCTCGTTCGCGCCGACCGCCGTCGCCTGGGGTCCCGACAACCGCACGTGCGCGCTGCGGGTCATCGGCCACGGCCCCGGGCACCGCCTGGAGAACCGGCTGCCCGGCGGCGACGTCAACCCGTATCTGGCGGTCGCCGGCATGGTCGCGGCCGGGCTGTACGGCATCGAGCACGAGCTGGAGCTGCCCGAGGCGTGCACCGGCAACGCGTACACGGGCGACGCCCGGCAGGTGCCCGGCACCCTGCGGGAGGCCGCCGAGCTGTGGCAGTCCTCCCCGATCGCGCGGGCCGCCTTCGGCGAGGAGGTCGTCGAGCACTACCTGAACATGGCCCGCGTCGAGCTGGACGCCTTCGACTCCGCCGTCACCGACTGGGAGCGTTTCCGTTCCTTCGAGCGCCTGTGAGGAACCCCTTGTCCGACCACTCCTACCGCTGCGAGCCCTCCGCGCACGAGGTCCTCAA
The DNA here is from genome assembly GCF_040656475.1 of Streptomyces sp. NPDC049915. Classification (NCBI taxonomy): domain Bacteria; kingdom Bacillati; phylum Actinomycetota; class Actinomycetes; order Kitasatosporales; family Streptomycetaceae; genus Streptomyces; species Streptomyces sp. NPDC049915. The sequence continues at coordinate 279,038 of NZ_JBFAMH010000005.1, forward strand.
TCCGGCGACCGAGGAGGTCGTCGCCACCGTCCCGGCCACGAGCGCCGCGGAGGTGGCCGAGGCCGTCGCCGGGGCCGCGCGCGCCCAGACCGTCTGGGCCGCGCTCGCGCCCGGCGACCGGGCCCGGCTGCTGCGCCGCTTCGCCGCCGTCATCGACGACCACCTGGAGCAGCTGGCGAGGCTGGAGGTCCTGGAGGCCGGCCATCCGATCGGCAACGCCCGCTGGGAGGCGGGCAACGCCCGCGACCTGTTCGACTACGCGGCCGGCGGCGTCGAGCGCCTGACGGGCAGTCAGATTCCGGTGGCGGGCGGCCTGAACGTCACCTTCCACGAGCCGCTCGGGGTGGTGGCGGTGATCGCGCCGTGGAACTTCCCGATGCCCATCGCCTGCTGGGGCGCTGCCCCGGCGCTGGCCGCGGGCAACGCGGTGCTGCTCAAACCCGCCGAGACGACCCCGCTGACGGCGATCAGGCTGGCCCGGCTCGCGCTGGAGGCCGGTCTGCCCGAGGGGTTGTTCCAGGTCCTGCCGGGCGCCGGCCCGGTCACCGGCGCCGCGCTCGTGGAGCACCCGGGTGTCGCCAAGGTGGTGTTCACCGGGTCCACGGCCGTCGGCAAGCAGGTGCTCGCGAAGGGCTCGGCGCAGCTCAAGCGGGTGACCCTCGAACTCGGCGGCAAGAGCCCGAACATCGTCTTCGCCGACGCCGACCTGGAGCAGGCCGCCGCCGCGGCGCCCGGCTCCTTCCTCGACAACACCGGCCAGGACTGCTGCGCCCGCAGCCGCATCCTCGTCCAGCGCGAGGTGTACGACCGCTTCCTTCAGCTGCTCGAACCGGCCGTCACGGCGTGGCGGGTGGGCGATCCGGCGGACCCCGGGACGCAGATGGGCCCGCTGATCTCGGCCGCCCAGCGCGAGCGCGTGCGCTCCTACGTCCCCGACGGCGCTCCCGTCGTCATCCGCGGCGAGGCTCCCGAGGGCAAGGGCTTCTGGTACCCGGCGACGGTCCTGGAGGGACGCCCCGGCGACCCGGCGGCCACCGAGGAGATCTTCGGGCCCGTCGCCGTCGTCCTGCCCTTCGAGGACGAGGCGGACGCCGTACGCCTGGCCAACGCGACCGACTACGGCCTGTCCGGCTCCCTGTGGACCCGGGACGTGGGACGCGCGATCCGCGTCTCGCGGGCGGTCGCCGCCGGGAACCTGTCCGTCAACTCCCATTCCAGCGTCCGCTACTGGACCCCGTTCGGCGGGTTCAAGCAGTCCGGCATCGGCCGGGAGCTGGGGCCGGATGCCCTCAGCGCCTTCACCGAGACCAAGAACGTCTTCATCAGCACCGAGGAGAACCGACCGTGACCGAGTCCGCCATCTGCCGCCGCCTGGTCGGCCGTACCGCCGTCGTCACCGGAGCCGGCAGCGGCATCGGCCTGGCCACCGTGCGCCGTCTCGCCTCCGAGGGCGCGAACGTCGTGTGCGCCGACATCGACGCGGCCGCCGGCAAGGCTGCCGCCGCAGAGGCCGGCGGGCTGTTCGTGCAGGTCGACGTCACCGACCCGGAGCAGGTCGAGGCCCTGTTCAAGACGGCCTACGACACCTACGGGAGCGTCGACGTCGCCTTCAACAACGCGGGCATCTCGCCGCCCGACGACGACTCCATCCTTCAGACCGGCCTGGAGGCCTGGAAGCGCGTCCAGGAGGTCAACCTCACCTCCGTCTACCTGTGCTGCAAGGCGGCGCTCCCCTACATGCGCCGCCAGGGCAGGGGGTCGATCATCAACACCGCGTCCTTCGTCGCCGTCATGGGCGCGGCGACTTCGCAGATCAGCTACACCGCCTCGAAGGGCGGTGTGCTCGCCATGTCCCGCGAACTCGGCGTCCAGTTCGCCCGGGAGGGCATCCGCGTCAACGCGCTGTGCCCCGGCCCCGTCAACACCCCTTTGCTGAAGGAGCTATTCGCGAAGGACCCGGAGCGTGCCGCGCGTCGCCTGGTGCACGTGCCGGTGGGGCGGTTCGCCGAGCCGGAGGAGATGGCGGCCGCCGTCGCCTTCCTCGCCAGCGACGACTCCTCCTTCGTCAACGCCGCCGAGTTCCTCGTCGACGGCGGCATCGCGGGCGCGTACGTCACCCCGCTGTAGGCCCTGCCCGCCGCCCCGGACGGCCGCCGGCTCGCTCGCACGGCCGGCGGCCGTCCGCACGTTCCGCAGCCCCAGCGTTCCGCACCCCGAGGAGGCGTATCCCATGTCCGGCAAGAGCCGTCCACGGCTGGTGACCGCCCTGGCCTTGTCCCTGCTCGCCGGGTCCCTGGCCGCCGGCCGCCCGGCCGTGGCGGAGCCGGCGCCGCGGGCGTGCCCCGTCCTCGCGCCCTCGCCCGGCTGGTACGGCGACAACCGGGCCCGGCTCCAGCAGCTGATCGACCGTCACGGCCGTTGCGGCGACGGGTCCCACGGCACGAAGGACCGGCCGGTCGCGGTGTTCGACTGGGACAACACGGTCGTCAAGAACGACGTCGGTGACGCGACGATGTTCTGGCTGCTGCGCCACGACGGGATCCGCCAGCCCGCCCACCGGGACTGGCACACGACCAGCCGCCACCTCACCGACGCCGCCGTCCGGGCGCTCGCGGCCGCCTGCAGCAGCTCCGCGCCGGCCGGTGCGCCGCTGCCCACCGCCACGGACACCGGCTGCGCCGACGAGATCCGCGCGGTGTACTCCGACGGCGCCACGACCGGCGGTGAGCACGCCTTCGCCGGCTTCGGCCACCGCCGCACGCAGCCGCAGTACGCGTGGCTCGCGCAGCTGCTGCAGGGCTGGACGCCACGCGAGGTCGGGGAGTTCGCCGCGGCGGCCCGGGCGGAGAACCTCGCTGCGCCGGTCGGAACCGAGCAGCGGGTCGGCAGCGGACGGGAGACCGGCTGGGTGCGCTACTACGCCGAGCAGCGCGACCTGATCCGCACGCTCCAGCGGTCCGGCTTCGACGTATGGATCACCTCCGCCTCGCCCGAACCGGTCGTCGAGGTGTGGGCGCGCGGCGGCGGCGTCGACGCCGCGCACACCATCGGCATCCGCAGCGTCACCGCGGCCGGCCGGCTCACCGCGCATCTGAGGGGCTGCGGCACGGTCCGCGACGGCGAGGACGCGCTGATCCCGTACATCGACGGCAAGCGGTGCTGGATCAACACGGTGGTGTACGGCGTCCACGGCGCCGCGGCCGAGCGGCCCCTGCCCGCGGACCGCCGGCAGGTCTTCGCGGCCGGCGACTCCGACACCGACGTCACCTTCCTGCGGGACGCCACGGTGCTGCGGCTCGTGCTCAACCGCAACAAGACCGAGCTGATGTGCCGGGCGTACGACGACGGCGACGGGCGCTGGATCGTCAACCCGATGTTCCTTCAGCCGAAGCCGCGCCGGGCGGACCCGTACCCGTGTGCCACTAATGGATACGAGAACCCCGACGGCACGCGCGGGCCGGTGCTCCGTCAGGACGGTTCTCCCGTGCCGGACCAGTGGGACAGGGTGTACCCGCAGGGGCTGTGAAAGACTGACGTGTTTCCCGTGCCTGTTCGGGCAGGGGAGAGACGACGTACAGCGAGTGGAGAAGCAGTCATGACCAACGTCCGCCTTTCGACGACGATGGGCGACATCGTCCTCAGCCTCGACGACGCCAAGGCCCCGAAGACGGTCGAGAACTTCCTGGAGTACCTCAACAGCGGCCACTACGCAGGAACGATCTTCCACCGGGTCATCAACGGTTTCATGGTCCAGGGCGGTGGCCACGGCACCGACATGCGCATCAAGCCCGCCCCGCGCACGGTGGAGAACGAGGCCAAGAACGGCCTGAAGAACGTCAAGTACAGCGTCGCCATGGCGCGGACGTCCGCTCCGCACTCGGCCAGCGCGCAGTTCTTCATCAACGTCAGCGACAACGACTTCCTGAACTACCCGGGCCAGGACGGCTGGGGTTACGCGGTCTTCGGCAAGGTCGTCGAGGGCCAGGACGTCGTCGACCGGATCGCGCAGGTCCCCACGGGTGCGCAGGACGTGCCCAAGGAGCAGGTCGTGATCAACTCCGCCGAGGTCGTCCAGATCTGAGCCACGGCGTCACTCAGTACGGCCGGCCGGGCGCCGGGTCCTCCTTCAGCAGGGGGCGCAAGGCGCCCAGCACGGCACCCACGCACACGTCCCGCAGTTCGGTGCGGGTGCACGTCGGCTCGGTCAGCCAGTCCACGCACAGCACCTGGACGAAGACCAGCCAGCTCTTCAGGACGCCGGAGACGGCCTGCCGGGTGCCGGCGTCGGTGACCGGCAGGACGGCGAGCAGGCGCTCGCGCAGGGCGTCCAGCTCCCCGGTGATGATCGTCTGGATCAGCCGGTCGCCGGCCAGGACCCGGTTGGCCGCCAGGACGGTGTTGCGGTTCTCCGCGAAGTACGCGATGTGCACGTCCAGCCCCTGGGCCAGCTGGTCCGCCAGGTCGTCGGCGGGGTGGAGCCGGGTCAGGTCGAGCAGCCGCTCGGCGACCTGCCGGTAGAGCGCGGCGAACAGGTCCCGCTTGCTCGGGAAGTACCGGTACAGCAGCGCGCGGGAGACACCCGCCCGCTCGGCCACGTCCTCCATCAGCACCTCGTCGTAGGGACGCTCGGCGAACTGCCGCGCGGCCACGGCGAGGAGTTCGGCCCGACGTTCGTCGGGGCTGAGGCGGCGGCGAGGGGACATGGGCGGCATGTTACTTGACATGTGTCTACTAGTGGCGCCTACCCTGAGGGCGTTACTGGACGTGTGTCTACTAGCGACGGGGGTGTCCGGCATGACGCGGGTCGGAGTGCTGCGGGGACTGGCGTGGGCCATGGGGTACGCGTGCGTGGCCATCGGTCTCTTCCATGTGCTGCTCGGGAACGCCGCGATCCCCGGCGCCGGTTCGGCCGGGCCGACCGTCGACAGCTTCGGGCGGTTCATGGGCGCGGTCTTCGCCGGGTACGGGCTGGCCTGGCTGTGGGCGGTGCGGCAGTCGCCCGTCCCGGCGGCCGCGGTCCGGGTGCTGACCGCGGTGTTCCTGCTGGGCGGGGCGGCGCGGCTGCTGTCCCTCGCCGTCGAGGGCCGGCCGCACTGGTTCCAGCTCCTGCTGGCGGCCGTGGAACTGGGGCTGTCGCCGCTGCTGTTGTGGCTGGCGGACAGCGAGGAGGCGGTCACGGCCTGACCGCCGAGCGCGGGGGACTCCGCAGCGGCACGGTAGGGACCGGTGCCCGTCCGGGGCAGGCCGATCAGGCCCCGTACGCGCTCTGCGAGAATGGACGGCCGGTCTTCCGAGCGCCGCAGACCGGCGGTGCTCGTCTCGTCCTTGGAGAGCACGCACGGTGTCCCGACAGCACGGAACCCCCTCCACCGCCGGGGGCCGCAAGCGCCCCGCCTCGTCCGCAGGCCGGGGCGGGTCCGACACGGCGGGTGGCGGGCGCCGGGCGCCGCAGGCGCCCTCGCCCCGGGAGGCGGCGCGCGGCAGGCAGGGGGCACCCGGCGGCGGTGACCCGCTGCCCGCGCCGCGCCGGGCGGACCTGCAGGCCGACTGCGCGTCGTGCTTCGGGCTGTGCTGCGTCGCGCTGCCCTTCGCCCGCTCCGCCGACTTCGCCGCCGACAAGCCGGCCGGGAAGGCGTGCGGGAACCTCCAGGCGGACTTCCGCTGCGGCATCCACACCGACCTGCGCGAGCGGGGCTACCCGGGCTGCACCGTCTTCGACTGCTTCGGCGCGGGCCAGAAGGTCTCCCAGGTCACCTTCGGCGGCGCGGACTGGCGGAGTGCGCCGGGCACCTCCGGGGCGATGTTCGCCGTGTTCCCGGTGATGCGGCAGCTGCACGAGCTGCTGTGGTACGTCACCGAGGCGCTCGGCCTCGCGGCGGCCCGGCCCGTCCACCGGGACCTGCGGCGCGCGGCGGACCGTATCGAGGAACTCACCCGGGGCAGTGCCGAGGAGATCCGCGCGGTGGACGTGAACGCGCTGCGCGGCGAGGTGAACGAGCTGCTGCTGCGGGCCGGCGAACTGGCGCGGGCGGGGCTGCCCGGCCGGCGTCGCAACCACCGCGGGGCGGATCTGATCGGGGCCCGGCTGGCCGGTGCCGACCTGCGGGGCGCCAGTCTGCGCGGCGCGCTGCTGATCGCGGCCGACCTCTCGGGCGCCGACCTGCGCTCGGCCGACCTGATCGGCGCGGACCTGCGTGACGCCGACCTCTCGGGCGCCGACCTCTCGGGCGCGCTCTTCGTCACCCAAGCCCAGCTGAACGCGGCCAGGGGCGACGCGTCGACGGTTCTGCCGGCGGGGCTGGAGCGGCCAGGGCACTGGTGACGCGGGGCGCGGGTGCCGGTGCCGGGCGCGGGCGCGGGTGCCGGTGTCCTGGCGGCGCACGGCCCGGCCGCCGGTGGGTTCGGCCGTTCGGCGCGCTGGAGATGCGGCGGGCGAGCGGGCGCTGTTGACTGAAGTCACCGGCACCGCACCGGAATCCACGACTCCGGCCGGGCCGCGTCCGGAACCCCGAGACGGATCGCGGCCCGGTCGGTGCTCTGACCCGACCGGGTCCGGACCCCGCCCGGACGCCTCCCTTACGCCACCGTCTCCCCCGTCAGCCGCCCGGCGGCCCCGGTCGCGTCCTGTGCCCGGGCGAACTGCGTCCGGTGCAGTTCGGCGTACCGTCCGTCCGCCGCCAGCAACTCCTCGTGCGTGCCGCGCTCCACGATGCGGCCCCCCTCCACCACCAGGATCACGTCGGCCGTGCGCACGGTGGACAGCCGGTGGGCGATGACGACGGCGGTGCGGTCGGCGAGGGCCTCCGTCAGCGCCTCCTGCACGGCTGCCTCCGAGGTGTTGTCGAGGTGGGCGGTGGCCTCGTCGAGGATGACCACGCGCTGGCGGGCGAGCAGCAGCCGGGCGATCGTCATGCGCTGGCGTTCGCCGCCGGAGAGCCGGTAGCCGCGCTCGCCGACGACGGTGTCCAGGCCGTCGGGCAGGGAGCGGACGAGGTCGTCCAGGCGGGACCGGCGCAGCGCGTCCCACAGTTCGTCCTCGCTCGCCTCGGGGCGGGCGAGCAGCAGGTTGGCGCGGACGCTGTCGTGGAAGAGGTGGCCGTCCTGGGTGACCATGCCGACGGCTCCGTGCAGGGAGCGGAACGTCAGGTCGCGGACGTCGACGCCGCCGACTCTGACCGCGCCCGCGTCGGCGTCGTAGAGCCGCGGCAGCAGCTGGGCGATGGTCGACTTGCCGGCGCCGGAGGAGCCGACGAGGGCGACGGTGCGGCCGGGTTCGGCGCGGAAGGAGATGCCGTGCAGGACCTCGGCGCCACCGCGGGTGTCGAGGGCTGCCACCTCCTCCAGAGAGGCGAGGGAGACCTGGTCGGCGGCCGGGTAGGCGAAGCGGACGTCGTCGAACTCGACGCCGACCGGCCCGTCGGGCACCTCTCGGGCGTCGGGCTTCTCCACGATCAGCGGCTTCAGGTCGAGCACCTCGAAGACCCGCTCGAAGCTGACCAGCGCGCTCATCACCTCCACCCGGGCCCCGGCGAGCGCGGTGAGCGGCGCGTACAGCCGGGTCAGCAGCAGCGCGAGGGAGACGACGGCGCCCGCCTCCAGGGTGCCGTGCAGGGCGTAGAAGCCGCCGAGGCCGTAGACCAGGGCGAGGGCGAGCGCGGAGACCAGGGTGAGGGCGGTGATGAACGCGGACTGGGCGGTGGCGGTGCGGATGCCGATGTCGGCGACCCGCCGGGCGCGCAGCGCGAACTGCACCGACTCCTCCTCGGGCCGCCCGAAGAGCTTCACGAGCGTGGCGCCGGGGGCCGAGAAGCGCTCGGTCATCCGGGTGCCCATGGACGCGTTCAGCGCCGCCGCCTCGCGCTGCATACGCGCCATCCGGCTGCCCATCCGCCGGGCCGGGATCACGAACACCGGCAGCAGCACCAACGCGAGCAGGGTGATCTGCCAGGACAGCGTCAGCATGACCGCGAGGGTGAGCAGCAGCGTGACGAGGTTGCTGACCACGCCGGACAGGGTGTTGCTGAAGGCGCGCTGGGCGCCGATGACGTCGTTGTTGAGCCGGGAGACCAGCGCTCCCGTACGGGTCCGTGTGAAGAACGCGACCGGCATGCGCTGCACATGATCGAACACAGCCGTCCGCAGATCGAGGATGAGCCCCTCACCGAGCGTGGCCGACAGCCGCCGCGAGAGGATGCCCAGTGCCGCCTCGGCCACCGCGATGAGCGCGATGAGCAGGGCGAGGCGTACGACGTGGCCCGCCTCGCCCCTCGACACGATCGAGTCGACGACGCGTCCGGCGAGGATCGGGGTGGCCACGGCGAGCAGCGCGGTCCCCACCCCGAGCACCACGAACAGGGCGATGCGTCGGCGGTGCGGGCGGGCGAAGGCGCCGATGCGGCGCAGCGTCGCGGGGTCGAAGGGGCGCCGCTCCTGCTGAGCGGTCATGACGCTGTGCAGCTGCGTCCAAGCGGTGGTTTCCATGCTCATGGACAGCAACGTAGAACCTCAATCATCGTTGAGGTCAATGTCCGCCGTCCGTCCCCCCGTTCGAAGGATCCGATGACCGTACGCAATGTGCCGTCCCCGCTTCCGCAACCCGCCGTTGGCGCGGTGCGGAGAACCTCTCCCGATGTGACCGCCGTCCCCCTCCCCCCGCTGCCGCAGGGACGACTCCCCCGTCGCGTCCCGGTCCGGCAGGTGCTGTGTCTGCTCCCGCTCCTGCTCGTCGCCGTCGTCGCCGTACGGCACCGCTCCACGCTCACCGAAGGGCTCGGCCAGCTGCGCACCGCCGAGTGGCCCTGGCTGGTCGCCGCGGCCGGCGCGACCTGTCTGACCTGGGTGGCGGCCTCCTTCACCCGGCAGGGGGCGGTCGTCGAGCGACTGCCCCGGCGGCGGCTGCTGGCCACCCAGTTCGCGGCCGGCGCCGCCAACCATCTGCTGCCCACGGGCCTGGGCGCGAGCGCGGTCAACCTGCGCTTCATGACGGTGTGCGGGGTGCCGCTGGCCCGCTCCTCGGCCGCCCTCGCGCTGTACATGCTCGCCGAGTGCGTGGGCCGGATCGCCCTGCTGGCGGTGCTGCTGCTCGCCTTCCCGGACGCGCTGCACCTCGGCACGCTGCTGCCCGCCGGCGCGCTGCTGCCGCTGCTGGCGGCCGCCGCCGCGCTCGCCTCGGCCGCGGCGCTGACGCTGGTCTGCGTACGGCGGCTGCGCACGGCCGCGCGCGGCTTCCTGCGCACCGCGCTCGGCGAGGCCCGCTCCGTGCACGCGCGACCGGCCCGCGCCCTGGCCCTGTGGGGCGGCTCACTGGCCTTCCCGGCGCTGCAGGCGTCGGGTCTGGTCCTGGTCGGGCAGGCACTGGACCTTCCCGTGTCGCCCCCGCACATCGCGGTGGCCTACCTCGCGGCGACCGTGGCGGTGGCGCTGGTGCCCACCCCGGGCGGCATCGGCTCGGTGGAGGCCGCGCTGGTGGTGGCACTGGTCGCGGCGGGCGGACCGGCCGCCGTGGCGACGGCGGTGGTGCTGGCGTACCGGATCCTCACCGTGTGGCTGCCGCTGCTGCCGGGCGCGCTGACACTGGGGGCGCTGGTCCGTCTGAAGGTGATCTGAGAACGGCGACTCGCGAGTAACCTGCGGGCGTCGCCGTACAGCGCCGCCCAGAAGGGGTTACGTCATGCCGGTCCGCGTCGAACGACGAGAGCACGTCACCACGGTCGTGCTGTCCCGCCCCGAGGTGCGCAACGCCGTGGACGGGCCGACGGCCGCGGAACTGGCCGCGGCGTTCCGGGCCTTCGAGGCGGACGAGGAGGCGCGGGTGGCGGTGCTGTGGGGCGAGGGCGGCACGTTCTGCGCGGGCGCGGACCTGAAGGCGATGGGCGGGGAGCGGAGCAACCGGGTCGCCGGGGACGGGGACGGGCCGATGGGGCCGACCCGGATGCGGCTGTCCAAGCCGGTGATCGCCGCCGTCGCCGGGCACGCGGTGGCCGGCGGGCTGGAGTTGGCGCTGTGGTGCGATCTGCGGGTCGCCGAGGAGGACGCGGTGTTCGGCGTGTTCTGCCGCCGCTGGGGAGTGCCGCTGATCGACGGCGGCACGGTACGGCTGCCCCGGCTGATCGGCACCGGCCGCGCGCTGGACATGATCCTCACCGGCCGCCCGGTCCCGGCGAGCGAGGCGTACGGGATGGGGCTGGCCGACCGCGTCGTGCCGGCCGGCACCGCACGTGCCGCCGCCGAGGAACTCGCCGCCGCCCTGGCCCGCTTCCCGCAGGACTGTCTGCGCTCCGACCGCGCGGCGGTCCTGGACCAGGAGGGGCTGGGTGAGCGGGAGGCGCTGCGGGTCGAACACGCCCACGGCGCGGCCGTGCTGGAAGAGGCGATGCGGGGCGCCGGCCGGTTCGCGTCGGGGGCGGGACGGCACGGGTCGTTCACGGACGGCTGACGCGGCGCTCGTCACGGCGCCCGGTTTCGAACTGCTGTGCCGGATACGGCAGGATGAGCGCTCGCGCCGCACGCTGACGCCCCGTCGGGCGCATTTGGCGCGCATCCCCGATACGAGCAGTTCGAGCAGGTGACAACGTGACGAGACTTCACATCCCGTCGTCGGCCGAGGGCGCCGACGACCGTCTTCTCGGAGGCGGCCGGTGAACCGTGCGCTGACCCTGGACGACCTGGTGCTGGCCGGCATCGCCCTGGCGGCGGGCCTGCTGACGGCCTTCTTCTCCCGCACCCTGCTGCGCTGGCTGGCGAAGCACGCCAAGCGGACGAAGTGGAGCGGTGACGACGTCGTCGTGGACGCCCTGCGCACGGTGGTGCCGTGGGCTGCCATCGCGGGCGGTGCCGCCGCGGCGGCGGCCGTGCTGCCGCTGACCCGGACGGTGCAGCGGACCGTCAACCAGTCGCTGCAGGTGTGGCTGATCTTTGTCGTGACCCTGTCGGCGGCCCGGGTGGTCGCCGGGCTGGTGCGCGCGGTGACCCAGTCCCGCTCCGGCGTCGCCGGGTCCGCGACGATCTTCGTCAACATCACCCGGGTGCTGGTCCTGGCGATCGGGTTCCTGGTGGTGCTGCAGACCCTGGGCATCTCCATCGCGCCCCTGCTCACCGCCCTGGGTGTGGGCGGTCTGGCCGTCGCGCTGGCGTTGCAGGACACGCTCGCGAACCTCTTCGCCGGCATCCACATCCTCGCCTCCAAGACCGTGCAGGTGGGCGACTACATCCGGCTGAGCAGCGGGGAGGAGGGGTACGTCGAGGACATCAACTGGCGGCAGACGACCGTGCGGGCGCTGTCCAACAACCTCGTGGTCATCCCGAACGGCCAGCTGGCCAAGACCAACATGACCAACTTCTCGCGGCCCGAGCAGGACCTGACGATCCTGGTGCAGGTCGGGGTGGCCTACGACAGCGACCTGGACCATGTGGAGCGGGTGACCAACGAGGTGATCGCCGAGGTGATGACCGAGATCACCGGGGCGCTGCCGGACCATGAGCCGACGATCCGCTTCCACACCTTCGGCGACTCCCGGATCGGCTTCACGGTGATCCTGGGCGTCGGCGAGTTCAGCGACCAGTACCGGATCAAGCACGAGTTCATCAAGCGCCTGCACAAGTGCTACCGCTCGGAGGGCATCCACATCCCGGCCCCGGCCCGCACGGTCACGCTCCAGCAGGGCACGGTCACGATCCCTCAGCAGCGGCCCGGTGAGGACATACGGTCGGTCCTCGTCGCCGGCGAATAGAGCACCCCGAAAGGGGCGCGGGGAACCGCGCGACCAGCCACAACGCGCCCGCGGACGCCGAGGAACCGCCACCCCGCGCCCCGGAGGGCGCCTGGCCCCGCGGAGCGCCTACGCTCGGAAGCGGAATGAACTCCCCCACCGACCCCCACAGCATCGACCGACGGCTGGAAGCCCTCGCGCGCCAGCCGTTCCGGGCGAAGTTCCACCTGCGCGGCCGCGACCGCGCCACGGCCGAGCTGAAGGGCCCGGTGACGATCCGGCGGCACGCCGACGACCTGATCGTCAAGCGCCTCGCACCGGCCGAGCCGTACAAGGACGGCAAGCAGACGCCGTACCGCGGTCACCCCGTGTTCGTCGCCCAGCACGCGACCGCGACCTGCTGCCGGGGCTGCCTCCAGCGCTGGCACGGCATCCCCAAGGGCCGTGAGCTGAGCCACGCCGAGCGGGTGTACGTGGTGGAGGTGATCTGCCGGTGGATCACGCGCGAGATGACCGGGCGTACCGGGCCGGACACGGTCCGCCGCGCCTGAGCCGGTGCGGCCGCGCACGGGGCGGCCCACGGCGTCGTTTCAGGCCAGGACCCTTGTCGAGCCGGACCGGATCAGGAGATATCTTGATGTCGAGCAATGTTGCAGACGTGGAGCGGAGCACCCGGTGACTGACTCGACCATCATCTATACGCACACTGACGAGGCCCCGGCCCTGGCGACGTATTCCTTCCTGCCGGTGGTCCAGGCGTACGCCGCGCAGGCCGGTGTCGATGTGAAGACCCGCGACATCTCGCTGGCCGGGCGCATCATCGCCGTGTTCCCGGAGTACCTCACCGAGGACCAGCGCATCCCGGACGCGCTGACCGAGCTGGGCGAGCTGGCCAAGACGCCGGCCGCGAACATCATCAAGCTGCCGAACATCTCGGCGTCCATCCCGCAGCTCAAGGCCGCCATCGCCGAGCTGCAGGGGCAGGGCTACGCGCTGCCGAACTACCCGGACGAGCCGAAGACCGACGAGGAGCGCGAGATCCGCGCCCGCTACGACAAGATCAAGGGTTCCGCCGTGAACCCGGTCCTGCGTGAGGGCAACTCCGACCGCCGCGCCCCCGCCTCCGTCAAGAACTACGCCAAGACCCACCCGCACCGCATGGGCGCCTGGTCCTCCGAGTCCAGGACCGATGTGGCGACCATGGGCGAGAACGACTTCCGCTCCACCGAGAAGTCCGTGGTCATCGAGCAGGACGACACGCTCAAGATCGAGCTGGTGGCCGCCGACGGCACCACCACCGTGCTGCGCGAGTCCGTACCCGTGCTGGCCGGCGAGGTCGTCGACGCGTCCGTGCTGCGCGTCTCCGAGCTGCGTGAGTTCCTCGCCGCGCAGGTCGCCCGCGCCAAGGCGGAGGGTGTGCTGTTCTCCGTGCACCTGAAGGCCACGATGATGAAGGTCTCCGACCCGATCATCTTCGGTCACGTGGTGCGCACCTTCTTCCCGAAGACGTTCGAGAAGTACGGCGAGAAGCTCGCCGCCGCCGGTCTGACCCCGAACGACGGTCTGGGCGGCATCCTCAAGGGCCTGGACGCCCTGCCCGAGGGCGACGAGATCAAGGCCTCCTTCGACGCCGAGCTGGCCGAGGGCCCGGACCTGGCCATGGTCGACTCCGACAAGGGCATCACCAACCTGCACGTGCCGTCCGACGTGATCATCGACGCGTCGATGCCGGCGATGATCCGCACCTCGGGCCACATGTGGGGCGCCGACGGCCAGGAGCACGACACGCTCGCCGTCATCCCGGACTCCTCCTACGCCGGCGTGTACCAGGCCGCCATCGAGGACTGCAAGGCCAACGGCGCGTTCGACCCGTCCACCATGGGCTCGGTGCCGAACGTCGGCCTGATGGCGCAGAAGGCCGAGGAGTACGGCTCCCACGACAAGACCTTCGAGATCGCGGCCGCCGGCACGGTGCGCCTCGTCGACGCCTCCGGTGCCGTTCTGATCGAGCAGAGCGTCGAGGCCGGTGACATCTTCCGCGCCTGCCAGACCAAGGACGCGCCGATCAAGGACTGGGTGAAGCTGGCCGTCACCCGCGCCCGCGCCACCGGCGACCCGGCCGTGTTCTGGCTGGACGAGGACCGCGCCCACGACGCCAACCTGATCGCCAAGGTCAAGCAGTACCTGCCGGAGCACGACACCGAGGGCCTGGACATCCGGATCCTGTCCCCCGTCGAGGCCACCAAGCTGTCGGTGGAGCGCATCCGCCGCGGCGAGAACACCATCTCGGTGACCGGCAACGTGCTGCGTGACTACCTGACCGACCTGTTCCCGATCCTGGAGCTGGGCACCAGCGCCAAGATGCTGTCGGTCGTCCCGCTGATGGCGGGCGGCGGCCTGTTCGAGACCGGCGCCGGCGGCTCCGCGCCCAAGCACGTGCAGCAGCTGGTCAAGGAGAACTACCTGCGCTGGGACTCCCTCGGTGAGTTCTTCGCGCTCGTGCCGTCCTTCGAGCAGTTCGCCGAGGCCACCGGCAACACCCGGGCCAAGGTCCTCGCCGACACCCTCGACCGGGCCACGGCGACCTTCCTCAACGAGGACAAGTCCCCGACCCGTCGCGTCGGCGGCATCGACAACCGCGGCAGCCACTTCTACCTGTCCCTGTACTGGGCGCAGGAGCTGGCGCGACAGAGCGACGACGCCGAACTCGCCAAGGCCTTCCAGCCACTCGCGGAGACGCTCGCCGCGAACGAGCAGAAGATCGTCGACGAGCTGAACGCCGTCCAGGGCAAGCCGGTCGACATCGGCGGCTACTACCAGCCCGACCCGGCCAAGGCCGCCGCGGTGATGCGCCCGTCGGCCACCTGGAACGAGGCCCTGGCGTCCCTGAGCTGAACGCCCTCCGCGTTCCCGATCCGACGCCGGTGACCTGACCGGCCCCCCCTCCGCCCCGACCGAGCACCGCCCGGCCGGGGCGGAGGTGTTTCCTCCCGGGGCGGGCTCGGCGTCGTCGCCGCCTGGTCGGGGCGACTGCCCGACCGGGCGGGCCCGCTGGGGGCGCTTCGGAGGCTGCACACGCGTGCACGCCGGCCCCCGGCCGCGCGGCCGCCGACGCAGAACGCACGCCCTGGCGCCCGCCGGGCGTACCTGGCGCGAAGACGCAAACGCCGCCCCCGACGAGGCGAGGTGCCTCGCGCCCGGCGCGCTCACCCGCCCTGCTTCTCGGGCCCGCGGCGGGGCGCCTCGCGGGCGGGAGAGGCCTGCACGGCCAGTCCCGACCGGGCGATCGCCGACGCGGGACGCACGCGCTACCGCCCGCAGGGCGTCCCCGGTACGGAGACGTAATCGCTGCCCCGGGCGGGGCGAGGTGCCTCATCCGGGGCGGCACGGGCACGCGCCGACCCCCGCAGGGGACGAGGCACCGCGCCCCGTCGGCGGTCCGAGCGCGCCCCGCGCCGGGGAAGGCGGGGCGTTCCACGGGTGCGGGGAACGCGAGGGCGCGCGCTGGCTGCCGGCCCGTGCAGGCACTTCTCCCGCCCCCGGCGGCCCTCGCGGCCCTCGCGGGGGCAGGCCCGCGCCGGTGCCACCGGTCGGCGGACCGGTGACATGGCGTGCGTCCCGGGGCCGGCGGCACGGCGTGCGTGCCCGTGCCGGTGGCACGGCGTGCGTGCCCGTGCCGGTGGCACGGCGTGCGTGCCCGTGCCGGTGGCATCGCGTCACCGTGCCGCGGCATGGCTCACCGTGCCGGTGTGTGATGTGGCACCTTGATCATGCACCCTGCCCCCGACAACGCCCCGGAGCCGCCCCATGACCCCAGCCGAGCCGTCCTTCGAGCTGCTGACCGGAGCTGGCGCGTCGCCCGTGATCCTGCATGTGCCGCACTCCGCGCGGGAGATACCGGACGACGTACGCGCCGGCATCGTGCTCGACGACTCCGCGCTCGCGCGGGAGCTGGACCACATCACCGACGCGCACACCGCCGGGATCGCGGACGAGGCGGCCCGGCTGGCCGGCGTCACGCCGTGGCGGTTCGTCAACCGGCTGTCGCGGCTGGTCGTCGATCCGGAGCGGTTCCCGGACGAGCGGGAGGAGATGGGCGCGGTCGGCATGGGCGCCGTGTACACGCGGACCACGCACCGGGAGGTGCTGCGGCCCGACGGCCACGACCCCGAGCCGCTGCTGAGCCGGTACTTCCGGCCCTACGCGCAGGCCATGACGGAGGCCGTCGCGCAGCGGCTCGACGCCGTCGGGCGGGTCGTGATCGTCGACGTGCACTCGTACCCGACCGCCCCGCTGCCCTACGAACTGCACGGCACCGGCCCGCGCCCGCCGGTGTGCCTGGGCACGGACGCCTTCCACACCCCGCCCGCCCTGCTGACGGCGGCGCGCGAGGCGTTCGCCGGGTGCGGTGAGACCGGCCTGGACAGCCCGTTCAGCGGGACGTACGTGCCGTTGGACTTCTACGGCCGCGAGCCACGCGTCGCCGCGCTGATGGTGGAGATCCGCCGCGACACCTACATGCGCGAGCCGGGCGGACCCGCCGGACCCGGGCTGGGCAGGCTCGCCGGCGCCCTGGCCCGTCTCGTGGACGCCGTCTCCGGCTGACTCCGCGGCCCGCCCCCGGTCAGGCCCGCAGCCACTCCGTGACGACGACGTCCCCGCCGGTCCGCAGCCGCAGGGCGAACGGCCCGGCGGGCGGCGCGGCGGCGCTGAAGCGGCCCATCGTGTCGGCCGTCAGCGCGGCACCGGCGTGCGGTCCGCTCAGCACCTCCACGCTCGCCCGCTGCGGCGGCAGCACCTGCCCGAACAGCCCTTCGGCGCCCACCTCCACGTCGACCGTCAACTCCCCCGCCTGGAAGGTCAGCATCCGCGGCACGTCCGTCGCCCCGCGCACCGGCTGCGCGTCGGTGAGCGAGTCGAACGTGAGCTCCGCGATCCGGGCGTCGAGGTCGTGCAGCGCGTACGCCTCCACGGCGATCGCGCTCAGCGCGGCCGGCAACGGGTCCAGTACGGCCGCGGCCGCACGCAACTCCCCCTCCAGCCGGTCAAGTTCCGCTTCCTCCACCGGCTCGAGGCCGTCGTCGTCGTTCACCGCACCCCCCGTGCGTCCAGTCGCGCCCGCAGCCGGCGCAGGCAGCGCTGGCGCAGCGGGCCGATGCTGCCCACGGCGATACCGAGCGCCGCGGACACCTCCTGATAGCTGGGCGGCGGCGAGGCCATCAGCACCCGCAGCAGCCCCTGGCACCGCTCGCCCAGCGCCCCCAGCTCGCGCCGCAGCCGGCGGATGCGCTCGCTCTCGGCGGCCGCCTCCTCCGCCTCCAGCAGCGACTGCTCCGGCGTGTGCTCCTCGCTGGGCCGGTCCAGCAGAGACGGATCGTCGGTCAGGGTCAGCCGTTGCAGACCTCTGATCACCTTCAGCGATTCGTGCCGCGCGGTGCTCGCCAGCCACGCCCCCGCCTTGTCGGGCTCGCGCAGCCGCCCCAGGTGCTGGGCGAAGCGGAACCACACGGTCTGATAGACCTCGTGCGCGTCGGCGTCCGAGAGCCGGTGCGCGCGCACCACGGACCAGACCAGCGGGCTGAGCCCTTCCACCAGCGCCTTCCAGGCCGCGCCGTCACCGTCGACGGCGGACCGGACCAGCGTGCCGACCTCTGCACGGTCCACGACTGCTCCACCCCTCGTGTACGGCACGTCATGGTACGCCGTACGGAGGGCGACCCCGGCCGTCATGACGCCGGGGCGGCCGCCGGACGCCAGGTGGGCGGCCGCAGCGCCGGCACATGCGCACCGCGCACCTCGGCGAACTCCACGTTGGCGGCGAGCAGTCCGGCCAGGGCGGCGCGCGGGTCGGTCTCCCGGTGGGCGCTCATGTGCGCGGCGACGAGCCCGGCGGCCACCGGGGTGGCGAAGGAGGTGCCGCTCCAGTGCGCCAGGCCCTCGAACATCACCTGGTCCGGTTTGGCGCCCGTGTCCCCGTCGTCGCTGAGCAGTCCGCTGTGGCCGGGCGTGGTGCAGGTGCAGGCGTAGGTGAAGCCGTAGCGGCAGGCGTCGTAGGTGGAGTGGTGGTAGACGTACGGCACGGGTGTGGTGAAGCCGGTGAAGGTGCTGGTGAGGCGCTCGCCGGGGGCGTAAGCCCGCACCCAGGGGCCGTGGTTGGTGAAGCAGGAGCCGAACTCGCCGTCGTCGCGCAGGGCGCCGACGCTCAGCACCGCGTCCTCGAAGCCGGGAACGGTGGCGTAGGCGGCGGGCCAGAAGGGACTGGCGCTGGAGTTGTTGCCGGCCGCGGCCACCAACAGGGTGCGCTGCTCGCGCAGTTCGCGCATGAAGGCGTCGACGCCGAGCAGGCCGTCGGTGCGGCCGTTGGAGGTGCCGGCCGACAGGCTGAGGATGTCGGGCCAGCCGTGCCGGTCCACGGCGTCGAAGAGCTTGTCGCCGAACTCGGACTCCAGGATGGCACCGGCGTCGTTGAGGGTGCCGAGGACGGTGATGTCGGTGCTGGGCGCGACGGCGGCGAGCAGCCCGGCGATGAAGGTGCCGTGGCCCATGTACTGGCGCAGGACGCCGGAGTCGTCGGTCTCCTGCGGGTGCGGGTCGCCCTGGGTGTGGGCGAGCAGCGGGTGGGCGCGGTGATCGTGGCTGAGGCCGTTGTCGATCACCAGCACGCCGACGGCCCTCCCGGGGTCGTAACCGCCCCCGCTGGGCGCCGGGTTGAGGCCAGCGGCGCGCTCGGCGGGCACGGGCTCGTCGCCGGGACAGGAGTTCACCGCGATGGACACCACGTGGTTGCGGCTGACCAGCCGGCGCCCGGTGCGGTCCTCGGCCTGCCGTACGGCGCGCAGCGCGTGGCCGACGACGGGGTCGGCGGGGTGGCTGCCCCGGCCGGGGTCGGCGACCTGGACGCGGGTGATGCCGGAGCGGTGGGTCTGCGGGCCCGCCCGGCGCACGGGCTCGGGGTCCAGGCCGTCGGTGGCGGTGAAGTGGGCGCGGACCGCGTCCTCGACGAACGCGGCGTCGTCGCCGTCACGCACGAGGAGGACGCCCTTTTCGAACACGAACTCCGCGGCGTCGTCCGGGCCGAGAGCCAGCGGGACGTCGGGCATGGAACGCTGGATCTGGTGGAACTGCTCCCTGAACCGCTGTGCCGGCATGTCGTGTTCCTCCCCCTCGAGGCAACCGTCGTAGGGGAGAGCCCCCAGGTCGCCGATTGATACAGAGGCACACCGGTGGGGATGTGGTTCCCGGTCCCCTACCATCCCAAGGGTGACCTCGGGAAGCGACTCGGTGTTCGGCCTGCTGCCGATGGTGTTCGCGGCCCCGCACGAGGCGCTGGCGCGGGCGCGGGAGGTGCTGGAGGCGGATCCCTGCCCGGTGCACGCCTCCGTGGCGCATCAGGTGATCGGCATCTGGCAGCGGGACTGGGGCGATCTGCGTCTAGCGCTGCGTCATCTGCGGCGCGCCCGGGACCTCGCGGCCCGGGCGGGGTCGGCCGACCGGGAGGCCGACGTGCTGGCCACGCTCGGAGTGGCCCTGGTGCACGCGGGCCGCACCCGGCAGGGCCTGGCGGCGCTGGAGCGGGGCGTCGAGCGCGGCAGCGGGCACACCAGGGCGCAGGTGCTGTTCCGCCGGGCCTACGCCCGCTGGGTGCTGGGCCGGCACCGGGAGGCGCTGGAGGACGTGCGCCGGGCGATCCCCGTGCTGCGGCAGGAGAACGACGTCATCTGGACGGCACGGGCGCTGACCCTGCGGGCCACCGTGCATCTCGCGCTGGGCTCGGTGGAGCGGGCGGACGCCGACTTCAGCGCCGCTGAGGCGCTGTGGGACACCACCGGCCAGGAGCACGACAAGGCCGACGCGGTGGAGAGCCGGGGGCTGGCGGCGTTCCGCGCGGGGGACGTGCCGGCGGCGCTGCGGCTGCTGGACGAGGCGGAGAAGCGGTACGCGGAGCTGGGCACGCCCACGTTCATGCTCGACATCCGGCGCTGCGAGGTGCTGATGGCCGCGGGGCTCGCGCCTGAGGCGCTGGCCGAGGCGGACGCGGCGATCCGGGCACTGGACGGGATCGGCGGGCAGCTGACCCGCAAGGCGGAGCTGCTGCTGGCCGCCGCCCGGGCCGCCCGCCCGGCCGGGGATCCGCACACGGCGATCGCCCGGGCCGCGGTGGCGGTGCGGCTGTTCGCGGCGCAGCGGCGCCCGTGGTGGGAGGCGCACGCGCGGTTGGTGCTGATCGAGGCGCGGTTCGCCGCCGGACGGGCCTCGGGGCGGCTGGTCGCGGACGCGGCGCGGGTCGCCGAGCGGCTGGCCTCGTTCGGGGCGCCGGCCGCGCCGGAGGCGTCCCTGCTGGCGGGGCGGATCGCGCTGGCGCTGGGCCGGCCGCGGGACGCCGAACGGCACCTGGCGCGGGCGGCGCGCAGCCGGCACGGCGGGCCGCCACTGGCCCGGATCACCGGCTGGGCGGCGCAGGCGCTGCGCGCGCGGGCCGCCGGGTCGAGTGCCGGCGTGCTGCGGGCGTGTCGCAGCGGTCTGGCCGTGCTGGACGCCCACCGGATGACGCTCGGCGCCTCGGAGTTGCGGGCCCGCGCCACCGAGCAGGGCGCGGAGCTCGCGGCGATGGCGCAGCGGGCGAGCCTGGACGGTGGCGGGCCGCGCCGTCTGCTGGAGTGGAGCGAGCGCTGGCGGGCCACCGCACTGAGCGCGCCGCCCACCCGGCCGCCGGCCGATCCGGCGCTGCTGAGCCGTCTGACCGCGTTCCGGGAGATCGCGGCCCGTGCGGAGGAGGCCCGCGGTGAGGGCCGGGCCGTGCCGGCGCTGGAGCGCGAACAGCGGCGGCTGGAGCGGGAGATCCGCTCCCTCACCCTGCATCTGCGCGCGGACGCACCCGGTGGCGCCGACCGCTTCGACGCGGGCCGGCTGCTGGAGCGGCTCGATCAGGGGCGGCTCGTCGAACTGGCCGTGGTGGATGGCCGGGTGCACGTGCTGCTGGTCGGGCGGGGCCGCGTGCGGCGGTTCACGGCGGGGCTGCTCTCCGATGCGGAGGCGGAGGCGGAACACGTGCAGGCGGGGCTGCGCCGGCTCGCGCATCCCGGCGGTGAGGCGCGGCTGCCGGTGCTGCTGGCGGCGGGGCGGCGGCTGGAGGAGTTGCTGCTCGGTGCGGCGGTCCGTCATCTGGGCTCCGGTCCGCTGGTCGTCGTACCGCCGGGTCGGCTGCATCGCGTGCCGTGGGCGGTGCTGCCGTCACTCACGGAGCGGGTGGTGAGCGTGTCGCCGTCGGCGAGCAGCTGGCTGCGCGCCCGTGACACCGAGCCGCCGGCGGACGGCCGGCACGTCCTGGTGCGCGGGCCGGGGCTGGCCACCGGCGGGGCCGAAGTGCCGGAACTGGCGGGGCGGTACGGCACGCCGACGCTGCTGGAGGACGAGCACGCGCGCGCGGCGCGGGTGCTGGCGGAACTGGACGGCGCGGCGCTCGCGCACATCGCCGCGCACGGCGCCTTCCGCGCGGACAGCCCGCTGTTCTCATCGCTGCGGATGGCGGACGGGCCGCTGATCGTGCACGACTTCGAACGCCTCGCGCGCAGCCCGTACCGGATCATCCTGTCCTGCTGCGACACGGCCCGCTTCGCCTCCGTCGGCGCCGACGAACTGCTGGGCCTGGTCACGGCGTTGCTGCCGCTGGGCACCGCCGGTGTGGTGGCGGCGAGCGCGCCGGTCAACGACGCGGCGGTGGTGCCGCTGATGCTCGCGCTGCACAAGGGCCTCGGCGCAGGGCTGTCGCTCGCGGAGGCGCTGCGCGACGCCCGCGCCGCCGTCCCGGACGACGCGCTGCACCAGGCGACGGGCTGGGCGTTCACGGCGTTCGGCGCGGCGTGACGGCGCTTCAGGCGGCTGCTACTCCTGCGGCGGCTCCGCCGGCCAGGGCGGGGCGTCGGGGGTCCAGGCGCTGTGCAGGCGGCTGCCGAGGGTCCGCACAGACAGGGGCTCGGCGATCTGCCGGTTGCTCAGACCGGCGGCGGCGAGGGTGACGATCCGCCGCTGGCGGGCGGTGAGTTCGCCCAGCACCGGACCGGTCAGCGTCGGGGTGCGCGCACCCGGGCAGCCGCGAGCGGGGGCGGCGGTCCGGGTGCGTGCGGCACGTCACGCCCCGACCAGGCCCCTGGTCCACGGTCCGGCTCCGTCGCTCTCAGGGCGGCAGGAGGCGGGTGAACACGATCCTCGCCTCTCCGGGCCCGTCGTAGTCGCCCTCCACGCGATCCTCGAAGCCGAGGCTGCGGTGGAAGGCGAGCGAGCCGCTGTTGCCGAGCGAGGTGATCGCCTTCAGGCGGACCGCGCCCTGGCCGCGGGCCGCCTCGGTGAACGCCTCGTACAGTCGACGGCCCAGGCCCGTGCCCCGGCTGTCGTCGCGGGTGGCGATCAGATGGACGTAGCCGGTGCGGTCCGGGGTGACGAAACCCACGAGGTAGCCGCGGATGCCGTCGTCGGCGCGGGCCACGAGGCAGGTGGCTCCGAACTCCTGCACGAACACCGGCTGGTGCAGGGCGCGCAGATCGCGCTCGCCCCAGTAGCGGGGGTGGTCGGCCACCACCTGGTGCAGGTCCCGCACCGTGGCCCGGGTGATGTCGAGTGTCATGGGCCGATCATGGCACCCGGGCCGCGATGGGCGCAGTGAACGTCAGGAAGCCGCCCGCTGCGCCCGGACGACGTCGTCGGGGTGGGCGAGGCCCAGGTGGTCGCGGAGGGTGGTGCCCTCGTAATCGGTGCGGAAGACGCCCTGTTCCTGCAGGAGCGGGACGACGGTGTCGGCGAACTCGTCCAGGCCGCCGGGGGTGATGTGCGGGACGAGGATGAACCCGTCGGAGGCGTCGGCCTGGACGAGGTCGTTGATCGCCTTCGCCACCGTGGCCGGGGAGCCGACGAAGTTCTGCCGGTTGCCGGTGTGGATGACGAGGTCGCGGATCGACCAGTTGTTGGCCTCGGCCAGCTCCCGCCACTCGCGGGCGGTGGCCAGCGGGTCGCGGTACATGCGCACCTGGGCGCGGCCCCGGGCGATGTGGTCGTCGCCGACGTCCGGGTCGACGACGGGCAGCGGGCCGTCCGGGTCGTATCCGGACAGGTCGCGGTTCCAGACGAACTCCAGGTGGCGGATCGCGGTGGCGCCGCTGACCTGCTGCCGGCGCACCTCGCGGGCCGCCTCCTCGGCCTCGGCGTCGCTGTCGCCGAGCACAAAGGTCGCGGCGGGCAGGATCAGCAGCTGGTCGGGGCGGCGGCCGTACTTGGCGAGGCGGCGCTTGACGTCCTGGTAGAAGGCCTGGCCGGTATCCAGGGTGCCGTACCGGCTGAAGATGGCGTCGGCCTCGGCGGCGGCGAACTCGCGGCCCTCGTCGGAGTCGCCCGCCTGGAAGATCACCGGGCGGCCCTGCGGGGAGCGCGGGACGTTGAAACGTCCGTGGATGTCGAAGTGCCGGCCCTGGTGCACGAACGCGCCGGCCTTGGCGTCGGACAGGAAGGTGCCGGTGGCCTGGTCGGCGATGATCTCGTCGCCCCGCCAGGAGTCGAACAGCTCGTGCGCGGTGGCGAGGAACTCCTGGGCTCGGCCGTAGCGCTCCTCCTGCGGCAGGAAGCCGCCGCGGCGGAAGTTCTCGCCGGTGAAGGCGTCCCAGGAGGTGACGACGTTCCACGCGGAGCGCCCGCCGGAGAGATGGTCCAGACTCGCGAACTGGCGGGCCACCTCGTAGGGTTCGTTGAAGGTGGAGTTGATGGTGCCGGTCAGGCCGAGGTGCTCGGTGACGGCGGCGAGCGCCGCCAGCACGGTGAAGGTGTCGGGGCGGCCGACGACGTCCAAGTCGTAGATCTTCCCGGCGTGTTCGCGCAGGCGCAGGCCCTCGGCGAGGAACAGGAAGTCGAACTTGGCGCGTTCGGCTGTCTTCGCGAAGTGCACGAAGGAGTCGAACTCGATGTGGCTGCCGGCCTTCGGGTCGCTCCACACGGTGGTGTTGTTGACGCCGGGGAAGTGCGCGGCCAGGTGGATCTGCTTCAGCGGCTTGGTCATGGCGGTGGAATCCCTCGGCTCAGGCGGCGGTGTAGCGGTTGGCGGGGCGGGCGAGGCCCAGCAGGCCGCGCAGGGTGTCGGCTTCGTAGGCGCGGCGGAAGGCGCCCCGGCGCTGGAGTTCGGGGACCAGGCCGCGGGTGATCGCGGGCAGGTCGTGCCCGGCGACGGCCGGCCGCAGCCGGAACCCGGACAGGCCCGCTTCCTGGAACTCAAGGAGCAGGTCGGCAAGTTGGGCGGGCGTCCCGGTGAAGATCCGGGCGTCGCTGGTGTACGGCTCACCGGTCACGGCGTCCAGACGCTCCCGGCGGGCGGCGGCCGCGCCCGGGGCGTCGTCGAGGAAGACCACCAGGTCGGCGAAAACGTGCAGGGGCTGATCGGCCCGCCCGGCGTCCTCCTGCTCGTCGCGGATCTCGGCGACGATCGCGCGGGCCTGCTCGGGGTCGTGCGGGGTGACGTAGCCGAGGTCGGCCTGGCGGGCCACCAGCCGGTAGGGGACGGTCCAGTGGGCGAGCGCCGTGACGAGCGGCTGGCCCTGCGGCGGGCGCGGGGTGATGGAGGGACCCTTGACGCTGAAGTGCCGGCCCTCGAAGTCGATGTAGTGCAGCTTGTCCCGGTCGATGAAACGCCCGGTGGCCACGTCCCGGATCTCCGCGTCGTCCTCCCAGCTGTCCCACAGCCGGCGCACGACCTCCACGTGGTCGGCGGCCTCGTCGAACAGCTCGGTCACCACGTCCCGCGCGGCGGGGCTGTCGTAGGCGTCGATGCGCTCGATGGTGCGGCGGCCGAAGTGGGCGGCCTCGGCGGGGCGGGCGGAGATCTGCACGCGCAGGCCGGCCCGGCCGGTGCTGACGTAGTCCAGGGTGGCGATGGCCTTGGAGATGTGGAACGGCTCGGTGTGGGTGGCGATGACGGTGGGCACCAGGCCGATGTGCGAGGTCAGTGGTGCGACACGGGAGGCGATCAGCACGGCGTCGAGCCGGCCGCGGACCTGGTCGGTGCGCTCGTCGGGGTCGAGGAAGTGGGCGGACTGCGGACCGAGGCCGTCCTCGATCGTCACGAAGTCGAGCAGACCGCCTTCGGCCTCAATAACGAGGTCGGCCCAGTATCCGGCGGTGAACAGGTCGCGGGGCCGGGCCACCGGCTCACGCCAGGAGGCGGGATGCCAGCCGGTGCCGTCCAGGGCGACGGCAAGGTGCAGGGGAGCAGCGGGAGTCGAGGACACGAGGGTGCCTTCCTGGAGGTCTGTGGGGACACGCCGGCCCCGGGGTGCCACGGGGCGCGGGCGCACGAAGGGCCGCGAGGGCGGCCGGCCGGAAGGGGTCCGGCGTCAGGCGCGACAGAGCGCGCCGGCCACGCGCAGCAGATCGATGTGCGGCCGGGTGTGGAGGCGGACGGTGTGCGGGCTGCGAGGCACGGGCGTCACCTCCGGGGTGCGGGCGGGCGCGCCGGCCGGGGCCGCGCGAGTGTCGTCGTGGGTTCAACGCCCTGTGCAGGCACGAGTGTTCCCGGTGTCAGGAGTTGTCCAGCGGCAGGCCGGGCGGGTTGATCCGGGAGGTGGTGACGGCCTCGTTGGAGAGGTTCCATGCCTTGAGCCACTGCGCGTACCGGCCGCTCTTGATGAGGTGGTTGATGGCGTCGGCGACCGGCTTGGCCAGGCCGCTGCCCCTCTTCGCGGTGGCCGCGATCAGGCCTTGGAGGGAGGCACCGGCGCCGGAGAACTGGCCCGCGATCCGGGTGGCGTGGGGCGTGTTCGCGGTCTGGGTGACGTGGTAGGAGAGGTTGGGGCTGGGCCCGAGGTAGGCGTCGATCTTGCCGCTGCTGAGCGCCAGGTAGGTGCTGTTGTTGTCCTGGAAGTACTTGACAGTGAGCTTCTTGCCCTCGCTTGTGAGCTTCCGCTTCCACTCCAGCAGGATCCGCTCCTGGTTGGTGCCCGCGCCGACGGAGACCGTCTTGCCGGCGAGGTTCTCGTAGTCGCCGCCGAAGCTCCATGTGGAGGACTTGGGGGCCTCCAGGGCGAGGTCGTCCTTGCGGTAGGAGGCGAACTCGTACTTCTTCTTGCGCTCCTCGGTGTCGGTGATGTTCGAGAAGCCGACGTCCACCTTGCCGCTGTCGATGCCGACGAAGAGGTTCTCCCAGGTGAAGCGCTTGACCTCCGGCTTGAGGCCTAGCACGGCCGCGACCAGCCGGGCCAGGTCGGGTTCGGAGCCGGTGAGGGTCTTCTGGTCGCTGCCGATGAATCCCAGCGGCGGGGCGCCCGAGGGCAGGGTGCCGGAGCCGATCACCAGCTTGCCGCTCTTCCTCACGGAGTCGGGCAGTTGAGCGCTGATGGACTTCACCTCGGAGACCTTGATGGTGGTCTCCTTCGCCGCGCCGTTGGACACCTGCCCCACGACGACGGTGCCCGCCGCGGCGTCGGTCGTGGTGGCGGCCTCGCTGTCACCGCCGCAGGCGGCCAGGCCGGTGGCGAGGGTGGCGACCGCGGTCACCGCGGTGAGGCCGCGCAGCAGGTGGCCTCGTGTGAAGTGAGAAGGCATGGCTGTCCTTGTCGCTGAGTGAGCGGGATGAGCGGAAGGGGACGACGGATGGTGTGCCATACGGCGGCCTCGTGACGGACACGCGCGCGCAGGCCGGTGAGGGCGGCGCGCAGGCGCTGCAGCGGTGTCGGCGGAAGGGAGCGTGCGTCGCCGCGGGCGTAGTGGCGTTCGACGTAGAACTGCACGACGGAGATGGCGCTGGTGAGCAGCAGGTACCAGACGGTGACGACCAGGAGCAGCGGCACGATGTCGCCGGGGTAGGTGGAGCCCATGGTCTGCGCGGCGCCGAACAGGTCGAGCAGGGAGACGTAGAAGACCAGGGAGGTGCCCTTGACGAGGCCGATCAGCTGGTTGACGTAGTTCGGGATGATGGAGCGCAGCGCCTGCGGCAGCACGATCCGGGTGAACTGGCGGCTCCTGGGCAGGCCGAGGGCCGCCGCCGCGTCGTGCTGGCCCTGGTCGACGGAGAGGATGCCGCCGCGGACCACCTCGGCGGCGTAGGCGGCCTCGTTGAGGCTGAGGCCGACGACGGCGACGACCATGTCGGTGGCCAGCCGCGACTCGTCGAAGGTGAGGAAGGCCGGCCCGAAGGGGACGCCGAGGCTGAGGGTCTTGTACAGGGCGGAGAAGTTGTACAGGAACAGCAGGACGACGATGAGCGGGATGGACCGCAGCGCCCAGACGTACGTCCAGCTGACCAGGCACAGCACCGGGCTCCTGGACAGCCGGGCGAGCGCCAGCAGGATGCCGCCGAGCAGGCCCAGGACCGCGCTGTAGACGGTGACCTCCAGGGTGATGAGGAGGCCGTCGAGGATGGTGGGGCGGGAGAACCAGTAGGCGAAGCGGTCCCACTGGTAGAAGCTGTTGGTGGCCAGTCCATGGACGAACTGGGCGAGCAGGACGAGCACGACGGCGGTGGCGATCCAGCGCCCGGGGTGCCGCAACGGCACGACGCGCGGCGGGTGTTGCTTGTCTGACGGGGTGTCACTGACCGGCGGGTCGGCCAGGGAGACGGCGGCGCCTTGGGTGTGGCTCATGGTGGGCTCCGGCGGGGAGTCGGCGGCGCCCCTCGGGCGTGGCGGGCCGCGCGGGGCCGGGTCCGGGCGGCGCGGGGCGGCTGCCGGGACGGGCGGGGCGCGGAGGGTGCACGGGACCGGGGGCTCGGGCGGGCGGCGGCACACCGCGGGGTGCGGGGTGCGGCGAAGGAGCGCGGGGCGGACGGCTGAGGGGTCAGCCCCGGCAGCGGGCACGGCCCGGTGCGGTACACAGTGCGCTGTTGACGCGCAGGAGATCGACGGCGCGGTCGGCGACGAGCGGGTTCGCATACGGCCGCACGCAGCCCACGGCGCGGCGGGCCGCCGTGCTGGGAGCTGCGTGCATCACGTCACCGTCACTGTTCCGGCCCTGGGGGCCTCGCGCTTACCGAAACGTCATCCGGTCCGGTCGTCACCTGGGGCACCCCACCGCGGAGCGAGGGTTGCCGGTCAGCAAGCCAGGGCTTGTCGCTGACGCTCATGACCGTTCTGGGCCGTAATTAAGACAGCTGCCCGAACGGCTGTCAACGGCCGTCCGGCTGCTGGGACCTGGTGTGACGGGCCCAGTCGAGGATCTGTACGGCGGACCCGGCGGCCTCCAGGCCGCGGCAACGGGCGTGGTGGCGGCGGGCGATGGAGTCGAGGTCGAGGTGGGTGCCGAACGCCGGGTGGGCGGCCAGGCGGCGGGCGTGGGCCCACAGGGCGGGGTGGCCGGCGATGCGCTGCACGGCGGCGGCGTCGAGGTGATGCCGGTGCACGGTGTCGAGTTGGACCAGCGCGACCCACAACTCGACATCGGCAGCGGTGAGTTGGTCACCGAGGAGATGCCTGCGCCCGGCCGGCAGCCGCTCGGCGTCGTCCAGCGCGGTCAGCAGGGTGC
Organism: Streptomyces sp. NPDC049915; assembly: GCF_040656475.1. Taxonomy (NCBI): domain Bacteria; kingdom Bacillati; phylum Actinomycetota; class Actinomycetes; order Kitasatosporales; family Streptomycetaceae; genus Streptomyces; species Streptomyces sp. NPDC049915. The sequence goes on from NZ_JBFAMH010000005.1 coordinate 307,234, forward strand.
GCAGGGCCGCAGCCCGCTCGGCGGGGTCGGCGGCTGCCGATCCGGCGCGCTGGGCTGCCTCCTCGATGCTGTCGGTGCACAGCCGCTCGACGTGCTCGATACCGGCGGCACCGGCCCGGGGATAGAGCGAGGGGTGGCCGGAGGCGAAGTGCCGGTCGAGGTCGCGCATGATGTCGCGCGCGTGCGTGCTGACGATCCGACCGGACCAGTCGTCGCTGAGCACGGGCGCAAGGGCCGGGCCCGGATAACGGTGGGCGCTGGCCTCGTACAGCGGGCGCAGCGTGGCGTGTCCGCCGTCGGGGCAGTCCGGGACGGCGGGCAGGAAGGTGACCGGACAGCTCTCGTCGAGCCCGAGCAGGCTGTGCGTGACGGCGATGCGCAGCCCGTCGGGAGACGCGGTCGACACGTGCAGCCGGTAACGGCGGGGCACGGCGTAGTGCCCACTGCGCGCGTCCCGCCCGATCCGCCCGCGGAAGGCGGACGCGGACGACACGGACGGGTGGGCGGCGAGCGGTGCGACGGACATGGGTCTCCCGGGGGTCGGGCGCACGCGGGGGCGCCGGCGGCGGGTTCGGGGCGGGTGAGCGGCACCCCGCGGGGCGCCGCGGTGGCCGGGTACGGCCACGCGGGGCGGGACCGTGGGCGGCGGCGCGGAGGGCGGGGGTACGGTGCGCCACGAGTGGCGGTGCGGAACGCGGGGAGGGCCGCCGGCCCGGGCTCAGGCGGCCGGGCCGATGGCGCTGCAGACGCGCAGCAGGTCGATGTGACGGCGGGAGGTGAGCAGGGGCGAACGGCTCGCTCGGGCGTGGGCCGGGAGCGGTGCGCGAGTCCTCATGCCTTTCCCTACCTGTTCACTAGGATTCCTGTCTGGAGTGTCGATCGACCCTGGCTCACCGTCAAGGGGGCGTCCACCGGTTGGTCAGCGGGTGAAGGTCCGCGGCACACGAAAAGGGCCTCCGCGGGCTCTCGCCCGCGAAGACCCTTCGCACCGTCGGGACGACAGGATTTGAACCTGCGACCCCTTGACCCCCAGTCAAGTGCGCTACCAAGCTGCGCCACGTCCCGGTGCGTCGTACGCGGTGGACCGCGTGATCACGCAGGTAAACCCTACCCCACCCGCGCGGGTGGTCCCGCCGGGCGGGGCGGTCGCTGTGGTCAGCCGGTGCCGGTGTACGCCGCCGTCGTGCGGTCGGCGGCCTCGCGGGCCCGGCTCTCGTCCTCGCCGCTCGCCACGTTCGCCGCGTACCAGGCCTCGCTGCTCTCGGCATAGAAGCGGCGGCCCTCCTCGGAGGTCATCCACGCCAAGCCCTCGGCCGGATCGACGGGCTTGCCGGTGCGCAGGTGCACGGTGAGGCCGACGAGCATCCCGTCCCAGCCGACCCCGACCGCGCCGGGCCCGAACTCGGCCCACTTGGTGTCGTCGACGTGGGCGATGTGGTCGAGCTCGAAGCGGGTCCGCCCCTCCCCCTCCGGCGTCAGCCGCAGCTCGATCCAGCTGACCTCCCCGCCGTACTCCCAGGTCGCGGTGAAGCCCTTGGGTGCCTCGCAGCGCTCGATCGTGCCGCCGGCCTGGCCCTGCAGCTGGAAGCGGCCGCCCTCGCGCAGGTCTCCCTCGACGGGGAGGAACCAGCGGGGGATGCGCGCGGGGTTGGTGCACGCGTCCCAGAGGTCGTCGAGCGGGACGTCGTACGTCCGGCTCACGGTCACCACGCGGGCCTCGCCCGCCTTGAAGTCACGGCGGCCGACCGTGCGGCGCACGCTGCCGATCTGGTGGGTCACGTCGATCACGGGGTGCTCCTCGGGGGTTCGTCGGTGCCGCGCAGCCGGCGCTCACGGCGGCCGCGGGCGAGTTCGGTGGCCAGGGAAGTGATGATTGTGCTGCCGCCGCGTCGCCGGCCCCGAGGAGCGGGGAGGCGACGCGGCGGCGGCAGGTACCGTCCGCGGGCTACCTGACGCCCGCCCGGCGGGGTGCCGCACCGTCCAGATGGACGACCACCGTGGTGAAGAAGCGCTGCACCGCGTCGTCGACGCTGCGGATGAAGCCGGACTCCGCGTTGCCCCGGCCGCTCCCCATGCCCTTGAACAGCGACAGCCGGAAACCGGTGATCCGCACACCGCTGTCCTTCGGCAGCATGTCACCGGGCTCGGGGCGCAACCGTTCCAGCGTGCCCCGCGGACCGCCGACGTCCCCGTCGACGAGGGTTTCGACATGCAGGTCCGCCGGCGCCTCGGCCAGCCGCCGCACCAGCCGCTTGGCCCAGGACAGCGGATAACCCTGCTCCGGCGCGGGGATCTCCATGGAGGTGCGCAGCTTGCCGGTCCGCAGGTCCGCGCTGATCGCGAGGACACCGGGCGTGCCCTCGATGCGCAGTTCGGCATCCAGCCGGCCGTCCAGGCACAGCTGGTCGGCGAGGTCGCTGCGGCGGGCCCGCGGGTCCGTGCCGCGCCGGGTGCGCTGCACGGGGAGCACCTTCTGGCCGAGTTCACCGCCGAGCCGCAGGCAGACCTGGCGGATCAGCCGCTCCCAGCTCTCCACCACCTCCAGCGCCCGGGGGTCGCCCTGGCACAGCGTCTCGTCGTCGATGCCGTTGCGCACCGGGACCCAGGCGGAGCCCATGTTCTGGAACCCGTGGCAGCCGGAGTTCTCGTGCTGAAGGTAGTGGAGCAGCTCCTGGAGCAGCCAGGCGTGCGCGGCGTTGCCGACGCCCTCGTGCCGGATGAGCAGCTGCGCCTGGTGCGCCACCTCGGCCCAGGACAGGTGCCACAGGGCGACCTTGTGCTTGCGGCGGCCGTCGACCTTGACGTCGACGAGCGGAGTGCCCTCCAGGGCCACGTCGTTGGAGAGCGTGATCACCGCCTCGTAGCCGCGGCGCGCGGCGATGTCCATGTACGCCTGGACCTGTTCCGCCTTCAGGGGGTTGCCGTTGGTCTTCGTCTCGACCAGCGCGGTCCACAGCTTCCCCGCGCGCTCCACCCGGATGACCCCGTCGGGGCGGCGCGGCGTGTCGCCGTGCGGCAGGGAGACCTCCGTGAACGTCTCCATCCGCCCGGCCGGGGCGCCGAACGCCGCGGTGAGCCTGCGGCCGAACTCCGGCACCTGGGCCATCACCGACAGCAGGACCGATGTGGCGCGCATCTCGCGGTCCCGGTCGCTCTTGAGGGCCGACACCGGAAAGAGTTTGGCCTGCTTCCAGGAGTCGTTCTCGGCGAGCGTCTTCATCGCCGCCTTGGGCAGGGTGATCTTCTTCTTGGCCGTGCGCGGCCGGGCGGACGACTTCCTGGGGGCCGGGTCGTCGGCGGGCTGGCGAGGCGCGGGCACCGCCTCCAGCGTCGCCTGCGCCGAGGGCACGGCCGCCGTCTCCGCCCGCTCGTCGCCGCGCGCGTCCTCCAGCACCGCGGCCGCCGAGGTGGTGTCCGTCTCCTCCGCGTCGTCGACGTCGACGCCGAAGTCGGTGGCCAGGCCGGCGAGGCCGCTGTCGTAGCCCTGGCCGACGGCCCTGAACTTCCACTCCTCCCCGCGCCGGTACAGCTCGCCGAAGATGACGGCGCCGACCGAGTCGGCGTCGTCGATGGTGAAGCGCAGCAGGTTCTCACCGGCCGCGTCGGCCAACGTCACCCTGACCTCGTCGAGTTCGCCGAACCGGGCCCCCCGGTACCGGCTCGCGGCGACGACGATCCGCTCGACATCGGACGCAACGGCGGTGAGGTCGAAGCTGATGCGGTCCTCGCTGCCGTTGTCCGTGGGCGTCTTGCCGAGCAGCTGCACGCTGCCGTCGGCCGCCACCGGGTTGTTGTAGAAGTAGAAGTCCGCGTCGCTGCGCACCTTGCCGTTCGCGTCCAGCAGCAGCACGGAGACGTCCGCGTCCCCCTCCCCGGTCGGACTGGCCCAGCCCAGCCCGACGATCACGGATCCGGCGTCCTCGCTCAGGGCTGCCAGCGACACATTCGAGCCCTTGATCATTTCGTGCACAAAGCCCCCCAACCGCCGCGCGTTCCCAGCGCGCGGACATCCCTGCCCCAAAGGCCTGTCGAGACCCCAAAGGCCTAACGAGCGACACGGTGTGACATGCCGCAGGCAGATGACTGTAATACCCACGCAGCCGGCTCGGGGCAGCCCGCGGCAAACGGGGGCAGGGGCGGCTGCCGGCGTCACTTGATGATCGCGTTCGCCACGACCACCACGAAGCCCAGCAGCGCGTCCACCGCTCCGATGGCCAACGCCGTGGGCCAGCCGCGTCCGGACGAGCGGGCCGTCGTCAGACCCAGGGTGAAGAGGAGGGCGATGTTGAGGGCGAACGCCGGGTATTCGACGCCGTCCGGGGGCCACCAGCCCCAGCCGGCTCCGGCGAGCACCAGCACCGTCGGCAGGACGGCCGTGACCAGGGGCCACTCGTCGAGGAGGGCGCGCAGGGCGTCCCCGCGGCGGTGCGGGCCCCGCTCGGCGATGTAGTGGGCGTAGCCGTGGGCCAGCGCGGAGGCGAAGGCGGTGATCAGCAGCCACAGGGCGTCGTAGCGGCGGCTGTGCGCGGAGGCGTGCCCGTACTGGGTGAGGGCCGCGACCATGGAGCTGGCCAGGACGGCGCCGTAGACACCGCCGAAGAGGATCATCTCGCGCGTGTCGTGGCCGCGCGACGCGGTGGCCGTCGGCGGCGAGTCGGAGTCGGCCATGCCCTCACGATCACCCGGCTCCGGGGCGCCTGCCACTCGCCACGGCGGGCGGGAGGTGCGCGGCTGCACTGAGCACGGCGAGCCGGGGGGGGCGGACCGGCAGGCGCACAGGTGTGATGCCACGGCCGACGACGGCCGGACCCGGCAGGCGCGCCGGTACGACGCGGTGTCCGGTCGATACGACGATGTGTCCGGTCCGCGGGATCCATCACGCACACTGTGTCCAGCACCGCCGCCTGAGCCGTGCCGCTAGGGTCGCCGCGTGATCCACTCCTTCGCCCTGCACGTCCCGGACGCCGACCTGACGCCGGATCCGCTCGACCCCGCCCAGATCGTCTCCGGCTCGCCCGAGGTGACCGGGAAGGTGGTGTGGGAGTCGGAGGACGGGCGCCAGGTCCGCGGCATCTGGCAGATCACGCCCGGCGTCGTCACCGACACGGAGGCCGACGAGATGTTCGTCGTGCTCAGCGGATCGGCCACGGTCGAGGTCGACGGCGGACCCACCCTGCACCTCGGCCCCGGCGACATGGCGGTGCTGCGCGAGGGCGACCGCACGACGTGGACGGTGCACGAGACGCTGCGCAAGGTGTACGCGATCAATCAGTGAGCTTGGGCCCGTTCCGGGGACGGTCGCGGACGTCTTCACCGGCCGTCGCGGGGCACCGGCCCGTCGTCCCCCGCACCTCCAGGTGCGGCGCGGTCAGCTGGATCCGGCCCGCGCCCGCCTGGCCCTCGAACCGTTCCAGCAGGCAGCGCGCCGCGCGTCGGCCCACCTCGTGGCCGGCGTTGTCGGCGGTGGTCAGCCAGACATGCCGGAGCCGGGAGATGCTCGTGTTGTCGTAGCCGGCCACGGAGACGTCCCGCGGCACGTTCAGTCCCAGCTCCGCGGCCGCCGTCAGCACGCCGACCGCCGTCATGTCGTTGACCGCGAAGACCGCCGTGGGCCGGTCGGGGCGGCTGAGCAGCCGGACCGTGGCCCGGTAGCCGCCCTCCTCCGTCAGGTCCCCGCGCTCGACCAGTTGCTCCAGCCCGTGCGCGGCCAGCGCGGACGCGTAGCCGTTCCGGCGCAGCTCGCCCACCGCGCCGTGCCCGCCGACGTGCGCGATCCGGCGGTGCCCCAGCCCGATCAGGTGCTCCACGGCGAGCCGGGCGCCCTGCTCGTCGTCGCCCGCCACCACGTCCACGCCCGGCAGCACCGGCTCCCGCGCTCCCGCGACCACCACCGGGAGCCGTTCGGCGACCCGCGCCAGCCCTGCCGGGTCGGGCAGCGTGCCGACCACGACCAGGCCGTCGACCCCGAGGTCGAGGAAGGGTTCGGCGAGGTCGTGGCCCGCGCGGCGGCCGAGGCGGGCGTCGGAGAGGAGCATGTGCAGACCGGCCGTGTGCAGCAGGCAGTTGAGACCGTCGAGCAGCTCCACGAACCAGGGGTTGCGCAGGTCGTGCAGGAGCACCCCGACGGTGCGGGAGCGTCGTTCACTCAGGGTGCGGGCCGCGGCGTTGGGCCGGTAGCCGAGCTCACGCACCGCCCGGAGCACCGCGTCCCGCTTCTCGGGGCGCACCTGGCCGGAGCCGCGCAGCACGAGGGAGACCAGCGATTTGGACACCCCCGCCCGTTCGGCCACGTCGCGGATCGTCGGCTGCCTCATGGTGTGGACCGTTCCATGAAGCCATCTGGTTGTCAAAGGGCTTGACAGCAGGGACAGGCCCGCACAAGGTGACGGGAGAAGCTGTTTGGAACGGTCCAAAAGCGAGAGGCTGTCATGGCACGCACGCTCGGGGTCGCCGTCGTCGGGTTCGGCTGGATGGGGCGGGTGCACACCCAGGCGTACGCGCGCGTGCTCCACCACTTCCCCCTACTCGGGCTGCGGCCGCACCTGGTCACCGTCGCGGAGGAGGTGCCGGGGCGGGCGGAGGAGGCCGCCGCGCAGTTCGGGTTCGCCTCCACGACCCGTGACTGGCGTGAGGTCGCCGCCGACCCCCGGGTGGAGGCGGTCAGCGTCACCGCGCCGAACTTCCTGCACCGTGAGATCGGCGTCGCCATGGCCGAGGCGGGCAAGCACCTGTGGATCGAGAAACCGGTCGGCCTGGGCGCCGGTGACGCCCGCGCGGTCGCCGACGCGGCCGCCAGGGCGGGCGTGCAGGGCACGGTCGGCTTCAACTACCGCAACGCCCCGGCCGTCGAGGCGGCCCGTGAACTGATCGCCTCAGCGGAGCTGGGCTCGGTCACGCATGTCCGCATCCGGCTGTTCAGCGACTACGCCGCCCACCCCGAGTCCGCTCTCACCTGGCGCTACGAGCGGGAGCGCGGCGGCAGCGGGGTGCTCGGCGACCTGGCCTCGCACGGCGTGGACCTCGCCCGGTACCTGCTCGGCGACATCACCGCCCTGGCCGCCGACACCGCGATCTTCCTGCCCGAGCGGGCACGGCCCACCGGTGCCACCGCCGGCCACGCGCGCGCCGTCGGCGGTGCACTCGGCCCCGTGGAGAACGAGGACTATGTCAGCTGTCTGCTGCGCTTCGCCTCCGGCGCCCGTGGCGTACTGGAGGCCTGCCGCGTCTCCGTGGGCGAGCAGAACGCCTACGGCTTCGAGGTGCACGGCACCCGGGGCGCCGTCTTCTGGGACTTCCGGCGGATGAACGAGCTGGGCGTCAGTCGCGGTACGGCCTATCAGGACCAGCCGGTGAGCAGGGTGTACGTCGGCCCGGGCGCCGGCGAGTACGGCGCGTTCCAGCCCGGCGCCGCCAACGCCATGGGCTACGACGACCTGAAGGTCATCGAGTGCCACCGCTTCCTGCGCTCGATCGCCGAGGGCACCTCGCACGGGGCGACCCTCACGGACGCCGTGCACAACGCGACCGTGCTGGACGCGATGACACGGTCCGCCGAGAGCGGGGCGTGGGTCACGCTCCGGCCGTGACCGTCACGCTTTCCGCGCCAGCACCCGCAGCCGTCGTACGCCGTCGGCGAGTGCGTCGGCGACATCGCGCGGCGGCATGTCCGCGCCGCCCGGGACGGTGGTGCGGGCCAGCAGCGGCAGCTCCACCTGCACGCCCGGGCCGCCGGCCATGTTCACCGGGTTGCCGGGGTGGACGCCCCGCAGGGCGGCGGGGATCAGCGCCAGGTCGGTGACCGGCTCGAACCGCGGCCGCAGCGCCTGAAGCCCGCCCGCCATCAGGTGCGCCGCGCTCCGGTCGGCCCCGCCGAGGAAGATCGAGCGGGGCGCGGCCTTCCGCAGATGGCCGTGCAGCGATACGACGACGTCGACGCGGGCGAGGAAGTCGCGCAGCAGGCCGCACGGGGCGGCCGCCATCCGTGCCGAGGTGATGTGCACCGGTTCCCCGTCGCTCTGCCGGAACACCAGTTGCGCCGCTCCGCACCGCTTCGCCAGTTCGTCGGCGAGTTCGCCGGTGCCGCCCTCGACGCTGGCGTGCAGCGCGAGCAGGCCGATGCCCTCGCCCGGGGTGAGGGTGACCGTGAAGTCGACGCCCTCGATCCTCACGCGCTCGGTCCGCGTGCGGCCCGCGCCGGTCATCGGCCGGCCTGCGGCGGCATGTTGAAAGGGGTGACGACCTGGATCGCGGACGGCAGGGTCGGCCCGGCCGGCGGGAGCGCGCCGTGGGCCCGCATCACCAGGTGGCAGGCCTCGCGCAGGTCCTGGCGCAGGTCGTGGTGGAGGACGGCGGACAGGCGGTGTTCGCGCAGCAGACGGGTGTTGTCGTGGTCGAGGTCGTGGGCGACGAACACGGCGCACGCGCGGCCGAGGTCGGCGAAGGCCTGGAGCGTGGCGATGTTGCCGCCGCCGATCGAGTACACGGCGCGGATGTCCGGGTCGCGCTCCAGGGCGGCCCGCACGAGGTCGTACTGGGTCGCGTCGAGTCCCTGGCCCTCGGCGATCTCGACGAGGACGCGACCCGGATGCCGGGCGCGCATGGCGCTGCGGAAACCCATCTCGCGCTCCTCCTCGTTGCGGAAGAAGCCGCTGCTGAGGCTGGTGAGGACGTTGCCGGGCCGGTCGCCGAGCCACTGGCCCATCAGATAGGCGGCGGTGGCGCCCGCGGCGCGGTTGTCGATGCCGACGTAGCCGAGCCGGGTGCTGGCCGGCAGGTCGGTGGCGAGGGTGATCACGGGGATGCCCGCGGCGGTGAGGCGGCCGACGGCGGCGGTGATCTCGGGGACGTCCGGCGCCTTGAGCAGCACCCCCTGGGAGCCCCTGCGCGCAATCCGGTCCAGGACCCGGACCTGCTCCTCGACCGGCCCGGTCTCGCGGAAGTGGAAGCGGGAGCGCAGCACCGCCGGGTGCAGGGACGGCAACTCCGCCTCCAGAGCGGCGCGTACAGCGGTGGAGAACCGCTCCGGTGCCTGCATCACGATGTCGATCATGAAGGTGCGGCCGATCAGCCGTACCTGGGTGCGCTGGCGGTCCAGGTCGGCGATGGCCCGGTGCACCTCCTGCGTGGTGGACGCGCGGACCCCGCCGCGGCCGTTGAGCACCCGGTCGACCGTGGCCTCGCTCAGACCGGCCTGACGTGCGATCTCCTTGATCGGGAAGGGGTGACCCACGGTCGGCTCCTTGAGGGGTTTTTGATGGCTGCCTGCCGGTTGTTCGCCGTGTTTGTCCTGACAAGAATGACAGAGCCGCGCCGCTCAGTGACCCGCACCTTGCACCATGGACCATGCGTCGCGCCATGAACCGAAGGGACCGCGATGTCCGCCACCGCACCGCAGCGCGCCTGGCTGTCCGAGCCGGACTGCGACCTGACCGCCTTCCGTACCCTGATCGAGCGGACCACCGACCCCGCCGACTGTCCGCGCGCCGCCGCCGTCGAGCACAACGTGCCGCTCTACGACGCCGGGCAGCTCGGCTCCGGCCGCGCGATCCAGGCCGAGATCGTCCGCGTCCTCGCCGACGGCCCCGGGGTCGCCGTCTTCCGGGGCGCCTTCCCGGACCCCGCCGTCGTCGACCGGCTCACCGCCGTCTTCGATGCGCTGATCGCCGAGCAGCGCGCCGCGGGCCGGACGGCCGGTGACCACTTCGCGCGCCCGGGCGCCAACGACCGGGTGTGGAACGCCCTGGAGAAGGCCGCGCTGTACGACGCGGAGGCGTTCGCCGACTACTACGCGAACGAGGTCGTGGCGCTGGTCTCCCGGGCCTGGCTCGGTCCCGCCTACCAGGTCACCTCCCAGGTCAACGTGGTCAACCCGGGCGGCGAGGCGCAGCAGCCCCATCGCGACTACCACCTGGGCTTCCTCGCGGGCGAGACCGCCGCCGCCTACCCGGCGCACGTGCACCGCCTCTCCCCCGTGCTCACCCTGCAGGGTGCCGTCGCGCACTGCGACATGCCGGTGGAGTCCGGGCCGACGCTGTACCTGCCCTACTCCCAGCTGTACGAGCCCGGGTATCTGGCCTGGCGGCTGCCCGAGTTCCGGGCGTACTTCGCGGAGCACCATGTGCAGCTGCCGCTCGCCAAGGGGGACGCGGTCTTCTTCAACCCGGCCCTCTTCCACGCGGCCGGCACCAACCGCTCGGCGGACATCCGGCGCACGGCCAACCTGCTCCAGGTGTCCTCCGCGTTCGGCCGGGCCATGGAGAGCGTGGACCGGGAGGCGGTCGTGAACGCCGTCTACCCGGTGCTGCTCAAACGCAGGGCCGAGGGTGTGGGCGAGGCGTGGCTGGAGCACGTGATCGCCGCGAGCGCCGAGGGCTACCCCTTCCCCACCAACCTGGACCGCGACCCGCCGGTGGAGGGGCTCGCCCCGCCGTCACAGGCCGATCTGCTGCGGCGTGCGCTCGCCGGGGTGTGGAGCCCCGAGACACTGCGCGAGGAGCTGCGCGCGGGCGCCGGGCGACGGCGCACGAGCTGACACGGAAGACGAGGGAGCAAGGAGAGAAATGGGACTGCTCGACGACAAGGTCGTGCTGGTCAACGGCGGCAGCCAGGGCGTCGGCGCGGCCGTCGCCCGGGCGGCGGTCCGTGAGGGCGCGGTCGTGGCCGTCACCGGGCGCCGCCCCGAGCCGGGCGAGGCACTGGTCGCGGAACTCACGGCCGGCGGCGGGAAGGCGCTGTACGTGCGGGCCGATCTGGCCGACGCGGAGCAGGCGAGGGCGGCCGTGGCCGCGGTGGTGGACGCCTGCGGCCGCATCGACTGCCTGGTGAACTCCGCCGGGCTCACCGCGCGCGGCACACTGCTCGACACCACGCCCGAGCTGTTCGACCAGCACATCGCCGTCAATCTCAGGGGGCCGTTCTTCGCGATGCAGGCGGCCGTCGCCGACATGCTGTCCCGCAGGGCGTCCGGCACGATCGTCAACGTCATCACGTCGTCGGCGCACGGCGGGCAGCCGTTCCTCGCCCCGTACGTGGCCGCGAAGGCGGGGCTCGCGGGACTGACCCGCAACGCGGCGCACGCCCACCGCTACGACCGCATCCGGATCAATGGCCTGAACATCGGCTGGACCGCGACCGAGGGCGAGGACGCCACCCAGCGGGCCTTCCACGGGGCGGGCGACGACTGGCAGGAGCAGGCGGCGGCACGGCTGCCGATGGGGCGGCTCGGCCGGCCCGACGAGATCGCCGACTTCGTGGTCTTCCTGCTGTCCGACCGGTCCGGGGTGGTCACCGGTTCGGTGATCGACTGGGACCAGAACGTCCTGGGCGGACTGGACTGACCGGCACACCCTTCCTCCTTCTTCCTTCTTCCCAAGGAGCACCATGCGTATCGGAATCCTCGGCCTCGGCCGCATCGGGGCCTTCCACGCCGAGACCCTGTCCGGGCTCGACGCCGTCGAGTCCCTCGTCGTCACCGATCCCGTGGCGGACGCCGCCAAGGCCGCCGCCGAGCGGTTCGGCGCCGAGGTCGCCGACTCTCCCGAGGCCCTGCTGGCCTCCGGCGTGGACGGCATCGTCGTCGCCGCGGCCACCGACGCCCACCCGGCACTGATCCGGGCCGGCGTGACGGCCGGCGTGCCCGTGTTCTGTGAGAAGCCGGTCGCCCGGACCATCGCCGAGGGCGTCGAGGTGCTGCGCGCCGTCAAGGGCAGCGACGTGCCGGTGCAGATCGGCTTCAACCGGCGTTTCGACGCCGGGTTCACCGCCGCACGCGCCGCCGTCCGGGCCGGGGAACTCGGCAAGCTGCACACCGTGCGGTCGACCACCCTCGACCCGGCGCCGCCGCCTGCCGCCTACGTCGCCGCGTCCGGGGGCATCTTCCGGGACTGCTCCGTGCACGACTTCGACATCATCCGCTGGGTGACCGGCCGCGAGGTGACCGAGGTGTACGCCGTCGGCGGCAACCGGGGCGCCGACTACATCCGGCAGGCCGGTGACGCCGACACCACCGGCGCGCTGCTCACCCTCGACGACGGCACCGTCGCGGTGGTGTCCAACTCCCGGCACAACGGCCGTGGTTACGACGTCCGCATGGAGCTGCACGGGTTCGAGGACTCCCTCGCCGTCGGCCTCGACGACAAGCTGCCGCTGCGCTCGGCCGAGCCCGGCGTCACCTTCCCCTCCGGTGTCCCGCACGACTTCTTCATGGACCGCTTCACCGCGGCCTACCGCGCCGAACTCGCCGCCTTCACCGAGCTGATCGCCGGCACCCGGCCCTCCCCGTGCACGATCGAGGACGCGCTGGAGGCCGGCTGGATCGCGGAGGCGTGCACGCTGTCCCGGCACGAGCACCGGCCGGTGACACTCGCGGAGGTCCGCGGAGCGTGACCCTGGCGGGGGGCCACCCGATGACTGCGGCCTTCAGCAGGGCCGAGCCACGTGACCGCGCCTGCTCTGCGCGGCGCCGGAACAGGCACCGCCGGAAGCACACCGCACCCGAACCGTGGCGGGGCCCCGGCCGGCACTCCGGTCGGGGCTCAGCCGTAGTCGTGCGACGAACTCACCGCGCCACCGGTTCCGCCGGCAGGTCGAACACGTGGTCCGGGGAGACAATCCGGGTCACGGCCCGGCCGAAGAGGGTGCTGGGCTCCTCGTTCTTGTAGTTGATGTCGGTGTTCAGCACCACGACGACCGTCGCCTGCGCGGCCGGCAGGTAGATGGTGAGGGACTCGTAGCCGGGCAGGGAGCCGTTGTGCCCGATCCAGCCCTGCACATTGAAGATGCCGAGTCCGTAGCCGGCGCCCCGGATCGGGGTCGCGGGCGTCGTCAGCCGCTGCTGCTGCGTCGCGGGGCTGATCATGTCGCCGCCGTTCGGCAGCTTGCCGGTGGCCACCGTGCGGGCCCACACCCGCAGGTCGTCCAGCTGGGAGATCATCGCGCCGGCCGCCCAGCCCCACGAGGGGTCCCAGTCGGCGGAATCCTCGACCTTCCCGGTCGCCGTCTGGTTGGTGTACCCCTGCGAGTGCGGCGTCGGGAACTCGTTGCCGGTCGGGAAGAGCGTGTGCTTCAGGCCCACCGGGGCGAGGATCTTCTGCTGGATGTAGTCGTTCAGCTTCTGCCCGCTCTCCTTCTCGACGACCAGGCCGAGCAGGATCAGGTTGGTGTTGCAGTAGTAGAACTGCTGGCCCGGCGGGAAGAGCACGGGGTGCTTGAAGGAGTAGCCGAGCAGCTGTTGCGGGGTGAAGGGGCGGTTCGGGTCGGAGGTGAGCGCCTTGTAGAAGCCCTCGTCCGCCGAGTAGTTGAACAGCCCGCTGCGCATGCCGGCCAGCTGCCGGATGGTGATCTTGTCGCCGTTGGGCACGCCGCTGATGTACTTGTCGATGGTGTCGTCCAGGCCGATCTTGCCCTGGTCGACGAGTTTCAGGACGGCCGTGACGGTGAACGTCTTCGTCTCGCTGCCGATGCGCATGTAGAGGTCCGGCGACATCTTGCGGCCGGTGCTCTTGTCGGCGACGCCGAAGGACTTGACGTACTTCCCCTGGTCGGGCGTCCACACGCCGACGGTCACGCCTGGGACGTTCGCCTGGTGCATCACCCGCTGTACGGCGGCGTCGAGAGCCCGCTGCACGGCGGGCGTGAGCGCCCGGACCTCGTTGCCGGACGGGGACGGCGAGACGGACGACGAGACCGAGGCCGACAGGGAGACGGACGGGGAGGCCGATGGCGAGACGGACGCGGACGTCGACGTCGATGGGGACGGCGACGGTGAGGTCGCTCCGGAGGAGGACGGCGAGGTGGACGGCGAGGTGGACAGGGGCGCCGAGGACGGGCCGTACGGCGACGGTGGCGTGGGGGCGGCGGTCGGCAGCGCGACGGCCACCCCGCCGGCGACCGGTGCGGCGAGGAACCCCAGCGCGGCGGCCACGACGGCCGCCCTGCGCAGTCGGGTGGAGGCGTACGACATGGGCTTGCTCCCCGTGAGACGGCGGAAGGGGACGCCCCGCGAACGTCGTGTAAGGCGGCGGGAGCGAGGCCGTGGGACACGGACCGACACCCTGGAGTACCAGTGGCCCCAGCGGTCACACCGGCTACCCCCAGCATAGGAGCGCCCGCCCGTCACGTCCTGTCGGCAGGGGGCGCCCCGCCCGTTCCGCCGTGCGCTCAGGCTCCGCAGGAGCGCAGGAAGCGCCGGGTGCGGACCGCGATCGGCAGGGGCTTGTCCGGCTCGCAGGGATACATGTCCTGCTCGACGATGGCGAACAGGTCCACGCCCAGCTTCTGTGCCGCCACCAGCACCGGCTCCAACTCCGGTACGCCGGACGGCGGTTCACACATCACTCCGCGCTGCACCGCCGGACCGAAGGGCACCCCGTCGGCCACGACGTCGGCGAGGATGCCGGGGTCGACCTGCTTGAGGTGCAGATAGCCGATGCGCTCGCCGTAGGTCTCGATGAGCTTGACGCTGTCGCCGCCGCAGTAGGCGTAGTGCCCGGTGTCCAGGCACAGGTTGACGAGGTCGGAGTCGGTGGAGTCCAGGAAGCGCTCGACGTGGGCCTCGGTGTCGATATGGGTGTCGGCGTGCGGGTGGACGACGATGTCCAAGCCGTAGGTCTCCTTCACCTCGTGTCCGAGCCGCTCCATGCCCTTGGTGAGGTAGGCCCACTGCTCGGTCGTCAGCTCCGGCGGCTCCAGGATCTCGGCGGTCTTGTCGTCGCGCCAGAAGGACGGGATGACGACGAGGTGCCGCGCGCCCATGGCCTGGGTGAGGGCCGCGACCTTGGCGACGTGCTCCCAGGTGGCGTCCCACACCGACAGGCCGCGGTGCAGACCGGTGAAGACGGTGCCCGCGGAGACCTTCAGGCCGCGGGCCCGCACCTCGTCGGTGAGCCGGGCAGGGTCGGTGGGCAGGTAGCCGTAGGGACCGAGCTCGATCCACTCGTAGCCGGCCTCGGCGACCTCGTCGAGGAAGCGCTGCCAGGGCACCTGGGCGGGATCGTCGGGGAACCACACCCCCCAGGAGTCGGGGGCGGAGCCGACCCGGATGCGGCTCAGAGCAGCGGGCATGTCAGGGGGTTCCTTCCGACGTAGGGGCCGCCACGGGTGCGGAGAGGTCCTGCGCCTCGGGGAGTCCTTCCACGTCGACGCCCCGGACCTGGGAGAGTTCGTGCTTGAGGGCGGCGAGCTCGGTGCCGCCGGCCATGTGGTTGGTCAGTTCCTCCAGGCTGACCTCGCTGCGGGCGGCGGACAGCTCCAGGGTGCCCAGCCGCAGCACGTTGAACTGGTCACCGACCATGTAGGCGTGGTGGGGGTTGTGGGTGATGAAGATGACGCCGAGGCCGCGGTCGCGGGCGGCGGCGATGTACTTCAGGACCACGCCGGACTGCTTGACACCGAGGGCGGCGGTCGGCTCGTCCAGGATGAGCACCCGGGCGCCGAAGTAGACGGCGCGGGCGATGGCCACGCACTGGCGCTGGCCGCCGGACAGGGTGCCGATGGGCTGTTCCAGGTCGTCCAGGACGATGCCCATGTTGCGCAGCTCCTGGTCGGCCGTCTTCTTCATGCGGGCGATGTCGAGGCGGCGGACCGGCCAGGGGCCCTTGGTCATCTCGGACCCGAGGAAGAAGTTGCGCCACACCGGCATCAGCGGGACGGTCGCGAGATCCTGGTAGACGGTGGCGATACCGCGGTCGAGGGCCTCGCGCGGGGTGCTGAAGCGCACCGGCTGCCCGTCCACGAGGAACTCGCCCTCGGTGTGCTGGTGCAGCCCCGAGATGATTTTGATGAGGGTGGACTTGCCGGCGCCGTTGTCGCCGAGGACGCAGGTCACCCGGCCGGGCAAGACGTTCAGGTCCACGCCGTGCAGGGCGCGGATGTTGCCGTAGGACTTGCCGGCCGCGCGCAGTTCGACGAGGGGCGTGTCCTTCTCGGGCACGGTGTCCGCGAGGATCGCGCCGTGTGTTCCGCTGCTGGTCATGTCGCCTCACCTCCTCGTCGCGGTGCGCTGCACGTACAGGTTGATCAGGACCGCGCCGAGGAGCATCACCCCGAGGAACGCCTTGAACCAGTCCGGGTTCCAGCCCGCGTACACGATGCCCTGGTTGACCATGCCGAACATGAACGCGCCGAAGACCGGGCCGATCGCGGATCCGTAGCCGCCGGTGAGCAGGCAGCCGCCGATGACAGCCGCGGCGATGTAGATCAGCTCCTGGCCGACGCCCTCGCCGGACTGCACGGTGTTGAAGGAGAACAGGTTGTGCATGCCGACGAACCAGGCGCCGAAGCCGACGGTCATGAACAGCGTGATCTTCGTGAAGTTCACGGGCACGCCGACGGCCCGGGCGCTGTCCTTGTTCCCGCCGACGGCGAAGATCCAGTTGCCGTACTTGGTGCGCAGCAGCACCCAGGTGGCCAGGGCCGCGAAGACCAGCCACCACACCACCGTGATCTTCACCTGGACCCCACCGACGTCGAAGGAGGAGGCGAAGACCTTTCTCGCCCCCTGGAAGCCGTCCATGTCGCTGATGTCGTCGGTGGCGACGTTGCCGGTGACGAGTTTGGTCACCGCGAGGTTGACGCCCTGGAGGATCAGGAAGGTGCCGAGGGTGACCAGGAAGCTGGGCAGCCCCGTTCTCACCACCATCCAGCCGTTGAAGGCGCCGATGCCGAGGGAGACGATCAGGGCGACGACCACGCCGGTCCACACGTTCATGCTCAGCTGGAAGCTCAGCATGCTCGCGGTGAGCGCCGAGGTGATCACCGCGACGCCGGCCGACAGGTCGAACTCTCCGCCGATCATCAGCAGCGCCACCGGCAGCGCCATGATGCCGATGGTCGATGACTGGTAGAGCACCGTGGCCATCGAGCTGCCCTGGCGGACGGTCGGGGCCGCGATGAGGAAGAAGATCAGGACGGCCACGGCGCCGAGGAAGACGCCGACCTCGGGCCGCGCGAGCAGCCGGAACACCAGGGAGCGCTGCCGGGTGCGGCCGTCGGAGCCCCGGGGGCCGGGGGCCGGCGGTGTCCCCACCGCCGGCGCAGCCTGCTGGGTCATACCGATCACCGGGTGCCCTTCGCGGCGAAGTTCGCGACCTGGTCGACGTTGGACTTGTCGACGAAGGCCGGACCGGTGAGCACCGGCTGCTCGCCACCGCCGCTGTAGTTGCCGTTGTTCTTGTAGAGC
This sequence comes from Streptomyces sp. NPDC049915, assembly GCF_040656475.1. Classification (NCBI taxonomy): domain Bacteria; kingdom Bacillati; phylum Actinomycetota; class Actinomycetes; order Kitasatosporales; family Streptomycetaceae; genus Streptomyces; species Streptomyces sp. NPDC049915. The sequence goes on from NZ_JBFAMH010000005.1 coordinate 324,410, forward strand.
CACAGGGAGTCGACCGCCAGGTAGCCCTGGAGGTAGGGCTGCTGGTCGACGGCGAACTGGATGGTGCCGTTCTTGATGGCCTTGGTGAGGTCCTTGTTGAGGTCGAAGGTGGCGACCTTGGCCTTGCTGCCGGCGTCGCCGACCGACTGCACCGCGGTCAGCGCGAAGGGCGCGCCGAGGGTGACGACGTAGTCGATGCCGGTGTCCTGCTTGAGCTTGGCGGTGATCGTCGACTTCACGGACGGCATGTCGGTGCCGTTGACATAGAGGTTCTGCACGGAGCCGGAGAAGGTCTTCTTGACACCGTCGCAGCGCTGGGTCAGGCCGATGTTGCCCTGCTCCTGGATGACGCACACGGCGTTCTTGGCGCCCACCTCGTTGAGCTTCTTGCCGAAGGCCTCGCCGGCGACGGTCTCGTCCTGGCCGAAGAACTCCAGCAGGCCGAGCTTCTTCCAGTCGCTGACACCGGAGTTGAGGCCCACGACGGGTATGCCGGCGCTCTTGGCCTTGGCGACGGCGCCCTTCATGGCGTCCGGTTTGGCGAGGGTGACGGCGATGCCGTCGACCTTCTGGTCGATCCCGTTCTGCACCAGGTTGGCCTGGTTGCCGGCGTTGGGGTCGGCGGAGTAGATGAGCTTGATGTTGTCCTTGGCGGCCGCGGCCTCGGCGCCCTTGCGGACGATGTCCCAGAAGGTGTCGCCGGGCGACTGGTGGGTCACCAGCGCGACCGTCATCTGCGGGGTGTTGGCCTTGCCGGCGGAGGCCGCGGCCCCTCCTTCCTCGGACTTCTTGCCGCCGGAACTGCTGGAGCAGCCCGCGAGGGCCAGGGCCGCCGCCGCGGCCAGGGCCACGACCGGGGCGAGTCTGCGGGAGTGAGAAGAGCGGTCCATCTTTCCTGCACCTCACTGTGCGACGTGTGCGACGGGGGAAGACGTGTGCGACGGGGAAGGGAGGGGATCGAGAGCCGTGTCCCACGGCTGTTGCGCTGGGACGGGATACAAGTCGCTGCGGCGCCCGCTGTCAATACTTTGTTAAGACATCATTTCACGAGCAGGTCCGAATGTAAGTACAAAGTATTGACAGTGTCGGCTTCGGCCACCTACACCTGGGAGGCGGCAGGCCCGCCGGTACGTGGTCGATCCCTACCCCAGGGGCGCGGGCGTAGCCCTGACGCGGAAACGGAGCGACGTCTTGACTCTCAGCATCCCCGACCTCGCCGCAGTTCGCGCGCGGCACCCGGAGGCCGTCGCCGAGGCCGCCGCCCGCCGCGTCCGGCGGCCGCTGCTGAACGGCTCCGGGCGGCTGATGATCGTCGCCGCCGACCACCCGGCCCGGGGCGCGCTCGCCGTCGGCGACCGGGACCTGGCCATGGCCAACCGGGCCGATCTGCTGGAGCGGCTGTGTACGGCGCTGACCCGGCCCGGGGTCGACGGGGTGCTCGCCACCGCCGACGTCCTGGAGGACCTGCTGCTGCTCGGCGTGCTGGACGGCAAGGTCGTGATGGGCTCGATGAACCGCGGGGGGCTCGCGGGCGCCGCCTTCGAGATGGACGACCGGTTCACCGGGCACCGCCCCGCCGACCTCGCCCGGCTGCGCTTCGACGCGGGCAAGCTGCTGCTGCGCATCGACTACGACGACCCCGGCTCGCTCACCACGCTGGAAGCCACCGCCCGCGCCATCGACGAGATGGCGTCCCTGCGGCTGCCGGTGTTCGTCGAGCCGTTCCTCACGCGCCGCGTGGCCGGCCGGATCCGCAACGACCTGTCCGCGCCGGCCGTCACCCGGTCCATCGCCATCGCCTCCGGCCTCGGCGGCACCTCCGCGTACACCTGGCTCAAGCTGCCCGTCACCGACGACCCCGACGACATGGGCGAGGTGCTGCAGGCCTCGACCCTGCCCGCCGTGCTGCTCGGCGGTGACGTCGGGGACGACCAGGACGCCGCCTACGAACGCTGGCGCAAGGCGCTCGGACTGCCCACCGTCCACGGCCTGGTCGTGGGCCGCTCGCTGCTCTACCCGGCCGCGGGCAGTGTGGAGGAGGCGGTCGACACGGCCGTCGGACTGCTGTGAGGCGCCGCCGGGGAAGGTCTGCTGTACGGGCGTGCCGTCAGAGGTCCGCTGTACGGCGCGTGCTGTGAAACGGAGGAGTTCATGACGTACCACCTGCCCGCGGGCAAGGCGGCCGCCGGGCCCTACGCCGTCGACATCGGCCCCAAGGAGGCCGGCTGGGGGTACTCCGCCCTGCGGGTGCTGGAGCTGCCCGCCGCCGGCTCGCACACCTTCGACACCGGTGACAGCGAGTGGATCGTGCTGCCGCTCGGCGGCTCCTGCACGGTCGCCGTGGCCGACGACTTCGGCCACCACACCTTCGAGCTGGCGGGCCGGGCGGACGTCTTCAGCGGGGTCAGCGACTTCGCCTACGCCCCGCGTGACGCCCGCGCCACCGTGACCTCCGCCGCCGGCGGCCGTTTCGCGCTGACCGGCGCCCGCTGCGCCCGCCGGCTGCCCGCCCGCTACGGGCCCGCCGCCTCCGTACCGGTCGAGCTGCGCGGCAGCGGGAACTGCTCGCGCCAGGTCAACAACTTCGCGGCGGCCGGCGTCTTCGACTGCGACAAGCTGATCGCGGTCGAGGTGCTCACCCCCGGCGGCAACTGGTCCTCCTTCCCGCCGCACAAGCACGACGAGCACCGTCCGGGCGAGGAGTCGGTTCTGGAGGAGATCTACTACTTCGAGTTCGCCGCCCACGCCGCCACACCCGGCCTCGGCTACCAGCGGGTCTCACCGTCCGGGCGGGGCCGCGGAACGGACGTGCTGGCCGAGGTCCGCGACGGCGACGTCGTCCTCATCCCCGACGGCTGGCACGGGCCGTCCATGGCGGTGCCGGGCCACCACATGTACTACCTCAACGTCATGGCCGGTCCCGAGGCCGAGCGGTCCTGGCTGATCTGCGACCACCCCGACCACGCCTGGATCCGCGACACCTGGCCCGCACAGCCCGTCGACCCCCGACTGCCCCTCTACACCGCCCCGGAGACGTCCCGATGAGCGCCCGCACCCTCCGTCTGACCACCGCCCAGGCCCTGGTGCGGTTCCTCGCCGCCCAGTACACCGAACGTGACGGCGTGCGCCGCAGGCTGATCGCCGGCACCTGGGGGATCTTCGGTCACGGCAACGTCGCCGGGATCGGCCAGGCACTCGTCGAGTACGCGGACGTCATGCCGTACCACCAGGGCCGCAACGAGCAGGCCATGGTGCACGCGGCCGTCGGCCGGGCCCGCCATCTGAACCGGCTGTCCGCCATGGCGGTGACGACGTCGATCGGCCCGGGCGCCACCAATCTGGTCACCGGCGCCGCCCTGGCCACGATCAACCGCCTGCCGGTCCTGCTGCTGCCCGGCGACTACTTCGCCGCGCACCCCGCCGACCCACTGCTCCAGCAGCTGGAGCACCCGGTCGAGGCGGATGTGTCGGTGAACGACGCTCTGCGACCGGTCTCCCGCTACTTCGACCGGATCACCCGCCCCGAAGCCCTCCTCGTGAGCGCGCTGCAGGCCGCGCGGGTGCTGACCGACCCGGCCGAGACCGGGGCCGTGACGCTGGCCCTGCCGCAGGACGTGCAGGCGGAGGCGTACGACTGGCCGGTGGAGTTCTTCGCCGAGCGCGTGTGGTTCGTACGGCGGCCTGCGCCGGACCCCGTCGAACTCGCCGAGGCCGTCCGGGAGATCCGGGCCGCGTCCCGCCCGCTGATCGTCGCGGGCGGCGGCGTCCACCACAGCGAGGCCGAGGAGGCGCTGCGCGCGCTGGTGGACGCCACCGGCATCCCGGTCGCCTCCACACAGGCCGGCAAGGGCTCGCTGCGTTACGACCACCCGGCCGACGTGGGCGGCATCGGCCACACCGGCACGGCCGTGTGCGACGACCTCGCCCGCACCGCCGACCTGGTGATCGGCGTCGGCACCCGCTACTCGGACTTCACCACCGCCTCCGGGACCCTCTTCCGCGATCCCGGCGTGCGGTTCGTGAACCTCAACATCACCGCCTTCGACGCGCACAAGCTCGCGGCGCGCACGCTGGTCTGCGACGCGCGCAGCGGTCTGGAGCGGCTGGCGGCGGCGCTCGCCGGGCACCGCGTGGACACGGCGTACGAGGCGGAGTACCGGGAGGGCAAGGAGCGCTGGGAGCGGGTCGTGGACGGCGCGTTCCGCGCGGCGGACGACAGCGCGGTGCCGACGCAGACGCAGGTGCTCGGCGCCCTGGACGGCGTCGTCGGCGACACGGACGTGGTGATCAACGCGGCCGGTTCGCTCCCCGGCGACCTGCACAAGCTGTGGCGGGCGCGCAGCCCGCGCCAGTACCACCTGGAGTACGGGTACTCCTGCATGGGCTACGAGATCCCGGCCTCGATCGGTGTGCAGCAGGCCGCGCCGGACACGGTGGTGTGGGCGCTGGTGGGCGACGGGACGTATCTGATGATGCCGACGGAGATCGTCACCGCCGTCCAGGAGGGGCTGCCGGTCAAGCTGGTGCTGATCCAGAACCACGGCTACGCCTCCATCGGCGGCCTGTCGGAGGAGACCGGCGGCGAACGCTTCGGCACCGCCTACCGCCACCGGGCCGCCGACGGCACGTTCACCGGGCCGCCGCTGCCGGTCGACCTCGCGGCGAACGCGGCCAGCCTCGGCATGGAGGTGCTGCGCGCCAAGACGGTGGCCGAGCTGCGCGAGGCGCTGGCCGCCGCACGCTCCGCGGACCGGCCGACCTGCGTGTACGTCGAGACGGACCCGGCGCCGACCGCGCCCGGTGCCGAGGCCTGGTGGGACGTGCCGGTCGCCGAGGTGGCGGGCCGTGAGGCCGCGGTCGCCGCCCGCGCGCGCTACGAGCAGCGGGTGGCCGACCGCCGCCGCCACCTGTGAGGGGGGAGCCATGACGCAGTCCCGCACCGAGGGGCCCGGCACGGACGCGGTGGACTTCGCCCTGGACCGGGCCAGCCCGGTTCCGCTCTACCACCAGCTGGCCCAGCAGCTGGAGGCGGCCATCAGCCGCGGCGTGCTGGTCCCGGGCAGCCTGCTCGGCAACGAGGTCGACCTGTCCACCCGGCTCGGCCTGTCCCGCCCGACGGTCCGCCAGGCGATCCAGTCCCTCGTCGACAAGGGCCTGCTGGTGCGGCGCCGCGGGGTGGGCACCCAGGTGGTGCACCGCCAGGTCCGGCGCCCGCTGGAACTCAGCAGCCTGTACGACGACCTGGAGGCGGCCGGGCAGGGACCGTCGACGCGGGTCGTGCGCCACGAGCGGGGGCCGGCCAGCGCGGAGGTGGCCGCCGCGCTGGGGATCGGCGAGGGCGACGAGGTGATCGTGCTGGAGCGGCTGCGGCTAACGCACGGCAGGCCGGTGGCGCTGCTGTGCAACCACCTGCCGGCGGCACTGCTCGATCTCGACACGGCCCGGCTCGAGACGACGGGCCTGTACCGGCTGATGCGCGCGGCCGGCATCACCCTGCACAGCGCCCGGCAACGCGTCGGCGCCCGCTGCGCGACGGCCACGGAGGCGTCCCGTCTGGACGAGCAGCAGGGCGCCGCGCTCCTCACCATGCAGCGCACGGCCTACGACGACACGGGCCGCGCGGTGGAACACGGCACCCACATCTACCGCGCGTCGCGCTACTCGTTCGACTTCCAGTTGCTGGTACGGAACTAGGGGAGCCGCGGCGGCCCGGGAGGAGGCCGGTGGTGGGCGGGCCCCGGTGGGCCCGGGAGGAGGCCGGTGGTGTCCGGGCCCCGGTGGGCCCGGGAGGAGGCCGGTGGTGGGTGGGCCGCGGCACTTGACGGGCCGCCGCGGGCGGAGCAGAGTCGAGATATACGTCGTAAACGTACACCTATACCGTGCGCGAAGGAGCCGGGTCCATGAGCGCACCGTCCACGATCCTGGTCACCGGCGGGGCCGGTTTCCTCGGCAGCCATATCTGCGTGGACCTGCTCGACCACGGCTACGAAGTGATCGTGGTCGACAACCGGTCCCCCGCCCTGAGGCAGGTCCTGGCCCGCGTCGAGCAGCTCGCGGGCCGGTTCGTCGGCGCCGTGTACGAACTGGACATCCGCGACCGCCGCGCGCTGTCGGCAGTGTTCGCCCGGCACGCGATCGACGCGGTGGTGCACTTCGCCGCCCTGACCTCGGCCCGGACCTCACTGAACAGGCCGGTGGAGTACTACGACGCCAACCTCGGCGGCACCACCACGCTGCTGCGCTCGATGCACGAACACGGGGTGCGCCAACTGGTGTTCTCCTCCACCTGTTCCCTCTACGCGCCCGCCGAGCAGGGCACCCACACCGAGAGCGACCCGATCCGCCCGGAGGACCCCTTCGCGGCCTCCAAGTGGGCCTGCGAACAACTCCTCGCCGACGTCTGCCTGCGCCGGCCGGAGTACACCGTGGTGTGCCTGCGCCACTTCACGCCGGCCGGGGCACATCCGAGCGGGCTGCTGGGCGGGGGCGGTCCCGGCACCCACGACTCCCTGCTGCCGTCGGTGGCACAGGTCGCCGCAGGCCGGCGCCGGCGGGTGCGGGTGTACGGCGGTGACTACCCCACGCCCGACGGCACGGCGGTCCGCGACTACGTGCACGTGCTGGACGCCGTCGAGGCGCACCGGCTGGCGCTGAACCATCTCGCCGACGCGCCGGGGCTGCACGTGTACAACCTGGGCAGCGGACGGGGCGTCTCGGTGCTCGAGGTCGTCGCCGCGTTCTCCCGGGTGTGCGGGCGTGCGCTGCCGTACGAGGTGGCCCCGCCCCGGCCCGGGGACGCGGCGCGGCGGGTCGCGGACGCCGGGGCGATCGGCCGGGCCTGGGACTGGAGCCCGAGTCGCGGCCTGGACGACGTGTGCCGTGACGCCTGGCGCTACCAGCGTCTCCGGCAGGTCGGTTACGGCGACTTCGTCCGCCCTTCCGGGCCCGGGGATGAGTGAGCACCGGCGCCGTGGACTCGGCCTGGGGCCGGCGCCGAAGATGCGCCTCGGAGCCCGGCGTGCCTAGGATCGGTATTCAGATGTTTTCTCCAGGTTGACGCTTTCCCCGCAGCCCGGTGTCCTCCGAGTTGGGAGGCGCTTGCCAGTGCTGCCGACCCGCCGGCTGCCGGCCGCCTATCTCGCGACGATCCTGGTTGCCACCTGTGTCTACCTGCTCGTCCCCGCCCTGCGGACCCCGCTGTGGGCGCTGATCGGGCTGGGCGGTGTGCTGGCCGTCCTCGCCGGAGTCCGGCGCAACCGGCCCGCCGTGCGCTGGCCGTGGCTGGCGCTCGCGGCCGGGCTGCTGGCCTTCGCCGCCGGCGACACGTACTACAACGCTTCGGAGCAGTACTTCCACGCCTCCAACCCGTTCCCCTCCCCCGCCGACGCCTGCTATCTCGCCGTCTACCCGCTGCTGGCTGCGGGGCTGTTCGGGCTGGTCCGGCACCGCTGGGTGGGCCGCGACCTGCCGAGCCTGCTCGACTCGATGATCGTCACCGCGGGGGTCGCTGTGCCGGTCTGGGTGTACCTGGTGCAGCCGCTGGCCGGCCAGGATCAGCTGACCTGGCAGCAACGGGCGATCAGCGTCGCCTACCCGCTCGGGGACCTGCTGGTCCTCGGAATGCTGGCCCGGCTGCTCGTGCCGGGGGGCGTCTCCGGCCCGAACCGGGCGGTGCAGCTGCTGGTGCTGGGCACCGTCACCCTGCTGTGCTTCGACATCACCTACGGCTTCCTCCAGCTCAACGGCACCTGGCAGACGGGCACGGCGCTGGACTGGGGCTGGGTCGTCTTCTACACGGCCTGGGGCCTGGCCGGGCTGCACCCCTCCATGGCCGAGCTGACCGCCGCAGAGCCTCCGCCGCAGTCGCTGCTCCTGCGCTGGCACCGGCTGGTCCTGCTCACCGCCGCCACGCTGATCGCCCCGGCGCTGCTCCTGGTGGAGGAGCGGATGGGCCGGGTGCACGACGCGACGGCCCTGGCCGTCTTCTCGACGCTGATGTTCCTGCTGGTGATCTTCCGCCTCACGGTCATGGTCGTCGCGCACCGCAAGGCGCTGGCCCGTGAGCAGACCCTGCGCACGGCGACCGTCGCGTTGGTGGCCGCCATAACCCCGCAGGAGGTCGCAGTGGCGTGCGCGCGGGCGGTCGGCAGCCTGTTCGGGCCGGAGGCACCGCACCGCTCCCTGATGCTCACCGCGCGGCAGGCCGAGGAGCTGTACGCCTCCCTCGATTGCCCGCGCGCCCGCGCCGGTGGCGTCGAGCCGTCGCAGCGCTCGCTCTCCGTGCCCGTGGAACGGCTCGGCCCGCGGTTCGCCACCCGGCTCAACGGGCTGCCCCGCGCGCTGGTGTGCCCGACGGCGGCGCCCGACACCGCCGAAGGACCCGAGCCGGCGGGCGCGCTGGTGGCGGCCGGGCCCGAGCGCCGGATAAGTGAGGTGCGCGGTTCCCTGGAGATCCTCGCCTCGCACGCGGGCCTCGCCTTGGAGCGCGTGGCGCTGCGGCAGGAGATCGTGCGCAAGGAGAGCGAGGCGTACTTCCGGACGCTGGTGCGCAACACCTCGGACGTCATCCTCATCGTCGACGAGGACACCACCGTGCGGTACGCCAGCCCCTCGGCCCGGGCGGTCTTCGGCCGCAGCGAGCTGGCCGGGACGGCGCTGCGGGACCTGGTGGCGCCCGGCGACCGGGACCGGGTGGACCGCACCCTGGGGTTGCTGGGCCGGCAAGGGCGCCACGAGGCCCACGACCACTGGTGGGTGCTGCGCGGCGACGGCCGCGTCGAGGTGGAGGTGCGCTGCAGCGACCTCCGGCAGGACACCACCGTGGGCGGCGTGGTGGTCACCCTGCGGGACGTGACGCAACAGCGGCAGCTGGAGCAGGAGCTGACCCAGCGGGCCTTCCACGACCCGCTGACGGGTCTGCCCAACCGCACGCTGCTGCTGGAGCGGACCGCCCGTGCCCTGCTGCGCGGCCGCCGGGAGTCCACGCTGACCTGCGTGCTCTTCCTGGACCTCGACGACTTCAAGACCGTCAACGACACCCTGGGGCACTCCACCGGCGACCGGCTGCTGAAGGCCGTGGGCGAGCGGCTGGCGCACACCCTGCGACGTACCGACACGGCGGCTCGGCTCGGCGGGGACGAGTTCGCGGTGCTGATGGAGGACGCCCGGCAGCCGCTGGACGCCGAGCTGCTCGCTGCCCAGCTGATCCAGGCCTTCAGCCGCCCCTTCCATCTGGGCGACGAGGCGGTCACCGTCTCCGCCAGCGTGGGCTTGGCCACCGCGCTCGACAGCTCCGACGCCGAGGAACTGCTGGCCCTGGCCGACATGGCGCTCTACGCGGCCAAGGCGGCAGGTAAACGCCAGTGGCGCCGCTTTCTGCCCCAGCTGCGGGTGCGGGTGGCGCAGCGGCACGATCTGCTCGCCCATCTCGACGACGCGATCGCACAGGAACGTTTCTCGCTGTCCTACCAGCCCGTCGTCGACCTCGCGGAGTCGCTGCCGCCGGTGGTCGGTTTCGAGGCACTGGTCCGCTGGCCGCACGCGCCGGGCGGCCTGGTGCCGCCCGAACAGTTCATCCCGCTCGCCGAGGAGACCGGCCAGATCGCGCCGCTGGGCGCCTGGGTGCTGCGCAGCGCCGTCTCCGACATCGCCCGGCTGCAGCGCCGCGTCCGGCCCGCCGCGCCGCCGTACGTCAGCGTCAACGTCTCCAGCCGGCAGTGGCGCGACCCCGGGTTCGTGGGGGCGGTGAGCCAGGCGCTGGACACGGCGGCTCTCGACCCGCGCTCCCTGCAGCTGGAGCTCACCGAGTCCGTGCTGATGCAGCGGGACCAGCAGATCGACTCCGCGATCGGCGGGGTCAGGGGCCTCGGGGTGCGCATCGCGGTGGACGACTTCGGCACCGGGTTCTCCTCGCTGCGTTATCTGCGGGAGTTCCCCCTCGACGTACTGAAGATAGACAAGACGTTCATCGACGACCTGCCGCGCGACCCGCGGCAGGTGGCGCTCGTCGAGGGGATCGTCCGGATCGCCGACACCCTCGGCCTGACAGTGATCGCGGAGGGCATCGAGCAGCAGGCGCAGCGGGAGCTGCTGGCCGACATGGGCTGCCGGTTCGGGCAGGGCTACCTGTTCGCGCCCCCGATGCCGCTGGACGAGGGGGAGGCCGTGCTGCGGCGGGCGGCGCCCGTGATCACGGCACGGCGCCCGGGCCCGGCCGAGGGCGCCCGGGCGGCACGGGCGGGTCCCGCAGCGGCCGCCGGGGAGACCTCTCAGGTCCCGGCGCCCCCGGCGAGCACGCCTGCGACGACCGCGTCCCCGGGCAGCGGGACAGCCCTCGAGAGGGGACACAGCACCATGGACGCAACGCTCGCGCCCCTGGCGCCGGTCCGGCGCGACCCCCGCTGGGCGGACCTCGATCATCTGCGCCACACGAGTCGGATGAGCGACGCCGTACTGGACGAGGTGCGCGGCCGGCACATCCGCTGCGGCGAACACTGGCTGATCGATTTCGCGTCCTGCAACTACCTCGGCTTCGACCAGGATCCGGACATCATCGAGGCGATCGGCCCGACCGTGCGGGACTGGGGCATCCACCCGAGCTGGTCGCGTCTGCTGGGCAGCCCCCGGCTGTACCCGGACATCGAGGAGCGGCTCACCGCGCTGCTCGGCGCCGAGGACACCCTGCTCCTGCCGACGGCCACCCTCATCCACCACGCGGTGATCCCGCTGCTGGCCGAGCAGGGGGATGTGTTCGTGGAGGCCACCGCCCACCGCACGGTGTACGAGGGGTGCGTGTCGGCCCGCGGTCAGGGTGCGAGACTGCACCGGTTCCACGCGGACCGGCCGGAGCAACTGGACGCGCTGCTGCGGGACGCGCCGTCCGGCACCCCGCGTCTGGTGTGCATGGACGGCGTGAACAGCATGAGCGGCAACGTGTTCGATCTGCCGGTTCTCGCCGGCATCTGCCGGCGGCGCGGCGCCACGCTGTACATCGACGACACGCACGGCTTCGGTGTCATCGGCGAGCGCTCGCCGACCGAGCCGTGCCCGTACGGCTCGCGCGGCAACGGCGTGGTCCGGCACACCGGTACGTCCTACGACGGGATCGTGCTGGTGGGCGGCTTCTCCAAGGCGTACTCGTCGCTGCTGGCCTTCCTGGCGCTGCCGAGCGCGCTGAAGGACCATCTGAAGATCGCGGCCGCCCCCTACCTGTACTCCGGCCCCTCCCCCACCGCCTCGCTGGCGACCGCCCTGGCCGGTCTGGAGGTCAACGACCGCCGGGGGGACACCATCCGCGCCGATCTGTACCGCAAGACGGTACGGGTGCTCGACCTGGTGCACGCGCTGGACCTGGACACGCCGTGCGAGGGCGAGCTGCCCATCGTGGAGATCCCGCTGGCGGACCCGGCCGAACTGGAGGCGGTCGCCGACTTCCTGTGGGACCACGGCGTCTACGTGACTCTCGCGGCGTATCCGCTGGTGCCGCGCCGGCAGGTCGGCTTCCGTGTCCAGGTCACGGCGCTGAACTCCGACGACGACATCGACCGGCTCGGCGAGGCGCTGACCGGGCTGGACGCGCGGGGCGCACTGCGGCACCGCGGCTGAGGCGGCGCCGATGTCGATCCGCAACGACGACGTGAACTGGGACGGCTGGCCCGTCGAGGACTACCTCACCGAGAACTACCGCCAGCTGCATCCGTGCGACGCCGCGGTCATCGCCCACCACGCCGCGTACTACCGCACCCTGCCCACCGGGGGCCTGGCCCGCACGGTGGAGTTCGGCGCCGGTCCGAACCTCTACCCGCTGCTGCTGGCCTCCGCGGTCAGCGCCGGGATCGACGCGGTCGAGGCGGGCGCCGCCAACGTCGCCTATCTGCTGCGGCAGCTGGCCACCGGTCCGGACGACAGCTGGCGCCCCTTCCACGCGCTGTGCCGGCAGCTCGACCCGCGGATCGCGGCGTCGCTGCCGGCCGCGCTGGCCCGGGTGCGGGTGGTGCACGGTGATGTGCGGGCGCTGCCGTCCGGGACGTACGAACTGGCGTCGATGCACTTCGTGGCGGAGGGGGCGAGTGAGGACTTCGACGAGTTCGCCGCCTTCTGCGGGCACTTCGTGCGCTGTGTGGTGCCCGGCGGGCACCTGGTGGCGGCCTTCATGGAGAACCTGCCCACCTACCGCATCGGGGCCACCTCGCGCTGGCCGGGCTGCCCGGTGGACCCCGAGCGCGTCACCAGGGTGTTCGCACCGGTGACCGAGGAGCTGGACGTCACACGGATCGACGCCGATCCGACGCTGCCGGAGTACGGGGATACCGGGATGGTGCTGCTGACAGGGCGAACGCGGTCTCGACCAGTGCGAGGTGGCTGACGGCCATGGGGGCGTTGCCCAGGTGGCGGCCGGCGGCCGGGTCCCACTGTTCGGCGAGCAGTCCCACGTCGTTGCGGACGGCGAGGACGCGCTCGAACGTCTCACGCGCTTTGAGGACGTGGCCGGTCGCGGCGAGGGTATCCGCATGCCACAAGGAGCAGGAGACGAACGCTCCTTCACGACCGGCCATGCCGTCCACGGGGTGCACCCCTTCGTCGCCGGGTGCGTAGCGGTGCAGGAAGCCGTCCTCCTCGAGGGCCCCCAGGGCACGGACCGTGCTGCGGACGCGCGGATCCTGCGCGGGCAGGAAGCCGAGCCGGGGCATGAGCAGGGCGGTGGCGTCCAGGGCGGTGGAACCGTAGGACTGCACGAAGGAGCCCTGTCGCGGGTCCCAGCCGTCCCGGCAGACCTGCCGGTGCACCTCCTGCCGCATGGCCCACCACTGCGCGGAGGAGCCGTTGCGGCCCAGCAGCTTTCCCATGCGCACAGCCCGGTCGGCGGCCACCCAGGCCATGACCTTGGAGTGCACGAAGTGGCGGCGCGGCCCGCGCACCTGCCACACGCCCTGGTCGGGCTCGCGCCAGTGCCGCAGCAGGTAGCCCATCAGCGCGTCGACCAGCTCCCACACGTGGGCCGGCATCGCAATCCCCACCCGCAGGGACTGGTAGAGGGTGTCCAGCACCTCGCCGTAGACGTCGAGCTGGAACGATCCGTCGGCACAGTTCCCGAATCTGACGGGCTGCGAGCCCTCGTAGCCGCTCAGCCAGGGCGCCTCGGTCTCCCGCAGCAGCCGCTGCCCGCCCACGCCGTAGACGGATTGCAGGTCGGCGGGGTCGCTGGCGACGGTGCGCACCAGCCAGTCCAGCCAGGCCACCGCCTCGTCCCGGTAGCCGCTGCGCAGCAGGCAGGACAGGGTCAGCGTGGAGTCGCGCAGCCAGCAGTAGCGCTGGTCCCAGTTGCGCCCGCCGCCGATACAGCCGGGCAGCGAGGTGGTGGGGGCGGCGACGACGCCACCGGTGGGGGCGTAGGTGAGGGCCTTCAGCGTGATCAGGGAGCGCACCACGGCGTCCCGCCAGGGGCCCTGGTAGCGGCAGCGGCCGGCCCAGCCGTGCCAGTAGTCGGTGGTCTCCTTCAGCAGGGTCTCGGCGGGAACGGCGAGCGACCGCGGCGGCTCGGTGTGGTGCGAGGGCTCCCACGCCAGGACGAGGGCGATCCGCCGGCCGGCGGGGACGGTGAACTCGGCGACGGTGGCGTGCTCGTCGCCGGACAGCCGCCCGTCGCCGTCGATGCGCAGCCACACCGCGTCCGGCCCCGCGACGGCGACGGTGCAGCCGTCGATGCCGTGCACCCAGGGCACCACCCGGCCCTGGTGGAAGCGCAGTCGCAGCTCGCTGCGCAGGGACACCTCGCCCACCACGCCCTCCACCATCCGCACCAGGCAGGGCAGCGGCGTGCCGGTCGGCATGAAGTCCGTGACCCGCGCGACGCCGGTCGCGGTGCGCCACAAGGTGTCCAGCACCAGCGTGTCGGGCCGGTAAGAGCGCTCCGCGCAGGTGCCGGCACCGGTGGCCGGGGCGAGGCGCCAGAAGCCGTTGTCGGGTGTCCCCACCAGGGCGGCGAGGCACGCCGGCGAGTCGAAGCGGGGCAGACAGAGCCAGTCGACGGAGCCGTCGCGGCCGACCATGGCCGCGGTGCCCATGTCTCCGAGCAGGGCGTAGTCCTCGATGGACGTCATGGTGTCCTGCCTCCCACCGACCCGTCCTGGGCGAGGTATGGCTCCTCCGTGCGGCCGGCCCACCACCGGGCCACCACGTGCTCGGCCCGCTTGCCCTGGGCGGAGTAGTCCAGTGACCGGACGCGGTCCGTCGGGGCCGGCAGCTGTGCCCAGACCCACCAGTGGACGCCCGCCCACCAGGGCTGGCCGGTGAAGGTGCGCAGCAACGCCTCGTAGCCGGCGGCCTGTTCCGCCATGTCGGGGGCGACCGGCCCGGTCGGCGCGCCGCGCACGCCGGCGTATCCGGCCTCCGCGAACAGCACCGAACGGCCGGTGCGGGCGGCGAACTCCCCGAGCGCGCCGCAGACGGGACGCCAGGCCTCGATGAACGCCTGCGCGTCCCGGCGCGGCCCGGTGGGCAGCGGCCAGCGGGCGTCCACAGCGATCAGATCGACCGCGTCCCAGAAGGCGACGTGCTCGTAGTCCTTCAGGCGCGCCGCGTAGAGCAGCGAGCCGCCGTAGACGACGCGTGTGCGCTCGACGACCGCGACCCAGCGCGCGCGGTCCTCCACCGTGCCGGCGAGTTCGGTGCCCACGGTGAACGCGTCGGCGCCGTAGCGGGCCGCGAGGCGCGCGTAGTGCGCGATGAACTCCGCGTAGGCGGCGAACCAGCGGGCGGGCAGGGCGGGGCGGATGGTGCCGCGGTACGCGGCGTCGTCGAGGTCGAGGTGGGGTTTGAGCAAGGCGTTCAGGCCGTGCGCATGCGCCAGGCGGATCATCCGCGCGACCCCTTCGTCCGTCGGGGTGATGCGGCTGGGGCGGATGATGTCCGAGGTGGCGGCGGGCTGGTACCAGGTGGGAGTGAGCTGGACCCAGTTGGCACCCGACCGTGCGATCCGGCGCAGGTGCTCGGCGGCGCGGGGGTCGTCGTAGCCGTCGCGGGCGTAGCTGGGCAGGGCGAAACCGCGATGCCGTGGCCGGGGCCCGGGTGCCGGGACGATCTCCCCATCGACGTGTGCGTGACGGAAGGGAAGCTGCATGTCGGTCACCTCGCTGCCCTCGCCGAATCGCGGGGGCCACCGTATCCGTATCGTGTACGTTTACGGCGTATACAGACAGGATGGCCCCGACCCCACGTAAGGTCAAGTGACAAAGGAGGGCGTTCCATGGCGAAGAACCCCGACACCACCCCGGCGCGGCGTGCCAGCGACCGGGGCCGTTACGGCCGGCTGAGCCGGGAGCGGGTGCTGGCCAGCGCGCTGGAGCTGGTCGACCGCGAGGGCCTGGGCGCCCTGAGCATGCGGCGGCTGGGCGCGGAACTCGGCGTCGAGGCGATGGCCCTGTACCGCTATGCGGAGGGCAAGGAAGCCCTGCTGGACGGCCTGGTCGAGGCGATGCACCTGGAGTTGCAGGCACGCCTGGACGCCGAAGGCCCGGCCACGGACGACACGCCCGACTGGCGCGCGGACCTGCACCGCTTCGCCCGGACGCTGTACAACGTCTGCGTGGCCCACCCGCACGCGGTGCCGCTGCTGACGACCCGGCTGCTGGCCGTGCCGATGGCCCGCAGGCCGCTGCCGGTGCTCCGCAGCCATGAGCGCGTGCTCGCGCTGCTGGAGAAGGCCGGTCTGGACGAGGCCGGGACCGCCGCCGCGTTCCATGCCTGCGTCGCCTGGCTGCTCGGCTATGTCTCGGTCGAGCTGCGCCCCATGGTGGACAACCCCGACGAGCCCGACCCGGCCTTCCGGCTGGGCCTGCACCGCCTGCCGTCGCAGGAACTGCCCACCCTGCGCCGCACCGCGCCGGCGCTCGCCGAACGGGGCGGGACGAAGAGGCTGGCGGCCGGCCTGGACGCGCTCCTGGACCGCTTCACGGACAGCGGGCCGACCGCCTCTTGAGACCGGCGCAACGGCCGCGCACCCACGCCGGGCCCGTCACCAGAGCTTGTCGATCCTGCCCGGGTGCAGCGCGATACGGCTGTTCCGGAAGGCCGGTTCCGCCGCGCGGCTGCCGTCGGTGAAGAAGCAGGCCATGGTCACCTTGTCGAAGGCCGACCAGTCACTGGGGAAAGGCGACTCGGCCGTCCCGCCGACCAGGACGGCGCCGGGCAGCCGCCGCCAGCCGGCGCTATCGTAGAACGCCTGGAGCGGGCGGTCGCAGGTGAACAGGCCGACCTCCAGGCCTTGCCCGGCCATCGCCTCCCGCGCGATGCTCACCAGGCGCCCGCCGTGGCCCCGGCCGCGCGCCTCGGGCCGCGTGACCACCGTGCTCAGCCCGCCGGCCGCCCAGCGCCGCCCGGCGTGGGTGATCTCCTTGGTCAGCACGTCCAGCGCCGCCAGTACCGTGTCGCCGGCCACGAGCAGCATGGACACCGGCCGCAGCGCGGGGTCGTGGACCGGCGCGAGGGACGCGGCCGACGCCTCGTCAGAGGACGGCCAGGCGTCCTCCTGCAGTGCCCGCACCTGCCGCCGTAGGCCGGTCGGGACGGCCTCCTCGGGGTAGGTCAGAACCGTCGCTTGCGCGGGGGCGGGGATCACCGCGCTCCTTCCGTCGGGGCCACCGTTCAGGGTAGCGGCATCCGCGATCACGCCGTGGGGGACCGATCTCCTGGGGACGGTCCCCCACGGCGAGCCGTCCGCCGCCCGCCGCCCGCCGACCGCGCGTCGTCAGGTCCCGAACGGCGCGCCCTTCCGCGCGGTGAGCACGGGGTGGATCAGCCGGGCCCCGGCGCGGGCCGTGCGGTCGTCCGCGTCGAGCGCCGGGTTCAGCTCGGCGATGTCGCACAGCGCCGGCTTGCCGCTTCCGGCGACCCGGGTGCAGATCCAGCGGACAGATGTGGGGCGGGACGAAGCCGGGGAAGGCGAAGGCGCGCTCGCAGCCGGCCTCGCGGACCTCGTCGCCCGCGAGGGGTTCGTCCGGTCACCGGGGTGGGCGTACGGCTGCCCGCCCACCCCGCTGGGTGGGTGGCGTGGCGGGATGATCCCCGGCGCCCTCCGCGCCAGGACACGTGAAAGGCCGTTCCGGATCACTCCGAAACGGCCTTTCACCTGCGACTTCGCAAAGTCGGGACGACAGGATTTGAACCTGCGACCCCTTGACCCCCAGTCAAGTGCGCTACCAAGCTGCGCCACGTCCCGGCCGCGCCGATACGCGGGTGTCCCGCGTGATCGCGCGAACAGCACTTTACCCCACACCCGGGGCTGGGCCGAAGGGGGCACGGACGGCACGGGACAATCGAGGCATGGCAGGCACCGCAGACACGGACGGCACGGCATCCGGCGACGGCACCTCACCGCCGCGCCCCGGCGACGGGACCTCTCCCCCGCGCCAGGGCGACGGCGCCCGGGACCGGGACGGCGAGGGGCGGGCGCGCAACGCGCGGCCCCGGGACGGGCTGGGCCGGCCCCTGCCGTACGGCGCCCCGGGCGTGGACCGGCAGCCGGAGGGGGTGGTGCGCACCCCGCAGGAGTCCGTGACCGAGGCGCAGGCGCTGCTGGACGAGGGCAAGCCGTTCCACGCGCACGAGGTGTTCGAGGACGCGTGGAAGTCGGGGCCGCAGCGGGAGCGGACGCTGTGGCGAGGGCTCGCGCAGCTCGCGGTGGGCCTCACGCACGCGGCGCGCGGGAACGCCACCGGCGGGGCGCGGCTGCTGCGGCGCGGGGCGGGCGCCGTCGAGGAGTGGGCGGCGGACACCGGTGAGGGCCGGCCGCACGGCATGGACCTGGGCTCTCTCGCCGTCTGGGCGCGGGAGCTGGCCGCCGAGGTGGAGGCCGGCGGCGGGCCCGTGGACGCCCGGGAGCGGGCGCCCCGGCTGCGCTGACCGGCGGGCGGTGCGGTCACTGTCAGTGGCGTACGGCAGACTCGGGGCGTGCGAAAGATTCATGTCATCGGGATCGGTGCCGGCGATCCCGACCAGCTGACCCTGCAGGCGGTCAAGGCGCTGCGCGCCACGGACGTGTTCTTCGTCCTCGACAAGGGCGAGGTGAAGAGCGACCTGGTCCAGCTGCGCCGGGACATGCTCGAGGCGCACATACCCGAGGGCGGCTACCGCGTGGTCGAGGCGCGTGACCCCGAGCGGGACCGCCGCGCGGGCGGCGCCGCGTACTCCCCGGCCGTCGGGGACTGGCGCAGCGCCCGCGCCGGCATCTACGAGCGGCTGATCGCCGAGGAGCTGGGCGAGGAGGAGACCGGCGCGTTCCTGGTGTGGGGCGACCCGGCGCTCTACGACAGCACGATCGCGATCCTGGACGAGGTGCTCGAGCGGGGCGCGGTCGCCTTCGGCTACGACGTCGTGCCCGGCATCAGCAGCGTCTCCTCGCTCGTGGCCCGACACCGCACAGGGCTGAACCGGGTCGCGCGGCCGGTGCAGATCACCACCGGGCGGCGGCTGGCGGAGGGCTTCCCGGACGGCGTGGACGACGTGGTCGTGATGCTGGACGCGCACCAGGCCTTCCGGCAGTACGTCGACCAGGACATCGACATCTACTGGGGCGCCTACCTCGGCACCCCGGACGAGATCCTCGCCTCCGGTCCGATCGCCGAGGCCGCGCCGCGCATCGAGCGGCTGCGGGCCGAGGCGCGGGAGCGCAAGGGGTGGATCATGGACACGTATCTGCTGCGGCGCAACCCGAAGGACGCCTGACGCACCCGCCGGGGCCACCGGGCATGCGGGGGCGGCCCGCCGGTGTGAGCGTGACCTCGTGACAGTCGCCGAGGACACGGCACCGCCGGCCCCTGTCGTGGCGGTGGGCGTTCTACGTCAACGTGCCCGTCGCGGTCCTCGTCGTCGTCGCGGCCGCCCGCACGATCCCGGTGGTCAAGTCGCCGTCCCGGCCGGTGATCGACTATGCGGGCATCGCGCTCGTCGGCGCGTCCGCGCTGATCCTGGCGACCAGCTGGGGCGGCAACGAGTACGCGTGGGGCTCCGGCGTCGTCATCGGCCTGTCCGTCGGCGGCGCGCTCGCCCTCGCCCTGTTCTGTCTGGTCGAGACGCGGGCCGCGGAAACCGATGCTGCCGATGCGGCTGTTCGGCAACCCTGTGTTCACGATCGCCAAACGCCTCCTGGCGGAGGACCTGGGTCAGGGCCTGCCCCAGCGGCCGGCGGAACCGGCACGGGCGGCGGCCGCCTGACCATGCGGCCCGCATCCGCAGCGGGCGGTGGCGTGCGTTCACATCGGCCAAGTGCCGCAGGGTGGTCCCACGCGTCACCGACCGTTGCGCGTCTCCCTCACCTGCGGCTGAACCCCAGCCATTCCAGCACCGCCACCACGTCCGCCACCGCCGTGACGCCCTCCGGCAGCGGCGGGCGGCGTACGACCACGACCGGCAGGCCCAGCTCGCGGGCCGCTGTCAGTTTGGCCGCGGTGGCCTCTCCCCCGCTGTCCTTGGTCACCAGGACGTCGATGCGGTGTTCCCGCAGAAGCGCCCTCTCGTCGGCCACGGTGAACGGGCCCCGCGCCAGGATCACGTCGAGCCGCGGCGGCAGTGGAGGCTCGGGCGGCTCCACGGACCGTACGACGAAGTGGATGTCCGTCAGGTGGGCGAAGGCGGCGAGGCCGAGGCGGCCCGTGGTCAGGAACACCCGGCGGCCGAGGCGGGGCAGCTCCCGCGCGGCCGCGTCCAGGGAGTCGACGGTGTGCCGGCGCTCGCCCGGGCCCGGACGCCACCCCGGCCGGCGCAGCACCACCAGCGGTACGCCGGTCAGCGCGGCGGCCTCGGCGGCGTTCGCGGTGATGCCGGCCGCGAAAGGATGGGTGGCGTCGACGACCGCGCTCACCCGCTGCTCGCGCAGCCACCCGGCGAGCCCCTCCGCGCCGCCGAACCCCCCGACGCGCACCTCACCGTCGACCGCCCCCGGCCGGGTCACCCGCCCGGCCAGCGAAGTGGTCACCCGCACCTCCGCCCGCTCCGCGAGGACGGCGGCGAGACGGCGGGCCTCGGTGGTGCCGCCGAGGACGAGGACGTGCGGGGTCGGCATGGCGTCGAGGGTACGAGGCGCCCGGTCCGGGCAGGTCACCGGCTCCGGTGGAGCAGGCGGCCGCCGCGGACCGATCGGCCGTCGCCCGCCTCGCCGCCGAGGGCCGGCGGCTGGACGGGCTGGAGGCCGGAACCCTGCGGGTGCGTGCCGCCTTCGCGCTCTCCTATCGGCAACTGCCGCCGGAACCGAGGACGTTGCTGCGGCGCGCCGCGCTGGCCGCCGGAGCGTCGCCTGGGCCCACAACCTCTGTGTGCACGACCCGCACGCCGCCCTGACGAGCGCCGATGCCGCGCTCGCGGTCGCCCGCCAGTGCGGGGACGGGCTTCAGGAGGGCTGGGCGCTCGGTCACGGCGCGGGCGCACTGCACCGGCTGGGCCGCGCGGAGGAGGCCCAGGACCGGCTGCGTGAGGGGGCGCGCTGCCTCGCCTCCCAGGCGTCACCGCAGGGCCGGCTGGCCGAGCTGACGACCCTCAACAGCCTCGGCACCCTGCTGCGCCAGACCGGCCGGGCCGCCGAGGCGCTGGACATCCACCGCCGCAGCGAGCGGATCTGCCGCGCGGGGGTCCCGGGCCGGACCGGCGAAGTGATCGGGTTGTACCACGCGGTCGCCCGGCAGCAGATCGGCAACGACCTGGCGGCCCTGGAACGCTGGGACGAGGCCGAGGCGTCGCTGCGGCAGGCCCTCGCCGCCTTCGAGGCCGCGCAGATGCCGGTGTGGGTGGAGCAGGCCCGGCTGGACCTGGGTCAGGTCCTCGGTGCCATGGGCCACCCGGAGGCCCGGGAGACGCTGCGCACCGCCCGCGACGCCCTCGCCGCGCTGAGAAGCCCGCGCCAGGTCGAGGCCGCCGCCGCACTCGCCGCGCTCGACGAAGCCACCGCCGGCACCGTCTAGCGCAGGAGCAGTTGCAGACCGCCCACCACGGTGGCCGCGATGACGAGTTGCTCGAAGAGTTTCTGGTTGATCCTGTTCACGGCCCACTTGCCGAACAACGCACCGGGCACCACGAACACCGCGAGCGCCGCGTCCAGCAGCAGCGAGCGGCCGTCGATCAGCCCGAGACCGGCGCTGAAGGGGACCTTGGAGACGTTGACGATGAGGAAGAAGAACGCCGACGTGCCCAGGAACCCCAGCTTGCGGAAGCCGGCCGAGAGCAGGTACATCGACATCACCGGGCCGCCGGCGTTGGCGACCATCGTGGTGAAGCCGCCGAGGACGCCGTAGGAGCGGGCCTTGATCCGGCCCGCGCGGGTGGTGACCACGTCGGGCTCCGCCGTCCGTTCGGCCGTGCGCCGGCGCCACACGGTCACCGCGGCCATGACCAGCAGGATCACCCCGATCGAGACGCGTACGACCCCGTCACCGGCCCACACAAGGAACAGCGTGCCGGCCACCACGCCCGCCGCGACCGCCGGGAACAGCCGCCACAGCGTGGGCCAGTGGGCGTGCCGCCGGTAGGTGAGCACCGCGAGCACGTCCCCGGCGATCAGCACCGGGAGCAGTACGCCGGTGGAGGCGCGGGCGGGCAGGACCGCCGCGAAGATCGCGAGGCTGACCGTGTTCGCCCCGCTCACGGCGGTTTTCGAGAAGCCGACGAGCAGCGCCGCGAAGGCGAGCGCGGCGAACCCCCAGCCGGATATGTGCCACAGCGTCATCGTGTCCATGCGGCCACCGATGCTATGTCCTGACAACCGGTGCGCAGAAGGACCGTCTCGCCAGGCGGCCCGCCCGACTCGGCTGCTCGCCCCTAACCGGCGTACTGCGTGCGCAGCTCCCGCTTGAGCACCTTCATGCTCGGGCCGAGGGGCAGCGCGTCGGTGAACTCCACCCGACGCGGGTACTTGTGCCGGCCCAGGTGTTCCTTGGACCACGCGGTGAGCGCGGCGGCGTCCCGGGAGGCGCCCGGCGCCGGGACGACGACCGCGCACACCTCCTCGCCGTGCAGCTCGTCCGGCAGGCCGATCACGGCGACCTGGGCGATGCCGGGGTGGCGCATCAGGACCTCCTCGACCTCGCGCGGGTAGACGTTGTAGCCGCCGCGGATGATCACGTCCTTCTTCCGGTCGACGATCCTCAGGAAGCCGTCCTCGTCCTTGGTGCCGAGGTCGCCGGTGCGGAACCAGCCGTCGACCACGGCCTGAGCGGTCGCCTCGGGGCGGCCGAGGTAGCCGGAGAACACGTTGTGGCCGCGGATGACGACCTCGCCCAGCTCGCCGGGCGGCAGCAGTTCGACACGGCCCTCGACCTCGGCGCGGGCGATCTCCACGTCGACGCCCCACAGGGGGTGCCCGATGGTGCCGGCCTTCGTGCCGAAGCAGGGCTGGTTGACCGTCGCCGTCGGTGAGGTCTCCGACAGCCCGTACCCCTCGTAGATCCGCGCCCCGAACGCCGCCTCGAACCGCTCCAGGACGGCGACGGGCAGCGAGGCGCCGCCGGAGATGCACACCCGCAGCTCCGGCAGGGCCGGCGCTGCGGCGGCCGCGGCGGCGAGCGAGACGAACATGGTGGGCACGCCGTGGATGGTGTTCACCTTCTCCGCCACCATCAGCTCGATCGCGCGCGCCGCGTCGAAGCGGGGCAGCAGGACGAGGGTGGCGCCCGCCCGCCAGGTGGAGTTCATCGACACCGTCTGCCCGAAGGCGTGGAAGAGCGGCAGCGCGCCGAGCGCGATGTCGTCGGGGCGGATGTCGTTGGCGTCGAAGGCGTTGACGGTCGCGTTCATCACCAGGTTGAAGTGGCTGAGCACGGCGCCCTTGGGCACGCCGGTGGTGCCGCTGGTGTAGAAGACGACCGCCGGGTCGTCGGCGGCGCGGGTGACGTACGACCGGAGCGGCTCGGCGTTCGCCGCCAGCTTGTCGAACTCCTCGCCGAGGGTGACGACCCGCACGCCGGTGGCCTCGGCGGCGGCCCGCCCGGTCTCCGCCTGCGCGGGATGGACCAGCAGCAGGGTGGCGCCGCTGTCGCGCAGCACGTGCTCGACCTCCGGCGCGGAGAGCAGCAGATGCACGGGGACGACGACCCCGCCGGCCGCGGCGACGGCGTAGTACGCGAGCGGGAACTCGGCGGTGTTGGGTGCCATCAGGGCGATGCGGTCCCCCGGCGCGACGCCCAGCCCGGCCAGCGCGCCGGCCTGCGCCAGCGCCTGCCGCCACACCTCGGCGAAGGTCAGCCGCCGCTCGCCCTCGATCAGGGCGGTCTTCTCCGGACGGCGCCGGGCGTTCTCGGCGAGGATGACGGCCAGGGAGAGGGTTGCCATGGAGTGTCGCTCCGATTCCTTGCGGCTCGTGTTACCGGATCCCCTTCAGGGGAGCCCCCGTTCGGCTCCTCGGTGCGGAGCCGCCGTGCGCTGTGCTCGGTGCCCCTCGAGCGGGGCCGCTGTGCTCAGTGCCTCTCGACCAGCACCGCGCTGCCCTGGCCCACGCCCACGCACATCGTGGCGAGGCCGCGCGCGGCGCCCGTGCGGCGCATGCGGTGCAGCAGGGTGGTCAGGATGCGGGCGCCGGAGCAGCCGAGCGGGTGGCCCAGCGCGATGGCGCCGCCGCTCGCGTTGACCAGGTCGGGGTCGATGCCGAGCTGGTCGACGCAGGCGAGGGCCTGGGCGGCGAACGCCTCGTTGAATTCGGCCTCCTGCACCTCGCCGATGCTCCAGCCGGCCCGGGCCAGCACCTTGCGGGTGGCCGGGACCGGGCCGATGCCCATGACGTCGGGGTGGACCCCGGCGGAGCCGCCGGCGACGTACTGGCCCATGGACTCCAGGCCCAGCTCGTTGAGGGCCTCCTCGCCGGCCAGGATCAGGCCCGCCGCGCCGTCGTTCATCGGTGAGGCGTTGCCCGCGGTGACCGTGCCGCCGGAGCGGAAGACGGGCTTGAGGCGTGCGAGCTTGTCGTAGGAGGTGTCCTCGCGGATGCACTCGTCGGTGTCGACGACCGTGCCGTCGGGGCGCTCGACGGGCAGGAGTTCGTGGTCGAAGTGGCCCAGCTTGCGCGCTTCGGCGGCGCGCTGGTGGCTGCGCAGCGCGAACTCGTCCTGCCGTTCCCGGCTGATGCCGTACCGGGCGGCGACCTCCTCGGCGGTCTCGCCCATCGCGAGCAGGCCGTGCAGGTCCTTCATCGCCGGGTTCACCAGGCGCCAGCCGAGCCGGGTGTCGTAGGTCTCCATGCGGTGCGGCAGGGCCTCGTCGGGGCGGGGCAGGACGAAGGGGGCGCGGCTCATCGACTCCGAGCCGCCCGCGATCACGAGGTCGGCCTCGCCCGCGGCGATCGTCCGGGCGGCGGCGGTGACCGCTTCGAGGCCGGAGGCGCACAGCCGGTTGACCGTGGCGCCGGGCACGGTCTCGGGCAGGCCGGCGAGCAGGGCGGCCATGCGGGCGACGTTGCGGTTGTCCTCGCCGGCCTGGTTGGCGGCGCCCCAGTAGACGTCGTCGATCCGGGCGGGATCGAGTGCGGGCACGTCGGCGACCAGGCCGCGGATCACGGCGGCGGCGAGGTCGTCGGGGCGGACGGAGGACAGCGCGCCGCGCAGCTTGCCGATGGGGGTGCGGCGGGCGGCCGCGAAGTGGACGGGACGCACGGAAGGACTCCTGACCGACGGCGCTGTGGACCAGCGAGCTCTTAATTAGCACTGCTAGTTTTGGACTATAGACCGCGGGACCGCTCCCTGGGAAGATCCCCCCTCACAGCTGCGCCGACCCACCGGAGGAGACATGGCCGAGTCCCGCGAACACGTCCTGGCCGGAACCCGCGGCACGATCGTCGCCCGCGAGTGGCCGAACCCGCGGGCCCGGTACATCGCCGTCGTCGTCCACGGTTACGGGGAGCACATCGGCCGCTACGAGGGCCTCGCGGCCGTACTCCTGGAGCATGGCGCGGCGGTGTACGGGCCGGATCACATCGGGCACGGCCGGTCGGCGGGTGAGCGGGTGGTGATCGAGGACTTCGAGGACGTCGTCAGCGACGTGCACGCGGTGGCCCGGCTCGCCCGGGCCGCACACCCCGGGCTGCCGGTGGTGATGGTCGGCCACTCCATGGGCGGCCTGATCGCCTCCCGCTACGCCCAGCGGTACGGCGACGACCTGGCCGCGCTGGTGCTGTCCGGGCCGGTGATCGGGGCCTGGGAGACCCCCGAGCGGCTGCTCGCGCACGCCGCGCGGCACGGCGAGATCCCCGACGTCCCGATCAGCCCGGCCGCGCTCTCCCGCGACCCGGCGGTCGGGGCGGCGTACGCGGCGGACCCGCTGGTGTGGCACGGGCCGATGAAGCGGCCGACGCTCAAGGCGTTCGTGCGCACGCTGGAGAGGGTGGCGAAGGGCGGTGACGTGGGGCGGCTGCCGGTGCTGTGGCTGCACGGCGACGACGACCGGCTCGTCCCGCTGCCGGGCAGCCGGATCGGCGTGGAGCGGCTGGCCGGGGACGGCGGCCCGACCGAGCGGGTCTACCGCGGCGCGCGGCACGAGGTCTTCCATGAGACCGACAAGGACGAGGTGTTCGCCGAGGTGACGGGCTTCCTGGACAAGGTGCTCACACCCTGAGACACCCCGAGACACCCCGGCGGGCATCGAGGACGCCTCCCGGTTTGGCCGCCGTACCGCCAGGGCACCCGCCCCTCTTCGCAGAACGACGTGAGGAGGAGAAGCGCGCCATGACCGTGGTGAAGAGCACGCTGCCCGACGACGCCCGCCGTGTCACCGGCCAGGCCCTGCAGGAGACCCTCGTGGACCTGCTCGGGCTGTCACTGGTGGCCAAGCAGGCGCACTGGAACGTCGTGGGGCCGCGGTTCCGCTCGATCCACCTCCAGCTGGACGAGGTGGTCGAAGCCGCGCGCGGCTTCGCCGACACCGTGGCGGAGCGTGCCGCGGCGCTGGGCGTGACACCGGACGGCCGCCCCGAGACCGTCGCAGCCGCCTACGGGCTGCCCGGCGCGAAGGACGGCTGGTTGCGCGACACGGAGGTCGTGGGGCTGATGGTGCAGTCGCTGGAAGAGGCCGTCACCCGGCTGCGTGACCGCATCGAGGTCACCGACAAGCCCGACCCGGTCACCCAGGACCTGCTCATCGGCATCACCGCCGAGCTGGAGAAGCAGCGGTGGATGTTCGAGGCGGAGAACTTCCCGCGGGACTGACCGGGGCACGCCGTCCCGGCCCACCCACCCCGGTACCCCATGCAACGCAACGAAAGAGGCAGCTGATGACCGACGCCCTCGAACTCGACGCGCTGTGGGAGGACTTCCACCGCGCGGTGAACATGACCTCGGCCGAGCTGGCCGCCTGGCTGAAGGTGCGCGACGCCGCCGAGGACACCGAGCCCCTGCCGGAGCAGGCGGGGAGCCCGACCGGGCAGCACGTGCTGGCCATCCTGCAGAAGCGGCGCACCGACCTGACGGAGGACGACCTGCGGGTGATGCGCAAGGTCGTCGACACGGTGGACGAGGAGGCCGACGTGGAGAACGAGCCGGAGGCCGAGGACACCCGCCGCCGGCACCGGCTGATGACGATCGGGCACGACCCGCTGAAGCCATGAGCCTGCGGCGCTCTCGCCGGTGCGGCGCGGTGCGTCGTTCCGGTGCGGCGCGCGGGGGTGCTCGCCCCCCTTCCGGCGGCCCGTGCGGGTGCGTGCGCCGGGGCGGTTCGCGCCGTTCCCCGCGTCCCGCCCGGGCCGCCGTACGCGCGTGCCGCTCAGGTCGCCAGGCGGGTGAGGGCCGCGGCGATCAGGGTCTGGACGCCTGGCAGCAGGACCGCCGGGTCGGGGGCGAACAGGGGGCTGTGGTTGCCGGGGACGTTGCCGAACTTCTCGGCGAGTTCCTCCCCGGGGGCCGCTTCCCACACCGGGGCCGGTGTCGAGGTGACGTACCAGTAGTCGTAGGGCACACCCTCGGGTGCCAGCAGGGAGAAGTCCTCGCTGCCCATGGCCGGGCCGAAGTCGAAGACGGTGTGGTCACCGAAGAGCGCCCGGTGTGCGGCGGCGATCTCGCCGTCCAGGGCCGCGTCGTTGACGGTGTTCGGGTAGCCCGGGTGCACGGTCACCTCGGGCGGGACCGGGCAGCCGGCCGCCGCGCACTCCCCCTCCACGATCCGCCGGACAGCGGTGAGGACGCGTTCGCGTACCGCGGCCTTCTGGCTGCGCAGGTTCAGGGCGAGCCGGGCCTCGTCGGGGATGATGTTGTGCTTCGTACCGGCATGGAACTGCCCCACCGTCAGCACCGCCGACTCCTTCGCGGCCACCTCACGGGCGACCACGGTCTGCAGCCGGGTGACGATGTACGCCGCCGTCACGACGGGATCGACGGTGGACTCGGGGCGTGAGCCGTGGCCGCCGACGCCGTGCACGACGACGTCGATGTCGTCCGCGGCGGACATGGTGAGACCGGGGGTGTGCGGGTAGAACCCGGCCGGACCGGGAGCGACGTGCTGGCCGAACAGGAAGTCGGGGCGCGGGAAGCGCTCGTGCAGGCCGTCCGCGACCATCGCGTCCGCTCCCCCGCCGCTCTCCTCGGCGGGCTGGCCGATCACGACGAGCGTCCCCGACCAGCCGGCACGGGCCGCCGCGAGGGCCTCGGCAGCCCCGGCCAGCCAGGTGACGTGCAGATCGTGACCGCAGGCGTGCATCACCGCGTCCACGGTCGAGGCGTAGGGCAGCCCCGTCGCCTCCCGCACCGGCAGCGCGTCCATGTCACCGCGCAGCCACACCACCGGCCCGTCACCGTTGCTCAGCACGCCCACCACGCCGGTGCGGGCGACACCCTCGGTCACCGCGTATCCGGCCGCGCGCAGCCGTGCGGCGAGCCTGCCCGCGGTGCGGTGCTCCTGGAAGGCGAGCTCGGGATGACGGTGCAGGTCGCGGTAGAAGTCCTCGAGTTCCGCGGCCTTCACCGCCTCGGTCACCTCGCGCGTCCGTCGGGCCACGGCGGCCGGATCGATCATGCTGCTGCCTCCTCGTGATCGGCTGCGGCGATTCTCGACGGCCGGAGGGGGCCGGCTCCAGCCCCCGTGCTCGTGCGGGCGGCCCCGAGGGTGACAGCGAAGTGAAAATATGGAAACGGCGGGTCCGGTTCCATGCCGGCGCACGCTCCGCGTCATAGGTTGTGGCACAGATCACTTGTGCGAACCCGAGAGGACGGCGGTCACCCATGTCCGGAGTCCAGGACGAAGCTCTTGGCTCAGCCACAGCGTCTTCCGGCTACACCCAGCGGCTCGCGCGGCTGGAGAAGGCCGGTATCAGACGGCTGCTGCCCACCCAGGCCCCGTACCGGTGGAATCTGCGGCGTCTGCGCCTGGGCCGGGTGCTCGACGTGGGCTGCGGGCTCGGCCGCAACCTGCTGAACTGCGGGCCCGACAGCGTCGGCGTCGACCACAACGCCCACTCCGTGGCCGTGTGCCGTGAGCGCGGGCTGACCGCGTACACGCCGGAGGGGCTGGCCGAGGCGCCCGACTGCGGTCCCGGCTCGTTCGACAGCCTGCTGTGCGCGCACGTCCTGGAGCACATGGCGGAGGACCTCGCGCAGAGTGTGCTGGAGCAGTACCTGCCGCTGGTCAGGCCGGGCGGGAAGGTCGTGCTGATCACGCCGCAGGAGGCCGGGTTCAAAAGCGACGCCACGCATGAGCGCTTCGTCGGCTTCGAGGAACTGGACCGGCACGCGCAGCAGGCGGGGATCACCGTGGCGCGGACGTACTCCTTCCCCTTCCCCCGGGCCCTCGGCACTGTCTTCCCATACAACGAGTTCGTGCTGGTCGGCCGGGTCGCCGGCTGAGCGGCTACGGCAGGTGCAGGACGCGTGCGATGGTGCGCAGGACGCCGTTGTCGTTGTTCGACGGGGCCAGGTGCCGGGCGCGGCGGACGACTTCCGGGTGGCCGCCGGTCATCGCGAAGGACCACTCGGCGGCGTCCAGCATCTCCAGGTCGTTGAGGTAGTCGCCGAACACCATGGTCTGGGCCGGGGTGATGCCCAGCTCGCCTTGCAGGCGGCGGACGGCGGCGCCCTTGTCGGCGGTGCGGTTCATCACGTCCACCCAGTGCTCGCCGGAGACGACGACCTTGTGGGTGGCGGTGAAGTCGGCGAGCCCGGGGGCGGTGCCGTGCTCGGCGGAGCCGAAGTCGTACAGGGCGACCTTGATGAAGTCGTCGTCGACGGCGGTGACGTCCGGCACGACGCGGTGCTCGGCGTAGTACTTGCGCACCTCGGCCAGGAACGGCTCGTCGGTGCGCTCGACGTACGCGGCCCGCTTGCCGCACAGCACGGCGCCGACGTCGACGCCGCCGGCCGCGAGGCGCCGGGCCGCGCCGATGACACGGACGGCGGCCTCCCGCTGCAGCGGGTCGGAGCTCAGCTCGACGCCGTCGCGCACGACGTAGGTGCCGTTCTCGGCGATGAACACCATGCCCTCGGCGACGTCCGCGAACTGACGCGCCAGGGTGGCGTACTGCCGTCCACTCGCCGGGCTGAACAGCACGCCCCGCTCGCGCAGCAGCTCCAGCGTGCGCCACAGGCCGGGCGGAACCTGCTTGTCGTCGTCCAGGAGCGTGCCGTCCATGTCGGTGACGATCAGCCGGATGTCGGCGGGGACCTCACCGGAGCGGGGCTCGGGGGTGCTGACCAGGGGGGCGCTGCTGTACGGCATGTCCTGCTTTCGGTCGGGGGCGTCCTTTCCACCCTACGGGAGGCGTCCGCGCGCCCCGTGTCGCGATTTCCCGGGACAGGGTGATCACCGGACGGCACAATGAGGCGGCGACGCCCGGTGCGACGAGGAGGATGCGATGACCACCCTTGCCGATCCCGTCCCCGGCGGACGCCCCGGCGACGTCGAACGGGCCACCGCGCTGGCCGGTGAGTTGTCGGGGCGCGGTGTGCACGGCGTCGTGCTGGCGTACGTCGACACCGCGGGCGTCACCCGGATCAAGACGGTTCCGACCGCGAAGCTGGCCTCGGCGGCGGCCTGGGGTGTCGGCATGTCCCCGGTGTTCGACACCTTCCTGGCCGGTGACGGCATCGCCACCACCGATGTACTGGGCTCCCCCGACGGTGATCTGCGGCTCTTCCCCGACCTGGACCACCTCACGGTGCTGGCCGGGCAGCCCGGGTGGGCGTGGGCGCCCGTCGACCGGATCACCCAGGACGGGCAGCCGCATCCCGGGTGCAGCCGGACCTTCCTGCGCCGGATCACCGCCGACGCGGCCCGCGCGCACGGGCTGTCCTTCCGCGCCGCGATCGAGATCGAGTGGTCGGTGGGGCTGGGCTCGGCGCCCGACGGGACGTTCGTGCCCGCCGCCACCGGCCCCGCCTACGGCGCCGACCGGCAGGTGGAGCTGGGCGACTGCCTCGCCGATCTGCTGGCCGCCTGCCACGCGCAGGGCGTGGACGTCGACCAGTTGCACCCCGAGTACGCCGCCGGTCAGTTCGAGATCTCCGTCGGCGCCCTCGACCCGGTGGCGGCGGCCGACCGCAGCGTGCTGGTCCGGCACACGATCCGCGCGGTGGCCCGGCGGCACGGGCTGCGGGTGTCGTTCGCGCCGGCCGTGCTCGCCGAGGGCGTCGGCAACGGCGGACACGTCCACCTCTCCGCCTGGCGGGCCGGGGACAACCTGCACACGGGCGGCGAGGGCCGGTACGGGATGACGGCCGACGGCGAGTCCTTCGCGGCGGGCCTGCTCGACCATCTGCCCGGCCTGACGGCGGTGACCGCGCCGAGCCCCGCGAGCTATCTGCGGCTGAAGCCCTCCCAGTGGGCGGGGGTGTACACCGCCTGGGGCCTGGAGACCCGCGAATGCGCCCTGCGGGTGATCGCCGGCATGGCGGGCCGCCGCGCGACGGACGCGAACGTCGAGGTCAAACCCGTCGACCTGGCCGCCAATCCCTACCTCGCCCTGGGCTGTCTGCTCGCCGCCGGGCTGGACGGCCTCGCCTCGGGCGCCGTCCTGCCCGAGGAGGTCACGGGCGACCCGGCGCTGCTGCCGGCCGACGAGGCGGCGAAGCGGGACGTGCACCGGCTGCCGGTGTCCCTGACGGAGGCGGTGGACCGGTTCCGGGCGGACACGGTGCTGCGCGAGGCGCTCGGCCCGGTCCTCGCCGACGCGGTCGTCGCCGTACGCGAAGGAGAGGTGGCCGCCGTGGCGGGGCTGGACGACGCGCAGGTCGCCGCGGCCTACCGGTGGCGGTACTGACCATGGGCGCCGTCGCCGACGCGCTCGCCGCGCTGCCGCTGGTGGACCACCACTGCCACGGCGTGGTCGCGACCGACCTGGGCCGGGCCGGCTTCGAGACCCTGCTCACCGAGGGCGACCGCTGGCCCGGGATGTCGTCCTTCGACACACCCGTCGGGCTCGCCGTGCGCCGGTACTGCGCTCCCCTGCTGGACCTGGAACGGCACGCCCCGGCGGACGCGTACCTGGCACGCCGGGCCGAGCTGGGCGCGCGGGAGGTGAACCGGCGCTTCCTCGCCTCCGCGCGCACGGAGGTGTTCTGCGTCGACACCGGTTTCGCGCCCGCCGGAGCCGTCGGCCCCGCCGAGGCGGCCGGAGCCGCGGTGGCGTACGAGGTGGTACGGCTGGAGTCGGTCGCCGAGGCGGTGACCGCGCACGGGGTCGAAGCGGACGCCTACGCCGACGCGTTCCGTGCCGCCGCCCAGGAGGCGGTACGGCGGCCGAGCGTGGTCGCGGTGAAGTCGGTCGCGGCCTACCGCACCGGTTTCGCGCTGGACCCGGCCCGCCCCACGGACGCGGAGGTCACCGCGGCGGCCGCGGACTGGCTGCCGCACGGCGGCCGGCTCACCGACCCGGTGCTGGTACGGCATCTGCTGTGGACGGCCGTCGACCTGGGACTGCCGCTCCAACTGCACGTCGGCTTCGGCGACAACGACCTGCGGCTGCACCGCTCTGACCCCGCGCTGCTGACGGACTGGCTGCACCTGACGGCAGGAACGATTCCCGTCCTGCTGCTGCACTGCTGGCCCTACCAGCGGCAGGCCGCGTACCTGGCCGCGGTGTTCGAGCAGGTCTACCTGGACGTCGGCCTCACCCTGCACCACGTCGGCCCGGCCCGCGCGCGTGCGGTGCTGGCCGAGGCCCTGGAGATCACGCCGTTCCGCAAGCTGCTGTACAGCTCCGACGCCTGCGGTGTGGCCGAGTTCTACGCACTCGGGGCGCTGGCCTTCCGGCGGGGGCTTGCCGAGCTGCTCGACGAGCGGGTGGCCGCCGACGAGCTGAGCCTGCCGGACGCGCTGCGCATCGCCGAGTGGGCGGGAGCACACAACGCCCGCCAGGTCTACCGCCTTTCCGGTCCCTCCTGAAAGTATGATCAAGCAATGTCTGACATGACCGAAACCACGCCCGGTTGGCTGTCCTCCGACGAGCTGGAGCAGGCGCGGGCGCGCATGCCGATCCTGTACGTGGAGGCCGTGCCCGTCCGGGTCGACGACAGCGGCGAAGTCACCCGGATCGGCCTGCTGCTGCGCATCGGGCCGGACGGAACGGTCAGCCGGACACTGGTCTCCGGCCGGGTCCTGCACCACGAGCGGGTGCGCGACGCCCTGCTGCGCCACCTGGAGAAGGACCTCGGGCCGGTGGCGCTGCCCCGCATCCCGGCCTCGCTCCAGCCGTTCACGGTCGCCGAGTACTTCCCCACGCGGGGCATCACGCCGTACCACGACCCCCGGCAGCACGCGGTGTCCCTCGCCTACATCGTGCCGGTGACCGGGGACTGCCGGCCGCGTCAGGACGCCCTGGACCTGGTCTGGTTCGACCCGCACGAGGCCGCCTCGCCGGGCGTGCAGAGCGAGATGCCGGGCGGCCACGGCTTCCTGCTCCGCCAGGCCCTGGCCCACCTGGGCCTGCCGCACTGACGCCCGGCGTTCTCAGGGCATTCCCGGTCAGTGGTCGTCACGTTCGCCCCAGACGATGAGGCGGTGCGTGTAGGCACGGGTCAGCGGGTCGCGGTCCGCGCACGTGGTGAGGGTGATCCGCGCCTTGTCCGGCTTGACGCCGGGCTTGTTGGGGACCGGCAGGACGACACCGACGTCGGCCGGGTCCACCGTCCTGGTGCCGGTGACGTGGTAGGTGTACGTCCGCCCGCGCCATGCGACGACGAGTGCGTCGCCGCGCACCAGCGTGTTCAGCTTCCGGAAGGGCTCGCCCCAGCCCGTGCGGTGGCCGGCGACCGCGAAGTTGCCGACCTCGCCGGGCATCGCGGAGCCCGGATAGTGTCCCGGCCCCTTGGCGAGATCGTTCTGGGTGACGCCCTCGACGATCACCGGGTGATACGCCGAGCCGAATCTCGGGATGCGCAGGACGGCGAGCGCGGATGCGTCCCGGGGACGTGGCTCCGCCCGCGTCCTCGATGTCCCGGTGGCGACGGCCGGCTCGTCGTGCCCGGTCACGGGGTGTGCGAGCTGGGCGCGCAGGTCTCGCTGGGCTCGGCCGTAGGCCTGGTCGTGCTGCCAGTTCTGGTAGGTGGCGAGACCCGCCACCAGCAGACCGGCAATGATCAGAGCCGTACCGAACAGACGGATCAGTGTCCGCATGGTGCTCGTCCTCGCCGTCTTGGCGGGGTCGCCGGGCAGGCGGCCCCGCCTCGGGTGTGTGCCGCGACGCTCTAGGTGTCGTTGTCGTGCGTCCTTCGCGGAACCAGCCGCAGCACGGCGAATCCCGCCGAGATGAGGACGAACATCACGACCCAGAACCAGATGCTGTCCACCCCGCCGGTGACGGGCAGGAGGCCCGCACCGACGCCGGCGGAAGCAGCGGTGCCTGCGCCTGTGTAATCCGCCATGAGGTGCTCCTTTCGCGTGCGCAGCGGCCGATATCCCAAATGGACAACTGCACGGAACAAGAGACGATCGGGGAAAGGGAAAGCACGTCCGAAGGAAATCTCGGGTCCATGGAGTACACGTGCTTTCGGAAGGGATGTACCGACGGCGGTCGTTCACGCCGTGACGATGCTTGTTTACACCGTAGCGCCGCTTGTTTACGCCGTATACGTACAACCTTCTCCCCGTATGCCGCCGACGTCAAGCGGAGCGGCGTTCACGCGGGGCCCTGCCGAGCGGGCGGACCGACGAGGCGGTCGAGCAGCGCGTCGAGGCCGACGGCGAGCCCTTCCGGCCCGCTCGGCTCGGCGGCCGTGACGGCCTGGAGTTCGGGCAGTTCCTCCGGTGGGTCCATGAGACACAGGTCCACCGCGGGATAACCGTGGATCCAGGCGAGGCAGGCCCGGAACACCAAGGGGATGCGACGCTCGTCGAGCCCGGCCTCCCGCAACAGCGCGAGCACCGCCAGGTGCTGCTTGCGGACGACGGGCGGCCGGCGAGCCAAGGGCACCTCCAGCACCCGGACGGTCAGCAGCGGCGCGGCACGGGGATGGGCCTGGCAGATCTCGTACGTCGTCCGGGCGATGCGATGCAGGCCGGCGCGCCACGACTCCGCGCCGTCCGCCGCGTCCGCCCGCTCGTCGGCGGCCCGGCGCTCCGCCTGTTCGCCGTACAGCCCCTCGATCAGCCCGTCGAGCAGTTCCTCCTTGCTCGCCGCGTGCCGGTAGAGCGCCATCGCCTCCACGCCGAGTTCGGCACCCAGACGGCGCATGCTCAGCGCGCCGAGCCCCTCGCGGTCCACCAGTTCCAGGACGCCGGCCAGCATGCGTTCCCGGCTCAGGCGACCGTAACCGCCACCCCGTCCCGTGGCCGCCATCGCGCACCTCCTCTGGATGCTCGGCGCCCCTGGCTCGTGTTGACTGCGCGCCCTCCTCGCTTAATAGTGTACGTATACGACGTAAACATTCATCTCGGGACCATCCGATTCGCTGACGGAAGGCGGAGGCCATGTCTCGCACCGAGGGCCACAGCGTTGTCGCCGGCGCCCCGCAACAGGTGGTGGTGGTCGTTCCCGCCTACAAGGAAGTCGAGTCGCTGCCGCGCGTTCTCGAAGCGCTGAGCCGGCAGACGCGTCCGGCGGACCGCGTGGTGGTGACCCTCGACCCCTACCGGGACCGGCGGACGACAACCGAACTGGAGCGCATCGGCCGCCGCGCGGGCGCCGAGGTGCGGCACTCGGTCGGAAACCGGCACAAGAAGGCGGGCAATCTCAACGGGGCGCTCGCCGAACTGCTGCCCACCCTGGCGGACGACGACGCGGTGCTGGTGCAGGACGCCGACACCTACCTCGATCCCCACTTCATCGAAGTGGCGCACGCCGGACTCAGCCAGGGTTACGGCGCCGTGGGTGGCAATTTCCGCGGCCGCTCGGGCGGCGGACTGTGCGGTGCGTTCCAGCGCAACGAATATGCCCGCTACGCCCGTGACACCGCACGCAAGCGGGGGAAGGTCCTGTGCCTCACCGGCACCGCCTGCCTGTTCCGGGTGGCGGCACTGAGGGACGTCCTGACCGCGCGTCGCGACGGACAGCTGCCGGCCGCGGACGGCGTCTACGACACCAAGGTGCTGACCGAGGACAACGAACTCACCCTCGCCCTCAAACACCGCGGATGGCGCGTCGCCGCCCCCTCCCGCGCCACCATGACGACGGAGGTCATGCCGACCTGGGGCGACCTGGCCAAGCAAAGACTGCGCTGGAAGCGCGGAGCGCTGGAGAACCTGTTCGACTACGGACTGACGCGCCACACCTGCGAAGGGTGGGTCAGACAACTGGTCGCCCTGCTGGGCACGGCCGTGTCGGGCATCTACATCGGGGCCATCCTGTGGTACCTCGCCACCGGGGCCGGAGTGCACCTCGCACCGTTCTGGCTGGCCCTCACCGGGTTCTACGCCATCGAGCGCGCGATCACCGTGAAGGCCCGGGGATGGCGAGTGGCGGCCACCTCGATGCTGGTCATACCCGAGTGGTTCTACGACCTCTTCCTGCAGGGAGTGCACATCCGGGCGCTGACGGAGTCGGCGCTGCGCCGGGAACGCACCTGGTAGGCGGGGCGATTGCCGGAAACACAGAAGAGGCCGCTTCGGCATCTCGCCGAAACAGCCTCCGACTCGCGACTTCGCGAAGTCGGGACGACAGGATTTGAACCTGCGACCCCTTGACCCCCAGTCAAGTGCGCTACCAAGCTGCGCCACGTCCCGTTGCCCGTCTGACCTGGGGTTTCCCCCGGACGAACGGACAGGGAAACAATACCGCACTCGCGTCGGTGGTCGCGCGCCCCTTTCCGCCGGGCCGCGCTGGGCGCCCCCGGAGGGGCCGCCCTTGACCTCAAGTCCGCTTGAGGTTGCACGCTCGTCGGCATGACGATCACCGAGGAAGAGGTCCGCCGGTACGGCTACGCCGACCTGACCGGACTCATGGGGCTGATGACCGGCGACGAGAAGCACGGGCCGGCCGCCACCTCCACGCTGGACGTGCTGTGGGTGCTCTACGACCGGGTCCTGAGGGTCGCGCCGGACCGGCTCGACGACCCGGCGCGGGACCGGTTCCTGCTGTCCAAGGGGCACGGGCCGATGGCGTACTACGCGGTGCTGGCCGCAAAAGGGTTCGTGCCGGTGGAGTGGCTGACCGGCTTCGGGTCGTACGACTCGCCGCTCGGACACCACCCGGACCGAATGCTCGTGCCGGGCGCCGAGATCGGCAGCGGATCGCTCGGGCACGGGCTGCCGATCGCCGTCGGCGCCGCGCTGGGGCTGCGCGCGCAGGGGCTTCCCGAACCCGCGGTGTGGGTGCTGACCGGGGACGCCGAACTGGACGAGGGCAGCAACCACGAGGCGATCGCGTTCGCCGGGCCGGCCGGTCTTGACCGGCTGCACACGGTCGTGATCGACAACGCCTCCGCCAGCCATGCCCGGCCCGGCGGCATCGCGGCCCGCTTCGAGGCGGCGGGCTGGTCCGCGGTCACCGTGGACGGCCGCGACCACGACGCGCTGTACGCCGCGTTCACCGCACCCCATCCGGGCCGCCCGCACGTCGTGGTGGCCCGTGTCGAGCCGAAGTACGCCTGATCCCGGTCCCTCCGACCCCGAAAGGAAGAGCTCTCATGGAGACCATGCGCGAGCGGTTCGCCCCTGTGCTCACCCGGCTGCTGGACGAGGACCCGCGGGTCGCCGTCGTGCTCGCCGAGATCGGAAAGGACGGTTTCACCGAGGCGATGCGCCGCCATCCGGACCGGGTGGTCAACGTCGGCATCCGCGAGCAACTGCTGGTCGGCGCGGGCGCCGGTCTGGCACTGACCGGGCTGCGGCCGGTGGTGCACACCTTCGCCAGTTTTCTGGTGGAGCGGCCCTTCGAGCAGGTGAAACTGGACCTCGGGCACCAGGGGCTCGGCGCCGTCCTGGTCAGCGCGGCCGCCTCGTTCGACTGGCCGGCGGGCGGGTTCACCCACATGGCGCCGGGGGACGTGGCGCTGCTGGACACGCTGGACGGCTGGACCGTGCACGTTCCGGGCCATCCCGACGAGGCCGAGACCCTGCTGCGGCACGCCGTCGCGGCGGGCGACGACAAGGTGTACGTGCGGTTGTCGGTGCAGGCGAACGCCCAGGGGCGGCCGGTCGACGGGGAGCGGTTCCTGACCGTGCGCGAGGGTGGCGCGGGCGTCGTCGTCGCGGTGGGGCCCCTGCTGGACACCGTGCTGGAGGCGACCGAGGGCCTCGACGTGACCGTGCTGTATGCGACGACCGTGCGGCCCTTCGACACGGCGGCCCTGCGCCGGGCGGCAGACGCGGCCCGGCCGGACGTCGTGCTGGTCGAGCCGTATCTGGCGGGCACCTCGACGGCCGCGGCCAACGACGCCCTGGCCGACCTGCCGCACCGGGTGCTGGGGCTCGGCGTGGGGCGGCGCGAGCTGCGGCGCTACGGGACCGTCGAGGAACACGTGGCCGCACACGGCCTGGACGCCGCCTCACTGCGGGAACGGATCGCCGGGTTCCTTCGGCCGGCCGGCTGAGTGGCCTGGCTCAGCCGTGTTCCGTCCGCGTCGGCCGGGGTATCACCGTCCCGGCCCGCGGGAGCGTGTCGGCTCGGACCAGGTCGCGTATCGCGGGCACCGACAGCAGCGCCAGCGCGACGACGACGCTGGTCGCCGCGGACACCAGCAGCACGTGGTCGGCGCCCAGCGCCGAGGCGGCGGGGCCGGACAGGGCCTGGCCGACGGGCAGCATGGCGAGGGAGGCGGCGACGTCGTAGGCGTGGATGCGGTTGAGGACGTCGGCGGGGACGTGGGTCTGCACACTGGTCGCCCACATCACGCCCCAGAACGACATCGCCGCCCCGGCGACCGCGGCCCCGGCCGCCATGGCGGGGACCCCGAGACCCGCGCCGACGCTCGCCGGGAAGGCGACGAAGCCGAACAGCGCGATTGCCCCGGCGCGCAGCATGCGGCGCGGGCGCAGCCGCAGCGCGAGCAGTCCGCCGACCACGGTGCCGGCGCCGAGGGCGGAGTTGACCAGGCCGTAGGCGCGCGGCCCGTGGTGCTGCACCACCTCGGCGGCGATCAGGGGAACGCTGGGGCCCCAGACGGCGATCATGTACAGACACCAGACGGCGATCACGCCCCACAGCCATGTGCGGACCCGGAACTCGTGCCAGCCTTCGACGAGGTCGGCCCGGAAGGCGCGGGCGCCCCGCCGGACCGCGCGGTCGCCGTGCGCGAGCGGGGGCATGCGGATCAGCAGCAGGCACAGGGCGCTGAGGGCGTAGGTGGCGGCGTGCGCGGCGAACACGCCG
Organism: Streptomyces sp. NPDC049915; assembly: GCF_040656475.1. Lineage (NCBI taxonomy): Bacteria > Bacillati > Actinomycetota > Actinomycetes > Kitasatosporales > Streptomycetaceae > Streptomyces > Streptomyces sp. NPDC049915. The sequence continues at coordinate 363,099 of NZ_JBFAMH010000005.1, forward strand.
CCGGGTGAGGCGAAGCCGACGAGCAGGCCGGCGAGCGCAGGGCCGGCGAGCTGGGCGGCGGACTCGGCGATGCGGATGGCACCGTTGGCGCCCTGGATGTCGGCGGCTAGACGGGGCACGGTACTGGCCACGCCGGGCTGGAAGACCGCGCCCGCGACCCCGCCGGCGAAGCCGATCGCGCAGATCTCCCACAGCACCACGTGGTCGGCGAAGAACAGCGCGGCGGCCAGGGACTGGGTGCCCAGCCGGACCAGGTCGGCGCCGATCATCAGCCTGCGGGTGGAGAAGCGGTCGGCGATGACCCCGCCGAAGACGACGAGCCCGGCGAACGCGGCGGCGGTCGCGGCCATGGCGAGTCCGACCGCGCCGGCGCCGTACCCGTGCTGGAGCAGTCCCGCGGCGAGGGCCACCGGCAGCATGGTGTCGCCCAGCCGGGCCACGGCCCGCGCCACGAAGAACAACGCGAAGTCCCGCGACCACACGCCTCCCCCGCCGCGGTCCCGGTGCCACCGGCTCCTCCCGCGCCGCACCACGTCGCGGACCCCGTGTCAGCCACCCCAGGCCCTCCCCTCCCGGTGTCCTGTGGCAGCCGGAGCCCCCTCCGCTCCGGCTGCCGTCACTGCCGTCGGATCATGCCATCCGCCACTGACAACGCCACCGGAATTTCCGCCGCGTGGTCATTCCGGGGCCGGCCGCCCCCACTCCGGGTAGGACTCCAGCAGTCGCGGCGGGGCCGCCTGGCGCCAGGAGTCGGTGAGGATGTCGCGCAGCTCCCGCTCGTCCTCCAGCGCCCCGAGCCTGACCCGGATCCAGGCGAACTGCGCCTCGTGCCCGGCGATCCAGAACTTCTCCGGCTCGGCCAGCACCAGTTCGTCGCGCTCCTCCTTCGGGCAGCGCACCGCCATGGAGGTCTCGTCCTCGGGCAGCGTGGCGAACATCTTTCCCGCGACCCGGAACGTGGGCATGCTCCAGGCGGTCTTCTCCGTCGTGTCCGGCAGGGACAGCGCGACACGGCGTACGTCTTCGGCATCCGGCATGGCAGGAACCGTAACCGCTGCCACTGACACTCACCCGCCGGCGCCGGCCGTCCCGACCTGCTTGTAGTACAGGGTCGTCGGCCGCAGTACGCCGTCGGGGCTCGCCGCGTAGTCGGGGATCGTCCCGGCGCGGGTCCAGCCGGCCGAGCGGTACAGGGACTCGGCGGGGCTGCCGGTCTCGGTGTCCAGGTGCAGCAGCGTGATCCCGGCCGCGACGGCGGCCGCCTCGGCGGTGGCCAGCAGGGCGCGGCCGAGACCGCGGCCACGCGCGCCGCGGTGGACCATCAGCTTGATGATCTCCGCGCGGTGACGGCTGTTGGGTTTGTCGGGCAGGGCGAGGCTCACGGTGCCGGCCGGCCGCCCCGCGTCGTACGCCACCCACACGGTGAGCCGTCCGGCGGCCACGGCCTGTGCGCGCTCCCGCCACCACGCGACGGCCGCGGCCGGTTCCAGGGGTGCGAGGAAGCCGATGGAGGCACCCCCGGCCACCGTGTCGACCAGCAGGTCCGCCAACTCCGCGGAGGCGGCGAGAAGGTGGGGGCCGTCCAGGCGTCTCACGGCCGCACCACCGCCAGCAGGTAGCGCACGCCGGTGTCGTCCGCGCAGCGGAACCGGGTCGCCCCCCACACCCGCATCCGCAGGCAGTCACCGGCTCCGAGCCGGTGCGTGACCTCCTGCGCGGTCACCTCCATCGCCCCCTGAAGCACCCAGATGTGCTGTTCCAGGCCGGCGACGGGCGGGCGGTCGTAGGCGAGGTCGGCGCCGGCGGCGAGGCGGCCCTCCACGAGTTCGCCGCGCAACCCGGTGTGCGGCGGGGACACCGAGCGCCGTACGAAGCCGGCCGAACGGTCCTCCCAGACCGGCTGGTCCGCCGCGCGCACGACGGCGGCGGGCTCCGCCTCGACCTCGCTGAGCAACTGGGACATGGTCCGTCCGTAGACCGCGCACAGGCGGTTCAGCAGGGCGGCGGTCGGGCTGATCTCGGCCCGCTCGGCCCGCGAGAGGGTCGAACGGCTGATGCCGCAGCGCTCGGCCAACTCGCCCAGCGACCAGCCTTGTTCGGCACGCAGTTCGGCCAGCCGCACTCCGAGCCGCACGTCGACGTCGGCGGCCGTGACTTCAGGGTTTCCCATATTCGGGACGCTATCCCGAATATGAGACAGCCGTGTTACGGCGGCCTCACTCCCGTCCGCCGAACGCCGCCAGCGTGCGCTCCAGCGCGGGCAGGGCGCGCACCACCCCGCGGGAACGGATCAGCAGGTCCCACGCGGGCTCGAACTTCTTCCAACCGCCCGCGTACGCGAGGTGCCGCAGCCGTTCGGACCGGCCCGGCTGGGCGGCCGAGCCTCGCCAGATGTTGGACCAGCGGTAGAAGTCGCGGTAGGCCCGCCAGTAGCCGTCCTCCAGCTGACGCGCCGTCATCCTCCGGGGCTCGTACACGACGTGGCGGGTGTCGTACAGGTCCCAGTCGCGGTGCAGGATCCGGTTCTCGGACTCCAGTTGCTTCCACAGTCCGGTCGAGGGGTAGGGCGTCATGATGTGGAAGGTGGCCGTCTCGATGCCCTGGCCGACCGCCCACTGCACCGTCCGGTCGAAGACGTCCGGGCCGTCCCTGTCGAGCCCGAAGACGAAGCTGGCGTTGACCATGACGCCGGCGTCGTGCAGGCGGCGTACCACCGCCGCGTAGTCCGTGCCGACGTTCTGGTTCTTGCGGCGTTCGGCGAGGTTGGCGTCGTTGACGCTCTCGAAGCCGACGAACAGACTGCGCAGGCCCGCCTCGACCGCCCTCTCCAGCAGTCCCGGCCGCATGACCGAGTCGACGGTGGCCGCGGCCTGCCACAGCCGTCCCCCGCCCGCCATGCCGTCGAACAGGGCCTCGGCGAAACGGCGGTTGCCGAAGAGGTGGTCGTCGAGGAAGTACAGATGGCGGCCGGGCAGCCGGTCGATCTCGGCGAGGGCGTCGTCGACGGCCTGCGTGTAGAAGGACTTGCCGCCCTCGAAGAAGGCGTCCTTGTAGCAGAAGTCGCAGTGGTGGGGGCAGCCGCGCGACACCACGAGGGAGTTGGGCACCAGGTACAGGTGTCTCTTGATCAGGTCTCGCCGCACCGGCGGGAGCCCGGCCAGCGTGCGCTGCGCCGAGTCGTAGCGGCGGGCCGGCACGCCGTCGCGGAAGTCCTTGAGGAACAGCGGCCAGGTGTCCTCGCCCGGACCGGTGAAGATCGTGTCCGCATGCGCCGTGGCCTCCTCCGGCAGCGAGGTCACATGCAGCCCGCCCATGGCCACGTGGACGCCCCGGGCGCGGAAGTGGTCGGCTATCTCGTAGCTGCGCCGGGCGGAGGTGATGTACGGCTGGACCACCAGCAGGTCGGGGCTCGCGAGAGCCTCGAGGGCGAGGCGCTCCACGTGCTCGTCGTACAGCGTGACCTCGTCGTCGGGGTCCAGATAGCCCGCCAGGGTGGCCAGGCCCAGGGGCGGGAACAGCGAGTACTTGATGGGCCGGAACAGCGGGCTGGTCGCCTCGGTCAGAGCCGGAAGGATCATCGTCACGCGCATGACAGCACAGACTCGTGCGCCTGCCGACCGGTTCCCGTCGCGTCCGGCCGGCCCGGCCGACGCGTCCCGCCGCTATCCCTCGGCCGCCTCGCCCAGCGCGTCCAGTACCGGGCGGATCAGCGGGTGCTCCTCCGCGCCCCGGCGGACGGCGGCGAAGACGCGGCGGGTCGGCGGCGCGCCGTCGACCGGGCGGACGACGACACCGGTGAGGTCCATGCCGCGCAGGGCGGAGCGCGGCACGAGGGCCACGCCGGCGTCGGCCGCCGCGAGGGCGACGACGGCGCGGAAGTCGTCGGAGGAGTGCTCCAGGCGGGGCTGGAAACCGGCGTGCTCGCAGGCCAGGACGACGACGTCGTGGCAGGGGTTGCCGGGGTACGGGCCGATCCACGGGTCCTTGGCCAAGTCGGCGAGGGGGACCTCGACGGAGTCGGCGAGGCGGTGGCTGACCGGGACGACCGCGTCGAACGGCTCCGCGTAGAGCGGCATGTGGGTGAGGCGGGGGTCGTCGGCGGGCGGCGCGCCGCGGTACTCGACGGCGACCGCCACGTCGACCTGCCGGTCCAGCACCATCGGCAGGCTGGCGTCGCCCTCGGCGTCCTGGACGCGGATGCGGATGCCGGGGGCGGTGTCGGCGAGCCGGGCCACCGCGGGCGCGACGACCAGCGCGATGCCGGTGGCGAAGGCGGCGACGGTGACCGTGCCGGCCTGCCCGGAGCCGTAGGCGGCGAGTTCGGCCTCGGCCCGCTCCAGCTGGGCGAGGACGGCATTGGTGTGGCTGAGCAGGATCTCACCGGCCGGGGTGAGCCGTACGCCCTTGGCGCCGCGCTCGACCAGGCGGTGACCGGTCTCCTGCTCCAGCGCGGTGAGCTGCTGGGAGACCGCCGACGGGGTGAGGTACAGCGCGGCGGCAGCCGCCGTCACCGTGCGGTGGTCGGCCACCGCACGGAGGATGTGGAGCCGCCGCGCTTCGATCACGGAATCGATTGTCTCAGGTCGGCCGGGCAGGTCGGGCCGGGCAGGTCGGGCCGGGCGGGCCCGGGCCGGGCGGGTGTCAGGCGCCCAGTTCCGCCCGCGCCGCCACGAACGCGTCCACGGCCCGGTTCACGTCCTCGGTGGAGTGGGCGGCGGACAGCTGCACGCGGATGCGGGCGGCGCCCTGCGGCACGACCGGGTAGGAGAAGCCGATCACGTACACGCCGCGCTCCAGCAGCAGCTCCGCCATCCGGCCGGCCACGGACGCGTCACCGATCATGACGGGGGCGATGGCGTGGTCGCCGGGGAGGATGTCGAAGCCCTCCTCGGTCATGCGGCGGCGGAACAGGGCGGTGTTCTCGTTCAGCCGGACCCGCAGGTCGTCGGCGGACTCCAGCAGGTCGAGGACCTTCAGCGAGGCGGCGGCGATCACCGGGGCGAGCGTGTTGGAGAACAGGTACGGCCGCGAGCGCTGGCGCAGCAGGGCGACGATCTCGGCGCGGGCGGCGACGTAGCCGCCGGAGGCACCGCCGAGGGCCTTGCCGAGGGTGCCGGTGACGATGTCGACGCGGTCCATCACGCCGTGCAGTTCGGGGGTGCCGCGGCCGGTGGGGCCGACGAAGCCGACGGCGTGGGAGTCGTCGACCATGACCATCGCGTCGTAGCGGTCCGCGAGGTCGCAGATCTCCGCCAGCGGCGCCACGTAGCCGTCCATGGAGAAGACGCCGTCGGTGACGATCAGGCGGCGGCGCGCGTCGGACGCCTCCTTCAGCTTGGTCTCGAGGTCTTCCAGGTCGCGGTTGGCGTAGCGGAAGCGGCGGGCCTTGGACAGGCGGATGCCGTCGATGATGGAGGCGTGGTTGAGGGCGTCGGAGATGACCGCGTCCTCCTCGCCGAGCAGCGTCTCGAAGACACCGCCGTTGGCGTCGAAGCAGGAGGAGTACAGGATCGTGTCCTCCTGGCCGAGGAATGCCGCGAGGCGCGCCTCCAGCTCCTTGTGGACCTCCTGGGTGCCGCAGATGAAGCGCACGGAGGCCATGCCGTAGCCCCAGCGGTCCAGGGCCGCGTGGGCGGCGGCGACGACCTCGGGGTGGTCGGCGAGACCGAGGTAGTTGTTGGCGCAGAAGTTGAGGACCTCGCCGGGGCGGCCGCCGGCGGTGACGTTGACGGTCGCGGACTGCGGGGTGTCGATGACCCGCTCGGGCTTGTGCAGCCCGGCGGCGCGGATCTCGTCGAGGGTGGCACGCAGGTCGTCGCGCACGGATTCGAACATCGGGAAAGCTCCTAGGAGTGCTCGCGGGAAAGAGGCCGGGGCGGGGTCACGCGGTCCAGTCGAGGATGACCTTGCCGCCCTTGCCGCTCGCGGCGTCCGCGAACGCCGCCTCGAAGTCGCGGTAGCCGTAGCGGCCGGTGATCACGGGGGCGAGGTCGAGGCCACCCTCCAGCAGCACCGACATCGCGTACCAGGTCTCGAACATCTCCCGGCCGTAGATGCCCTTGATGGTGATCATCGAGGTGACGATCCGGGCCCAGTCGACCGGGAACTCCTCGGCGGGCAGGCCGAGCATGGCGATACGGCCGCCGTGCGTCATGTTGGCGATCATGTCGCGTAGCGCCTCGGGCCGGCCGGACATCTCCAGGCCGATGTCGAAGCCCTCGCGCAGGCCCAGCTCCCGCTGCCCGTCGGCGATCTGTTCCCGCGCCACATTCAGGGCGAGGCTGACACCGATCTTCCGTGCCAGCTCCAGGCGCTCCTCGCTGACGTCGGTGATGACGACGTGACGGGCTCCGGCGTGCTTGGCCACGGCGGCAGCCATCAGACCGATCGGGCCGGCGCCGGTGATGAGCACGTCCTCGTTGACGAGCGGGAAGGACAGCGCGGTGTGCACGGCGTTGCCGAACGGGTCGAAGATCGCGGCGACGTCGAGGTCGACGGGGACGCGGTGCACCCACACGTTGGACGCGGGGAGCGCGACGTACTCCGCGAACGCGCCGTCGCGGCCGACGCCGAGACCGACGGTGGCCCGGCACAGGTGACGGCGGCCGGCCAGGCAGTTGCGGCACTTGCCGCACACCAGGTGGCCCTCGCCGCTGACCCGGTCGCCGACGGCGATGTCGGTGACGTCACGGCCGGTCTCGACGACCTCGCCGACGAACTCGTGCCCGATCACCAGCGGGGTGTCGATCGCCTGCTGCGCCCAGCCGTCCCAGGCCCGGATGTGCAGGTCGGTGCCGCAGATGCCGGTGCGCTCCACCTTGATCAGGACGTCCCCGGGGCCGATGGCCGGCTCCGGCACGTCCGTGAGCCACAGTCCGGGCTCCGCCTTCTCCTTGACCAGCGCCTTCACGCTACGGCTCCTGTGGTGCTCGGGCCCGGGCGCGGGCAGGCCGAAGAAGCCCGCGTGCGGGAAGAGGGATGGGAATGCGTTCAGCAATCTGCCGTATAGCGCACGCCGGGGTCCATCGAGCTTTTCTTAAGCGGCGGCTCAGCTTTCCTTCACGCCTTCGGTCCAGTCGTCACACCGGCCCGTGTGCCCCGCGGCCGGTCGTCACACCAGCCCGTGTTCCAGCCGGCCCGCCAGGTCGGCGGCCGCGGACTTGATCGTCTCCAGGCCGGCCTTGCCCCAGGTGCGTGGCGCGCGGTCGGCGACGCACACGGTGCCGAGGACGGTTCCGGTGGAGTCGATGAGCGGGGCGCCGAGGTAGGAGCGGATGCCGTACTCGTCGACGACCGGGTTGCCGGCGAAGCGCGGGTAGTCGGCGACGTCCTCCAGGGCCAGGGCGCGGCGGCGCACGGCGACGTGCGGGCAGTAGCCGTGGTCGCGCGGCAGGACCCGGCCGAGGGCGGGGCGCGGCGGCTCGCCCGGCGCGGGCGGCGGCGGGGGCGGTGCGTGCAGTCCGGCGAAGAACTGCGTATCCGCGCCGAGGAAGTTGACCATCCCGAACGGCGCTCCGGTGAGGTCGGCGAGGTGGCCGGCGTAGGAGTCGAGGGAGGGCTCGGCCCGCTCCCCGAGACCCAGCAGGTGCAGCCGGCGGGCGCGAGCGGGGGCGTCGCGGTCCTCGGGGGTGAGCAGCAGCCGGCCGACGGGGCTCGGCGGCTCGTACCTCATGGCCGTTCTCCAGCAGTGCGGGGATGGTCCGGAAGATGGTCTGGGGGCGTCACGGTCTCTCCTGTCAGGCGCCGCTGGTGGAGGCGGGAGCGACGGGGGCGTAGGCGATGAGGTGCCGCACGAGGGTGAGCAGGGTCTGCACGCCGGAGGCGGAGATCCGGGCGTCGCAGCGCACGACGGGGATCTCCGGGGCCAGGTCGATGGCGGCGCGTACCTCGTCGGGGTCGTAGCGGTGGCCGCCGTCGAACTCGTTGATGGCGAGGATGAAGCCCAGGCCGCGCTCCTCGAAGAAGTCGACGGCGGCGAAGCAGTCCTGCAGCCGCCGGGTGTCGGCGAGGACGACCGCGCCGAGGGCGCCCTCGCACAGTTCGTCCCACATGAACCAGAAGCGCTCCTGTCCGGGGGTTCCGAACAGGTACAGCACGTGCCCGGGATCGACGGTGATGCGGCCGAAGTCCATGGCGACCGTGGTCTCCATCTTGTTCTCGATGCCCTCGAGACTGTCGGTGGCCGCGCTGACGGTGGTGAGCAGCTCCTCGGTGCTGAGCGGGGCGATCTCGCTGACCGCGCCGACGAAGGTGGTCTTGCCGACGCCGAAACCGCCCGCGACGAGGATCTTCAGCGCGGTCGGGAACGGGTCGCCGTCGTCGTGCCCCTGGTAGGTGGGCGCGCCGGCTCGGTAGTCGGGGTGGCCGCCGTAGCCGGAGCGGTCGTAGGACGTCTCAGAGCTGTCGTCGTAGTCCATCGAGCACTGCCTCCAGTAGGGCCCGGTCGGTGGGTCGGTGGTGGAACGCCGGGGGTTTGGTGGTGAGCGCGCGGGTGTCGACGAGGTCGGACAGCAGCACCTTGGTGACGACCGCCGGCAGCTTCAGGTGGGCGGCGATCTCGGCCACCGAGACGGGTGCCCGGCACAGGTCGAGGGCCTGTGCGTGTTCGGGGCCGAGATAGCCGAGGGGGGTCGCCCCGGTGGCCATCACCTGTGACATCAGGTCGAGTGCGACGCTGGGGCGGGTGCGGCCGTTGCTCACCGTGAAGGGGCGCACCAGCCGGCCGGCCGCGTCGTCGAGCCAGGGGCCCTCCCCGGCCGCCGCCACGCTCAAGGCCGCATCACCGGGGGCTCGGCGGACTGCTGGCGGGGCGCGGTCACCAGGTAGGGGCGGACGCTCTTGACGAGCATGGCCATCTCGTAGCCGAGCACGGCGGCGTCCGCGTCGCGGCCGGCGAGTACGGCGAGGCAGGTGCCGGAGCCGGCGGTGGTGACGAACAGCAGTGTCGCGTCGAGTTCGACGACGACCTGCCGGACGTCGCCGCCGTCGCCGAAGCGGATGCCGGCGCTGCGGCCGAGCGAGTACAGGCCGGAGGCGAGGGCCGCCATGTGGTCGGCGCTGTCCACGTCGAGCCCGTGCACGGACTTCACGAGCCCGTCGCAGGACAGCAGGACGGCGCTGCGGGTGTGGGGTACGCGCTGGACGAGGCCGCTCAACAGCCAGTCGAGGTCGGTTGCCTGGGCGGTCGGCGCATCGCTCGCCATGGTGGATCGACTCCTTGGGGTACGTGGTGGGGCGGGAGCGGTGGGGGTGGTCATCCGGCCGGTGCGCTCCCGTCGTGCCGGGTGGTGAGACGGTCGGGCGCGGGGGCGCCGGGGTGGTGCGGCGCGGGGGCCGGCCTGCCGTGGTGGGTGCCGGGTGTGTCGAGCGGCGCGGGCAGGTGGACGGCGTGCGGCCCGGGGTGCGCCGCGCGCGGGGACGTCAGGTGCAGGGCGGTGGGCCCGGTCGCCGCTTCCGGGCGGGGCTCGGTGACCGGGTCGAGGCCCTGCTGGGCCTCGGCCAGAGTGATGCCGCGCTGGAAGGCGGCCATCAGACCGGGGTCGGGTCCGGCGGCGTCGTCCTCGGGGCGGGGCAGGGGGCCGCCGCGCAGTTGCGGCACGATGTGTTCCTGGGCGCGGCGCCGGGGCAGCCGGGGCTTGCCCATGGTGCCGCGGACGGCGCCGGCCCGCGGGAGCGGCGGGGCGCCGGCGATCTCCTCCACCGCCGCCCGGTCCTCGGGCCGGATGCCGGGTACGGCCGAGGCGGGGGTGGGTCGCTCCTGCTGCCGGCCCCGCACGGGCAACGGCGGAACGCCCGGCCCGTGGGCGGCGCTCTCGGGTGCGGGGGAGGCGGCCTGCTCGGGCAGGGGGTGGGCGGGCCGCCCGGAGCGCGCCTCGCCCGGCCGGCCGGTGCCGGTGTGCCGGTCGCCCTTCCTCGGCCGTACGACCGGCACGACGCCGTCGTCGCCGTCCGGCACCGTGGCGTGGGGCGCGCTCGCGGGCGCGGGACGGGGCTCGTGCGGTGGCACGGCGTACGGCCCGGTGGGGTGCGCCTGCTGCGGCGGTACGACGACGGGGTGCGCGCCGGTGCCGGTGTCGTGCGGTCGGTCCCCGCCCGCCGGAACGGCCCCGGTGTCGGTGTCGGCACCGAGCAGGGCCAGCGGGACGACGAGGACGGCCTGGACTCCGCCGTAGATGTTGTTCTGCAGGCGCACCCGGATGCCGTGCCGCCGCGCGAGCTGGGAGACCACGTAGAGCCCGATGCGGCCGTCGGCGAGCAGCCGGGCGACGTTGACCTGGTCGGGGTCGGCGAGCAGCTGGTTCATCCGCTGCTGTTCCTCGACAGGCATACCCAGGCCGCGGTCCTCGACCTCTACGGCGAGGCCGGAGGTGACGAGGCTGGCGCGCAGCAGGACCTGGGTGTGCGGGGCGGAGAACACGCCGGCGTTCTCGACGAGTTCGGCGAGCAGGTGGATGACGTCGGCGACGGCGTGGCCGCGCAGGGTGCCCTCGATCGGCGGGACCAGCTTGACCCGGGAGTACTGCTCGACCTCGGCGATCGCCGAGCGCAGCACCTCGGTCATGGAGACGGGGTGACTCCACTGCCGACGGGAGACGGCGCCGCCGAGCACGGCGAGGTTCTCGGCGTGGCGGCGGATGCGGGTGGCGAGGTGGTCGACGTGGAAGAGGCTCTTGAGCAGGTCGGGGTCCTCGATCTCGTTCTCGAGCTCGTCGAGGATGGAGATCTCCCGGTGCACCAGGGACTGCAGCCGCCGGGCGAGGTTCTCGAAGACCTCCAGTTTCTGTTCGCTGCCGGTCTGGCTGGACAGCTGCGCGGCATGGACCACGGCGGCGACGGCGGCGTCGTGCGCGCGGGTCAGGTCGGCGGCGAGCAGGTCGAGGTCGTCGGCGTCGGGGCCCGGGGCGCGCGGTTGCGGGGGTGCGGGCGGGGCCTCGCCGCGGCGCAGCGCCTCGACGAGGGCGCGCAGGTCCGCCTCGCCGCGCGCGCTGCGGCGGCGCAGGGCGCCGACCCGGTCGCCGATGGAGCGGGCGGCGCGGTCGGCCGCGACGGCGGCGATGACGATGCCGGCGAGGGCGACGGCCCCCGCGCCGGCCAGCACGGCCCACAGGCCGTCGGGGCGTGGCCCGGAGGTGCGGACGGTGAACAGCACCGCCGCGCAGGCGCTCAGGGCGACCGCGGTCGGTGGGAGTACGGCGAGGCGCAGCAGCTGCGGCCGTATGTGGGCCTCGGGGACGGTGGGGTGGGTGCGGACTGCCGGCCGCCCGTGCCGCCCGCCGCCCTCACGGCGGTCTGCGCGTGCGGCCGGTGCGCGGAGGTGAGACATCGGTGTCCTCGTACTGGGGTCCTGGTCCGTCGGGCTGGTGTCGCCCGACGGACACTCACAGTAGTCGGCAACGCATCATGCGCGGTGGGCAGTTGACAAAGTGCCACGCACAGCACCCCCCTCTGGTATGAGGCTTCGTACGACAGACCGATAACCCTGCCCGGGAGGCGGACAGCGGCGATCATTTTGCGATCAGAGCTGTTCAGGAGCGGTCATGACGAAAGGGCGAGGGCCGGGAGGCATGTCACCTCCCGGCCCTCACCCTTTCCGTCTCCTGTTCGATGGACGCCCGGCGGGGATCGCTCGGGACCGGTCCGCGCCCGGTGCAGCCTTCCCCTTGGCATCACTCAGCGTTAACGTCGAGGTGACTCGGGATCAGACCGCCGCGCGCGCCGGCGCCGGCAGGCGGGCCGGGTCGAACGCCGTGGCGGCGAGGGTGCCGTCGGCCGTGAGCAGACCGAAGACCGGATAGCCGGTGATGTCGAAGGCCTCGCCGAGCGGCCCGTCGCCCTCCTCGACGACGACGTGGGCGACCCCGGACAGGGCCGCCACCTGCTCACGGGCCTCCTCCGGCGTGCCGTGCACGACCGCCAGGACGCTGCGGCCGGTCAGGGCCGCCGTGGCGCGGGCCTGCTCCACGAAGAGGGGCAGCCGCTCCTTGCAGGCACGGCAGTCGGGGGTGAAGAAACCGAGCATGGTCTCGCCCAGCCCGTCGCGGGTGATCCGCTCGCCGGTGGTGGTCACGGCGGAGAAGGAGGACACGGTGGAGCCGGCCGGGACGATCAGCCCGTCCACGACCCGGTCGGACTTCTCCGCGGCCTGCGCCCGCAGTTTGCGGATGACGCCGAAGGTGAGGAGCAGGTTCAGCAGACAGAGCACGGCGAGCACCACGACGGCGCTGACGAGGAAGGGCATGGGTGACTCCGAGGTCTCGTGTGATCGCCGGGCGGGGTGTCCGCCGCGGCGGTCCGGGAGGTCGAGCCGCCTTAGGGGTGCGGCGGTCGATGCCTACGGGGCGGATCCGCGGACGCGCCCCTGGGTGCGGGGGGCGCCGTCGTCGAACAGCGAGCCCAGCTCGTCGGTGAAGATCACGAGGAGTGCGCCGACCAGCGCGGCGAACGCCGCGACGAGCACACCGGCCGCCTGCCCCGGCACCGGCGTCCCGGCGAGCGCCGCCGCCAGGCCGAAGGCGGCCAGGGCGAGCAGCACGGTGTTGCGCACCACATGCCGGCGGCCGAGCGGCGTCGTCGAGGCACCGAAGCACGCGCACGACGTCCGCGTCCCGGCACGCAACGCCCGGACGATGCCGGCGGTGAAGGCGGCGAGCAGCAACAGGGTCAGGCCGAAGCCGAAGGCTCCGCCGGGCCCGAGGGCGAGCAGCACCACCGCGGCACACTCCCCCGCCACGACGGTCACCGCCACGGGGCGCACGGCGCGGGCCGGTACGCCCATGGCGCGGGCGGAATCCTCGAATCCGGCGAACGCACCGGCGCCGCGCAGTTTTCCGGTCGCCGAGGCGGCGAACACGATGCCGACGAGAAGCCGGACAGCAAGCAGGGCGTATGCCACGAGCAGCCCTCACCTCTCTGGGACGACTGGGCCGGAGGCAATGTAACCCCAAGTCGACATGAGCAACAGTGGTCATTTCCCGCTCAAAAATTTCCTGCGAATACGGAATCGCTCCGTCAACTTTTGCGCCCTTGCGCTCAATTGGCCACAGGACTTAACTTCTGCCGCGGTCGGCCACACCCATGGCCGGCCTTCATTCCTAGACGGAGGTCCGCGATGACCCGTGTGATCGCAACGATGGGCGACAAGCTGCTCGGCATGCTCCTCAAGGAGGACCGGGCCGGCGCCTGCGTCCCGGAGCACGGCACGTTCTGCAAGTGCACGAACCACGTCCGGTACGTCTACAGCTGTGCCGGTCCCTGCGTGAAGTCCGGCAGCTGCTGACCCTCGGTCCCAACGCGCCGATGACGCACGCCGATCCACCGGACGGTTCCCCGGAGGCATCGCCGCCTCCGGGGAACCGGCTGCGGGCCCGCGCCGCGTGGGCGGCGATCGCCCTGCAGTTCCGCGGCGCACCCGTGGGCGCCACGCTGCTGTTCGCCACCACCCTCTCCGTCGGCGTCCTGCCGGCCGCCGCCGCCTGGCTCACCAAGCTGCTGTTCGACGAACTGGGCCACGGTGCGCACACCGACACCCACCGTGCCGTCTTCCTCGGGATCGCCGTGGCCGCGCTCGGCGCGCTCTCCGCGATCCTCCTCCAACTCTCCGCTTACCTCGATGAGTTGGTGCGCAGGCGGCTGGTCGTCGAGGTCGAGCGGACGCTGTTCGCCAAGGTCGACACCTTCCACGGGCTGCGGCGGTTCGAGGACCCCGCGTTCCACGACCGGCTGCGGCTCGCCCAGCAGGCCTGCGAGGACGCGCCGCACAACATCACCATGTTCGCGCAGGAGGCCGTGCGCGCGGTGGCCGCCATCGGCGCCTTCACCGGCGCGCTGCTCGCCGTGTGGCCGCCGATGGTGGGCCTGCTGTTCCTGGTCGGCGCCGCGGCCCTGCTCGCCCGGCTGTCGCTGGCGCGCCGTCAGGCCGTGGTCTGGGAACTGAGTTCGGCCCGGCTGCGGCGCCATCTGTTCTACCGCTCGCTGCTCACCGACCCGCGGGCCGCCAAGGAGATCCGGCTGTTCGGACTCGGCGGCTTCATGAACGGCCGGCTGGTACGGGCGCTCGGCGACGCCACCGAGGCCCAGCTGGCGGTGGCCCGGCGCGGCGCCCTCGTACAGTCGGCGTTCGCCGCGCTCAACGCGGTTCTCGCCGGGCTCGGCACGGTCGTCGTCGTGGTCGGCGCGGCCCGAGGCCGGTTCACCGTCGGCGACGTCACGCTGTTCGTGGCCGCCGCGGCGGGCGTACAGGGGGCGTTCACCGGGATCGTCCTGCAGGCCGGCACCGCCGCCGAGGGCGTCCGGCTCTTCGGCCACTACCTCGACCTGCTCGACACCCCCGACGACCTGCCCCGGGGCGGAGCTCCGGTGCCGGCGCTCAGCGGCAGCCTCGAACTGCGCGACGTCTGGTTCCGCTACGACCCGTCCGGCCCCTGGGTCCTGCGCGGGGTGAACCTGACCGTCCCGGCGGGCACCGCGACCGGGCTCGTGGGCCGCAACGGAGCCGGCAAGAGCACCCTCATCAAGTTGCTGTGCCGGTTCTACGACCCCGAGCGCGGCGCGATCCTGTGGGACGGCACGGACATCCGCGCCATGGACGTGACCGAGTTGCGCCGCCGGATCGGCGTGACGTTCCAGGACTACATGACGTACGACCTCTCGGCGGCGGAGAACATCGGCATCGGGGATCTGGCGCACCGCGAGGACCGGGAGCGGATCCACGCCAGTGCGGCACTCGCCGGCATCGACGGGACCCTGCGCGGCCTGCCCGAGGGGTACGCGACGCAGCTCAGCCGGGTCCACCGGGGCGAGGAGGACGGCGCCACGGGAGTCACCCTGTCCGGCGGGCAGTGGCAGCGGGTGGCGCTGGCCCGTTCGCTGATGCGGCGCGACGCCGACCTGCTCATCCTCGACGAGCCCAGCTCGGGCCTGGACCCGGAGGCCGAGCACGAGGTGCACCGCACGCTGGGCCGGCACCGCCGGGGACGCACCGCGCTGCTGGTCTCCCACCGGCTCGGCGCGCTGCGCGCGGCGGACCGCATCGCCGTCCTGGTGGACGGCGAGATCGCCGAACTCGGCTCCCACGACGAGCTGATGGCCCGCACGGACGGGCACTACGCGCGGCTGTTCACCCTGCAGGCGGCGGGCTACGCCAGCGACGGCGACCGGAGCAGGCCGGCGGAGGCGGCGTCATGAGCCGCCCACGACACGAAGACGGCACGATGACGGCGACGGGGGCGCGCACGGGACGGGCGCTGACGGCAGTGGCAGCGGGCATGGTGCTGCTGCTGGGGTCGGTGCGGGCCCTGCGGACACGGCTCGCGCTCGTCAGGGTCACCGGATCGAGCATGAGCCCGGCCTTCGCGGACGGCGACCGGCTGATCGTGCGCCGCACGCGGCACGTACGTCGCGGCGACGCGGTCGTGTTCCGCAACCCGATGCCCGCCGTCGAGCGCGACGCACACCTGGAGTGGCTGGTCAAACGGGTCGCGGCTGTGCCCGGCGACCCGGTCCCGGAGGAGGTGCGCGCGGCCGTCGGCGCTCCGCCGGGCGGGCGGGTGCCACCCGGCTCCCTGGTCGTCCGCGGGGACGCACCGCGCACCCAGGACTCCCGCCACTTCGGCTACGTGCCCGCCTCGACCCTCCTCGGCGTCGTCCTCACGGTTCTACGCAGGTGACGGCCCCCTGGACGGGGGCTCGGGGGCGGGCTCCCTGGACGGGGCGCTCAGTCGTCGCCCACGAGGTCCAGCCCCCGGGCCGCGCGCAGTCCGAGCTCCGGGGCCGGCCAGCTGCGGGTGAGGGTCTGGGACACGCCGCGCCACCAGGGACGGGTGGGCAGGTCGCCGCCCGGCTCGAAGGGCGCGCCCGGCACGGGCACCGCGACGGGCTGCCCGACCGTCTCACCGGCCGCCAGCGTCCACTCCCCCGGCTCGGCCCACGGGTGCGGGGCGAGGTTGAAGGTGCCCCAGTGGATCGGCAGCAGCGCCCCGTGCGGTGCGCCGCCCTGGAGATCGAGGTGGGCGCGTACGCCCTCCTCGGGGGTCATATGGATGTCCGGCCAGAACTCGCTGTACGCCCCGATCTGGATCATCGTCGCGTCGAACGGGCCGTGGGCTGCGCCGATGTCCCGGAAGCCGTCGAAGTAGCCGGTGTCGCCGCTGTGGTAGATCCGGTGTTCCTCGCCCGCGACGACCCAGGACGCCCACAGCGTGTGCTGGGTGTTGCGCAGGCCGCGGCCGCAGAAGTGGCGGGCCGGGGTCGCGGTCAGGGTGAGGGGGCCGACCTTGATCTCCTCGTGCCAGTCCAGCTCGCGCAGCCGGCTCTCCGCGACGCCCCAGTGCTCCAGATGGGCGCCGACGCCGAGCGGCACGGCGAACAGCGTGTCGGTGCCCGCCAGCGCCTTGACCGTGGGCAGGTCGAGGTGGTCGTAGTGGTCGTGGGAGATGACGACGACGTCGACCGGGCCGAGCGCGGCGAGCGGCAGGGGCGCGGGATGCAGCCGTCTGGGCCCGGCGAAGGGGAACGGGGAGCAGCGCTCACCCCACACGGGGTCGAAGAGCACCCGCTGCCCGTCGATCTCGGCGAGCACGCTGGAGTGCCCCATCCAGGTCAGCCGCAGCCCCGTCGCCGGCGGCCGGGCGAGGTCGGCGAGCGTGGTGGCGTGCACCGGAACCGTGCCCGTCGGAGAGCGCCGGGGGCGGGCCTCCTTGTCGAAGTACACCTTGGCGAAGTCCGTCGCGGAGCAGGACGGGCGGGTACGGGCGGCGCCGCCCGGGTTCACGAACACGCCGTCCTGGAAGTGGGGCGAACGCCGGATGCGCGCCAGGCGCTCACCGGCCGGGTCCGCACCGAAGGCCGCCGGCCTCAGCGCACGGAGCCCGGAGCTCGTGAAACGGGAGCCGGTCACGGCACCTCCAGAAGAGTCGGGGCGTTCCATTATGGTCCGCGACGCGACCGACCACGGGGCGGGGCGGGCGCAGGGCGGGGCAGGCGCGGGCGGCGGAAGCCGGCGGCCGGGGGCCGGCCTGGGCCCAGGGGCCCGGAAGTCGAGATCAGGGGTCGTAGGCCCGGCGGCCAGGGGTCGTAGGGCCGGCGGCTGTGTGTGATCGTCCGCGGCGAGTGCGTCGTGGCCTTGATCTCCCCGACGGGTTGCCCGAGAAGTCTGTCGTCGGTCCCACGACTCGGCGGGCCGGGTGCCGGCGGGCCGAGGTGCGGACGGGGCGGCCCCGAACCGGCGGGGTGCGCCGCGCGTACGCCCCGTGGACGGTGCGGGCGGGGCATGGGGGCGGGGCGGCCGTCCGGGAACGACGATGGCCAGTCACCGAGAAGGGCGGCGAGGCCGGTTCACGTTCGGCCTCGCCGCCCTTTGAAGGGGAGACGCACGCTGCGGCCCGACTTCGCCTTTCGAACCGCACCTTCCATGCACCGCACGGGTGCCACGTGCCGAGCCGGGTAAACCACTCGTCGTCAGGCGCGGCAGGCGATTCCCCCGAACGCCTAGGCCGGGGCCGGCCGCGGCATCAGTACGCACACGGCCTTACCGCTCGGGACCGGGACCACCGTCACCCTCTTGGCCAGGCGACGGACCATGGACCAGCCGAACCCTCCGGCCTGCCCGCTCAGGTCGGGGAGGCGTGAGCACGGAGGGGTGGGGTCGGAGTCCACCACCGTCACCTCGACCGCATCGGGACGGGCGTCCAAGCTCAACATGCACGTCGCACTGTGCGCATGCCGCACCACGTTGGTGACGAGCTCCGAGACGACCAGTTCGACGTCGTCGGCCGCGCGGCCCACGACCGGCGGTACCAGCTGCCGCAGATATCGCCGGCAGACGCGCCGAGCCCTGACGGGAGTTTCCGAGTCACTGTCGAGGACCGTGTGACGCGACGGGCCGACTCCCGTCCCCGGACGATGGCGGATCACGCGCTGCCTCCCTGATTGGCCGGTACGTTCCGTTCGTGTGCCCGGCCTTCGTGTCGCCGCTCCCCGCCCCGGTGACGGCACCGGCGTGGGGAGCAGGCCCGGGCGAACGCCCGTGCCGCCGGACGGCCCACGGTTCAGCGCGTGGTGAGCATGCCCTCACGCAGGCGCTTCAAGGTCCGGGACAGCAAGCGTGAGACATGCATCTGGGAGCATCCCAGGTGCTCGCCGATCTGGGCCTGGGTGAGTTCCTCGACGAACCGCATGTGCAGGATCTGCCGGTCGCGCTCGCCGAGTTCGGCGATCAGGGGCGCCAGGGCGTGGAAGTCCTCCACCAGCCCCATGGCGGGGTCCTCGGCGCCGATGAATTCGGACAATGCCATCTCGCCGTCCGGTGCGCCGCCGATGGTGGCGTCCAGGGAGGAGGAGTTGTAGCCGTTGGAAGCCATGCGGGCCTCTATGACCTCCTCCTCCGACAGGCTCATCAGCTCGGCGAGCTCCCGGACGGTGGGGGTGCGGCCCAGCCGGGAGCGCAGTTCGTCCGTGGCCCGTGCGAGCTCGACCCGGGCCTCCTGCAGGCGGCGGGGCACGTGGACGGCCCAGGAGGTGTCCCGGAAGAAGCGCTTGATCTCGCCGACGATGTAGGGGATGGCGAAGGAGGTGAACTCCACCTCACGGGACAGCTCGAAGCGGTCGATCGCCTTGATCAGGCCGATCGTGCCGACCTGGACGATGTCCTCCATCTCCTCCGGGCCGCGGCTGCGGAACCGGCCCGCCGCATACCGCACGAGAGAGGTGTTCATCTCGATCAGCGTGTTGCGCGCGTACTGGTACTGGGCCGTGCCCTCCTCCAGCACCGCCAGCCGCTCGAGGAACGCCTTCGTCAGCTGCCGGGCGTCCTTCGGCGGGACCGCCCGGGGGTCGGTCACCTCCGGCAGGCCGGCCGTCTTGCCGTTCACGTCCGTGCGTGACGCCGTCGCCGCCATCATTTCTCTCCCCTTCTCGTGCCCTCCCCGACCGAAGCAGCCAGTGAGGCGCGCCTACCCCGGTCCACACGAGGAAAACTCAGGTACGGGACGGAGCGTCTTCTTCCCGCACTCGGGGGACGCCGGCGTGAGCCCCGGTGGCGGTCTTGGCGAGTTCCGCGTTGAACTGAGCGCCCATCAGCAACGCCAGATTGGACAGCCACAGCCAGATGAGGAAGACGATGACGCCGGCCAGTGAGCCGTAGAGGCGGTGGTAGGTGCTCACGTGGTTGGTGTAGAAGGTGAAGCCCAGCGAGACGACCAGCAGGAGGGCGACCGCCAGACCACCGCCCGGCGCCATCCTCCGTACGGGGCGCGAGGCCGCGGGGCCCGAGCGGTACAGCACCAGAACCAGGGCGACCGCGACCACGGTCAGGAGGGGCCACCGCAGCGCGCCCCAGGCCGTCTCGGGCACGTTGCCCAGATCCAGGGCCCTGCCCAGACTCCTGGCCAGGCTTCCGGTGAGGAGCAGGGCGAGGGTGGTGACGAGGAGCAGGGCGATCAGTACGACCGTGGTGAGGATGACGCGTGGAACGGTGCGCCACACCGGGCGGTGCGCGCCGACCCGGTGCATCGCGTGCAGGGCCCGCCGGAAGACGCTCAGGTAGCTCGAGCCCGACCACAGCGCTCCCGTCACGCTGAAGGCGAAGAGCAGCCACGTCGCGGACGACTGCCCGGCCATCTGCTGCAGAGCACCGCGCAGCAGCCCACGTGAGGCCAGCGGGAAGAGCTGGAGCATCCGGTCGATGACGCCCGGCTTCGTCGTGGGCATGGTCAGGCCCAGCACCGACAGGATCACCAGCAGCACGGGGAACAGAGCCAGCACCGCGTAGTAGGTCAGTGCGGCGGCCCAGTCCGTGACGTCGTCGTCCCACACCGCCACCGGTACCCGGCGAAGCGCCGTCCACCATCGGCCGTCCCGGCCGCCACAGTCACGCATGCCCCGATGTTCCCATCGCGGACCGCTCGCAGACGCCCTGCCCGGGGCTTCTTCAGCGCCTGCGGCCCCGTGCGGACCAACCGCTTCCCACGCCCGCGAGGTGCAGGGCCAGCACGGCGAGACCGATCAGCATGATGTTGGTCGAGGTGAAGGTGTCGTTGGTGGAGATGTCAGCCGCATTGATCAAAAAGGCGATGAAGAACAAAACCGCCGAGGCGATGGCCAGCACGATGCTCGTTCCTTCCGGCAGGGGTGAGAGCGGATACTCCGGTGCCTTGCGGATTCCCCCTCTCTGGCCATGCACACGGCAATACCGGCGCGCAGCCAACTGACTCGTCACGGGCGGCGGGTTGGTCCTGCGAGCGCCGAGTGTCATCCGTGGGGTTGCCGTCTCCCGGCGCGGGCAACCGCAGTAGCGCGGGGCGGTATCGGAACAGCTTGCGCTACCGAAGATGACGACGCGAAGGAGGCCGACAATGACGTGGTGGGGTTGGGCGCTTTTCCTCATCGCGCTGGTGCTGCTGCTCACCGTGGGAGCCGCCGCCCTACAGGCGCGCCGCCGCTCCGGCACGGTCCTGGTGGTGCGGCGCGAACGGCGGCCCCGTCGGGGAGGTGCCCGGTGAGCACGCTCATGCTGGCCTCCGAACTGACCGGGCGGGTCGTGGTGACGTTGGGCGGTGAAGCCTTGGCGAAGGTCAAGGACACCGTCTTCGACGCCCCCGCAGGCCGGATCACCGGCTTCACGCTGAGCGGGCGGGGGCTGCTGGCAGGGCCGCTGCGGCAGAGTCTGCCGTTCACCGACGTCCATGCCCTCGGGCCGTCCGCCGTGATGATCCGCGACAAGGCCGCACTGGTGGAAAAGCGGGCGGTCATCGAACCCGGCGAGGCCGCGCGCGGCGATGTGCTGGGCGCGCCGGTCCTCACCGACCAGGGCACAGAGGTGGGGACGGTGCTCGACCTCGTCGTCGCGAGTGGGGCCGGCGGTCGGGTGGTGGGGTTCGAGATCGCCACCCACGCACACCTCGAGCGGCGGCAGCGCAAGGTGTTCATCCCGCGCGGCCAGACGCTCGCCGTATCCGGACAGGCGCTGGTCGTTCCCACGTCCGCGCGTCACTTCCTCGCCGACGACCTGCCGAACTTCGCCGCCCAGGTCGAGGCCTTCCGCGAGCGCAGCCGGCAAGGGGCCTCGGACATCCTTTCCCCCGGCGAGGACGAAGGAGGACGCGGATGATGCTCTTTTCGCAGACGCGCGGGCTGCCCGTTCTGACCGCCGTCGAGGCCGCATCGCTCGGCAAGGTGGAGGCTGTGTCGATCGACGCGGCCACGGCCACCGTCTCCTACCTGCGTCTGTCGGGAACGTCCCGTCACGCCGACGCGGTCTCCTGGAGCGCGGTCGAGGCAGTGGGGCCGGATGCCGTCATCGCGCGCTCCCGGATGGCCGCCGACCGTACCGCGCCCGAGGTGCCGGAGCATCAGGAGGTCATCGGGAGGCGGGTGTTGACGGACCAGGGCACCGAGCACGGGACCGTCAAGGATGTGGGGTTCGACCCGGACTCCGGACGTGTGCTCACCCTTTTCACCGCTCTGGGCGACATCCCTGGTGAGCGGCTGATCGGCGCGGGCCCTTACGCCGTGGTGGTGCGGGCGGACGACCGGTGATCCCAGGACGGAACCGTGCCTGCGGGGCCGTGACCCTCCGCTGCCGGATCATCATCTGATCCGTGGGACGAGTGAAGAGGCAGACGGTAGTACCGCTTGCCGCTTGCCTCTTCGGGTACTGCATGTTGATGGGGATGCGTGCCCAGTCCTGAAACTTACGGAAGTGATGTGCCGGTGACCCGTCTCGGCAGCCCCGGAGGCGACGAAGCGAGGGGATCGCGCGATGGCGTCGAGGCTGTCGCGGTGGAGATCGCCGATGCCGTGGACAGTCTCACCGGCCTCTGGTCGGTGGCCGCCCAGGAGGCCGCCTTGCGCTTGTCCCCGCATCAGCTGAGGGCGTTGCGCGCCTTGGAGGCGGCTCCGGACGTGAACCTCACGGCTCTTGCCGAGCAGTTGGGGATAGGGCCGCCCACGGCGAGCCGGCTGTGCGACCGGTTGGAGGCGGCCGGCCTCCTCCAGCGTTCGTCCCATCCGCACAAGCGGCGGGAGGTCCAGTTGAGGCTCACCGGCCACGGGAACCGGGTGCTCAAGGACGTGGCGGCCCGGCGGGCGCAGGCCCTGGGCGCCGCTCTGGCATCGATGGCCCCCGAAGAACGTACGGCCCTGATCCGTGGCCTGCGCGCTTTTCTGGCCTCGCGGGAAGCAGGTGCGCCGCCGCCCGGGCAGCGATGACGGGCATGCTCACCCGGCCGTGCGGGGCCCGCACGGCGTTCGCCGCGGCACGGCCGGTCCGGTCGAGGCACACCATCGCGGCATCGGGAACCTCGCCGAGCTGTCCCGCAGCCACTGTTGCCTCGCGGGTGGACCGCAAAGGGTGCAGGCATGTCCGGAGTCCGGCGCCGGGCGTGCCGGCCGGGTGCTGAAGCCGTCCGTCCGGCCGGAGGCCGCCGCCGCGGCCAGGGAGGCCACCACGGACTCCCTGGCCGGGCTACGCGCACGGGGTGCCGCCGGTCAGCGCCCGCGCCAGTCGAGGCAGACCACCAGCGCGTCGTCGTCCGGGACGGGCCGGCCGCGGTGGCCGGTCAGCTCCCGAAGGACGGCCCTCGGCACCTCGGCGGCGGGCAGCAGCCGGGTGGCCTGGATCGCCCGGGTCAGCGCGGTGTCGCCGTAGGGCTCCCCCTCGGGGGAGGCGACGGCGTACACCCCGTCGCTGACGAAGATCAGACGATCACCGGGCTCGACCTGGAATTCCTGGGCGACGTAGTCGGTCTCCTCGAACATGCCGAGCGGGAGCTGCTCCTCGAAGCGCACCGGCTCCACCACGCCGCCGCGCAGCCGCAGCAGCCGTGGGGAGCCGGCGTCCACGACCCGGGCACGACCGGTGGCGAGTTCGAAGCCGAGCATCAGCACCGACAGATAGCAGCGGCCCCGGTAGTGCGCGTAGACCGCCTGATCGGCGAGGGCCGCCTGGTCGGCGATGGAGAGGCCGGCCCGCCGTGCGTTGCGCAGCGCGTTGATGGCCAGGTTGGTCAGCAGGGAGGCCTCTATGCCCTCCCCCATGCCGTTGGTGACGTAGAGCATGAGGTGGTCAGCGGTCAGGGACCAGTCGAAGTTGTCGCCGAAGATGGCGTAGGCGGGCTCCAGTTGAGCGCCCAGTTCGTACTCCGGGCGCGCGCAGGAGCGTCCGGGCAGCAGCTGCCACTGCATCTCGGCGGCCAGGGTGAGCCGGTCCTTGCGGCGTGCCTGCATGTACAGGTCGGTGTCCCGCTCGGCCACGATCACCTCGTGTCCCAGAACCTCGGCGATCTCGGCGAGTTCCGCGAGGCACTCCTCGACGTGCCCGCCGTCCGGTACGGTGACCGACAGCACGCCGAGCCGGTCACCACGCACGGTGACGGGCAGGTGGATCCGCGCCTGGCCCTCGCCGAGAGTCTCCACGAAGGGCTGCTGGGCTCCGAACGCCCGGCCTGCCGGGCTGCTGCGCACCGATACGGGCTCCAGGGTGTGCGGCAGCACCGACACCGGTTGCAGCAGGGTGAGGCTGTAGTCGGCCAGGAACAGCTCGACGGACTCCGCCGCATACTGCTCCAGCAGTACACGACGGACGGCGTCGAGCAGCTCGTGCGGAGCCGCCGTACGGAGTGCGCGTTCAGCGGCCACGAATCTCTTCACGATGGGAAAAACACCAATCCTTCGCCGGTGTGCCACCGGACATCACTCGGGGACTTCGGTCGTTGGATGCGTCTACCCGGTTGCCGAGACATCAGTAGCCGGCCCACTCTCCTAGTACGCTGGCAGCCGTCCCAGCGCGCCTACGAGAGTGTGACCGTGACTTCCTTCCGCGCCCGCCCGCAGCCCGACGAGGTCGCGCGGGTGACCTCCACGGCCGCGGAGCTGCTGGAAGTCGTCTGGGGCCGGGCCTCCACCGCTCCCGCCTCCGCGTCCCAGCTGCGTGTGCTGCTCGTCCTCGAGCACCAGGACGGCATCAATCTGCGCACCCTCGCCGACTGCCTGGCCTCCACGCCTCCGTCGACCAGCCGGCTCTGCGACCGGCTGCAGGCGGCCGGCTTCATCGACCGCGACGTCAGCCCGACCGACCGGCGCGAGGTGCGCCTGCACCTGAGCGGCCACGGCCGCTCCTTCCTCGCCGACCTGCGCGAGCGGAGACAACAGGAGCTGCAGTCGGTACTGAACGTGATGCCCCCGGCGAAGCGCGCAGCCCTTCTGGAAGGGCTGGAGGCCTTCTGCGACGCCGCTTCGACCCAGAAGCGCCACGAGACCGGCGCCGACAGCCGGTCCGCCTGAGACGAGCGGCGCGACACGGGAAGTCGCCCAATTGCCGGCCGACGGCGCGGGTCCCAGGGGCCGTGGCGCGGGGCCGGACATTCGAGGTGTCCGGCCCCGAGCGCTGCACTAGGGTGAACAGCCGTGGCGAGAGTGCGGTTGAGCGTGGCGGAGCGGCGGGAGGAGATCCTGCGGGCCGCCGTGGAGCAGATCGAGGAGCGGGGCGTTGCGGCGGTGCGGATCGCCGACGTCGCCCAGGCTCTCGGCGTGAGCAACGCGCTGGTGCTGTACCACTTCTCCACCAAGGAGAAGCTGGTCGCGGCGGCCTTCGCGTACGCCGCCGAGGCCGACCTCGCGCGGCTGCGGGAACTGCTCGGCCGCCGTACCACCGCGCTGCGCCGGCTGCGCGCGGCGGTGCGCTGGTACGCGCCGACGGGGCAGGCCAAGGGCTGGCGGCTGTGGATCGAGGGCTGGTCGGCGGCCCTGCGCGAGCCGCCGCTGCGCGCGGTGGGCCGCGACCTGGACCGGCGGTGGAAGGCGGCGCTGGCCGAAGTCGTCGCGGAGGGGGTGGCCGCGGGCGAGTTCACCTGCCCCGATCCGGCCGCCTCCGCGCTGCGGCTGACGGCTCTGCTGGACGGGCTGGCGGTGCAGCTGACCGCGTACGGCGGCACGGTTTCGCGCATCCGGGCGCAGGAGTGGGTCGATGAGGCGCTGGCCCGGGAACTCGGGCTGAGCCGCCAGGAGTTGACCGCGCCGCGGAGGTGAGTGACACCAACCCTGCCTGGGGCGGTGCGCAGCGGCCTCGTAGAGTCCCGGGGTGAACCGACTGCACGCACCCGATCCCCATTTGCCCATGCTGACGGGGCCACAGGCCGCCCGGCTGCGCTCCCTCGCCGTCGACCACCTCGGCGCCGGGCACGACGACATCGTCGTCACCGGCACGGACGTCCTGCACAGCGGGCGCCGCAGCCCGCTGACCACGCTGGCCCAGCGCTGCCGCGACATACCCGAGGAACAGTGGCCGGAGTTGGTCCGGCAGCACTTCGCGCGCCTGGAGAACGCCTCGCGGGGCGACGAGGACGCCGAAGAGCTGCTGCGCGGGACGCGGCTGCGGCTGCTGCCCGACGACGCGTTCCCCGAGGAGGCGGCGGGCAGCTTCCGCTACGTACGCCCGGTCGCCGACGGCCTGCTCGCGGCCCTCGCCCTGGACACTCCCGAATCGGTGCGCATCCTGCACGACGGCGACGTGGCCCGGGTGGACGCCGAGCAGCTGTGGGCGGCGGGCCGGGCCAACCTGCTCGCCGAGCCCGTGCGGCACGAGGAGGTGCGCACCGCGGCGGGGGCGGTGCTGCACTCGGTGTACGGCGACTCGCACTTCGTCGCGAGCAGGGCGCTGGCGCTGCCGGAACTGGTCCGGGAGGTGACCGGCCGGGACCTGCCGGAGGCCGGCGCGCTGGTGGCCGTGCCGACGCGGCATCTGCTGGCGTTCCATCCGATCGCGGACGGCACGGTCGTGGACGCGGTCAACGACCTCGGCTCCTACGCACTGGGCGCCTGCCAGGACGGGCCGGGCTCGCTCACCCCCCGTCTGTACTGGTGGCACCGGGGGCGGCTGGTGTGTCTCACCCACATCGACGAGGAGACGCGCTCGCTGTCCGTGCGGGCCCCGCAGGAACTGCTGGAGCTGATGAAGCGGCTGCGCGGTGGCCAGGACTCGTCCCCCTTCGCCACGGCGCTCGCGCACGCGCACGCCCAGGCCGCCGACGATCCCTCCGCGGTGAAGCTCGAGAGCTGGGAGGCGTGGGTGCGTGCCATGCAGGAGGGCTCGGCGCTGTTCGCCACGCCGGATGCTCCGCGGGGCGACGGCCGGGCCTGGCTGGAGGCGTTCTGGCTGGCGCTGGTGTGCCGGGAGGGCGAGCGGCTGACGCGGCTGAGCCAGGTGCCGGTGGAGCGGCTGCACCGGGCCGGCGAGGCGGACGACTACCTCTTCCACTGGATCGGCACGCTGCAGGCCTTCGTGCTGCGGCGCCCCATGGACGAGGTCGCCGACCGCCTGGTCACCACGATCCAGACGTCCGACCCGCAGGTGGCGACCCGCACGCCAGGCGATTTCCTGAACCTGGTCGACTACCAGCCGATCGCGCTGTTCCACCGGTTCATCGCCCGCGACCAGGAGAAGTTCGCGACCGTCCTCGCCGAGGCGCTCGCCCACCACGGCCGCTACTGGGAGGGCTCCGGCGACCCGCGCGCGCTGGTCGCCCTCGGCCCGCTGGCGCTGGCCTCACTGGCGTACGACGCGGGCTTCCCGGTGGACACGTCGTCGCCGTATCTGCCGACCCACCTCGTGCAGGGGAGCTGGTACGGGGAGTTCCCGACCTGACGGCGGGCCGAGGGGCGGTGCCGCCACGGCCCGCCCCTGGCCGCGCGGTTCAGGCGACGGCCGCGATCCGCATCTTGATGTCGTCCGGTGACAGCGTGCCCTTGGCGGTCACATGGTCGCCGGAGGACTCGCCGCGCAGCCGCCGGCCGATCCACGGCACCAGGTACTCGCGCGCCCAGTGCACGTCGTCGCGCCGGACCTCGAGCGTGCCGCGCGGCGGCAGCGGCGGCCAGGGCTGCTCGGGGTCGGCCGGGATCCTCAGGCCGAGCGCCTGGCCGGCCCGCAGCGCCACGCGCGTGTGCCCCTCGGGCGACAGGTGCAGCCGGTCGTCGTCCCAGGCGCGGCGGTCCTGCACGGACTTCAGCGACCACAGGTCGAGTACCGGGCAGCCGTAGCGGTCGGCGATGGCCCGGACGTGCCCGTTGTAGGTGGCGATCTTGCCGCGCAGATGCTTGAGCAGCGGGACGCCCCGGGTGTCGAAGCCGGTCGTCACCATGACCGTGCCGGCCGCCGCGGCGAGCTGCGCGACCGCCCTCTCGAACCGCTCGGCGACCTCGTCGGGGTCGGTGCCGGGCCGGATGATGTCGTTGCCGCCGGCGCAGAACGACACGAGGTCGGGGGCGAGTTCGACGGCCCGCGGGACCTGCTCCGCCACGATCTGGTCGAGGAGCCTGCCGCGTACTGCGAGGTTCGTGTAGGTGAAGTCGCCTTCGGGACGCCGGTCGGCGAGGAGTACGGCGAAACGGTCGGCCCAGCCCACGAACTGCCCGTCGGGGCCGGGATCACCGACGCCCTCGGTGAAGCTGTCCCCCACCGCCACGTACGACCCGATCACTGCTCTGCTGTCACTCTTCGAATCGTCTGCCACAGCAGTCCATGATTCACCCTCGAATGTGACTTACGCGACCGTAGGCAAGGGTTGACGGGCGGTGAGATAAGCCACTCCACATGTCCGGCCGTGTCGGGAATAAGCGCTCCGACCGGAAAACCCCGGCCGGTCCGGACACACCGAAGGCCGGACACACCGAGGGCCGGACACCCGTGGATCGGGGCCGGCCTTGGTGGCGTGTCAGACGGGTGGCCGCCGGGGCGGCGCGGGGTCAGCCGACGGTGACGCCGTGGGCGCGCAGGTAGGCGACCGGGTCCACGTCGGAGCCGTAGTCCGGCGTGGTGCGGATCTCGAAGTGCAGGTGCGGGCCGGTCACGTTGCCGGTCGCGCCGGACAGGCCGAGCTGCTGGCCCGCGGTCACGGTCTGGCCGGCCGAGACGGAGAGCTGGGACAGGTGGGCGTACTGGGCGTAGTAGCCGTCGTTCAGCTTGATGACGACCTGGTTGCCGTAGGCGCCGCCCCAGCCGGCGGAGACGACGGTGCCCGCGCCGACGGCCTTGACGGTGGTGCCGGTCGGGACGACGAAGTCGACGCCGGTGTGGTAGCCGCTGGACCACATGCTGCCGGCGGTGTGGTAGGCGGTGCCTATGGTGGCGCCGCTGACCGGGAGGGTGAAGCCGGCGGCGGTGCTCGTCGACCGGGCGGGCTCGGCGGCCTTCGCGGGCTTGGCGGGCTTGTGCGAGGGCACCTCGCTCTTGTGCGACGGGGCGGCCTTGTGCGCCACGGCGGCCTTCTTGCCGAGGGTCAGCTTCAGACCGGGGTGGATGAGCGACGGGTCACTGCCGACGACCTCACGGTTGTCCTCGTACAGCTTCTTCCAGCCGCCGGCGACGTGCTGCTCGTCGGCGATCTTCGACAGGTAGTCGCCGGACTTGACGGTGTAGAGGCGCGCGCCGGACCGCGTCGCCTTCTTCTCGACGGACGGCAGGCTCTGGACGGCCTTGCCGGACACCGACTGGGCGGCGGTCTGCGGCGTAACGGCGTGCGCTCCGGCGGCGCCCATGAGCGGCAGCGCGAGCGCGGCGCCACCGGTGCCGGCGACGGCGAGAGTGCGGGCGAAACGCAGGGTCTTCGGACGACGGTGCTTACCCTTTGCGGGCATGGCGCTTTTCCTCTCCGGCGCCTGCGAGGTGAGCTGTCGGGTTCGGGCTGGAGATGCCCGGCCGCCGGGTGCGGCTTCACCCCATAGCCGTTCCGGGAACCGGAACAGGCGGTCGTACCTGTGGGTCCCCCGCTCCTGCCGTGCGTCGGGTGGGTGGGTGCGGTGCGCCGGACGGCGGCAGGATTCGGCGTCCGTCCGGATTCGGTGGGAACGTAAGCGAGTAGGACGCACAGGGACAAGCAGGAGGTTGCATGAACGGGCGTTTATCGTGATCCAATGAGGGAATCCGCCGTCACACTGCGTGAATTCGATCTGCTGCCAGCTCGTCAATTCACCAGCAAATCCACCGCCATTACGTGGACATGCCATACGACGGACGGTCACGGTTATGACGCTCCTCACGCGCTCGCCTTCTAGTGACCCCTATTTCCACGCGAGTTGGAAACAAAAGGCCAATTCGGGCAGAAAGCTCAAATGCGACGCCGAGGGATAACCGGCCTATCCGTACGCCTCGGTCGGGAGGCCGGTGCAACCGGTTGCCCCGGGAATCCATGTCGTATCGTCGAAGGGCAGCCCGTCGGCCATTCGAGCCGCGTCGGCGGGTACGAGCGGGAGGAGCCCTTCGTGACGCAGCAGGTGCCGTCGACCGAACCCGAGCTGGCCGGAGTGCGCAACTTCCGAGACGTGGGCGGACTCCCCACGATCGACGGTCGGCGGGTGCGGCACGGCGTGCTCTTCCGCAGCGGCCACCTCGCCCACGCGACGCCCGGGGACGCGGCGTACCTCTCCACCCTGGGGCTGCACACGATCTTCGACTTCCGCAACGCGGCCGACCAGAAGCTGGAGGGGCCGGACGTCGAGCTGCCGGGCGTGCGCAACGTCAATCTGCCGCTGTCGGACCCGGCGGACGGCGCCGAGTTCTGGAAGATGGTGCGCGACGGTGATCTCGAGCAGCTGCGCGGCATCCTCGCCGACGGCAAGGGAGCAAACCGGATGATCGCCTCCTACCGCACGATCATCAAGGAGCGCACCGCCGAGCACTCCCGGGTGCTGCACGCGCTCGCCGAGGACAACGTCCCGGCCCTGATGCACTGCGCCGCGGGCAAGGACCGCGCGGGCCTGTCGATAGCGGTCACCCTGCTCGCCCTGGGCGTGGAGCAGGACGCCATCGTCGAGGACTACCTGAAGTCCAACGAGAAGCACCGCCGCTACAAGGTGCGCCGCAGCGGCTCGGCCGAGTCGGCCTACACGCCCGAGGTGATGGAACTGCTCAGCCCGCTCTTCGACGCGCGCGCCGAGTACCTCACGGCGGCGCTGGAGACCATCGAGGAGACCTGGGGCGGCGTCGACGCCTACCTGGAGCAGGGACTGCGGCTCACCCCCGAGACCCGGGAGCGGCTGCGGGCACGCCTGCTCGACTGAGCCGCGGAAGCGACCGCGCGGCCGGCCGGTGCCCGCCGTGCCCGCCGAGGGGCCTACTGCCGGGCGCCCAGCTCGAACAGCAGCCAGACGAAGCCGGCCAGGACATGGCCGACGGCGATGTAGATGATGAGCCGGATCCACAGGGTCCGGGGGAACTTCTCCTCGAAGTTGCTCATCGTGCCTCTCCAGGGTGGGCGGGCCCCAGGCACAGCGTGGCCGTGGGGCTCTGCAGCAGGGTGTGGACGAACAGCAGCTCCAGACCGGCGGGGTCATCGGCGGCGATCCGGTGCGGGGTCAGCGAGTCGAAGTGCGCGCTGTCCCCCGGGCCGAGCCGGTGGGTGGTGTCCCCCAGGCGCAGCCTGAGCCGACCGGTCAGGACGTACAGCCACTCCTCGCCGGGGTGTACGCGCACGATGTCGCCCTGCGCGCCGTAGGGCACCTGCACCCGCAGGGCCTGCATGCCGCGGCCCGGCGCGCCGGCCTGCCGGTACGTCCAGCCGCCGGCCGCCGTCGGCTCCATGTCGGAGCCGCGCACCACGGCGTCCCGCTCGGCGACGCTCTCGCCGAGCAGCTCCGAGACGGTCGTACCGTAGATACGGGCCAGCGCGAGCAGCATCGGCAGCGAGGGCTGGCGCTGCCCGGTCTCCAGGCGGGACAGATGGGCCGGGGAGAGTCCGGCGGCGCGGGCGGCGGCCTCCAGGGTGAGGCCGGCGCGGCGGCGCAGGGACCGCAGCTGCGGGGCCACCGCGGGCAGGCCGCCGGCCGGTTCCGCAGGGGACTCGGAGGAACTCATGTCCCCATTCAGCCGCAGGCTTGCCTATGCGGCAAATTTGTTGCCTCAGAGGCAAAGCCTGCGGCGCCCACGCGGCTCACCCACCCGGCCCGGCCCGCCGTGTGCCGCTACCGGTTCGTCACGGCCTGCTTGATCAGCGTCTTGCCGAAGTCCCACATCAGCCCGTTGCCGCTGTGCGCGTCGTCCATCACGGCGGTGAAGGCGTCGACGAAGCGGTCCACGTCCGCCTCGTCGATGATCAGCGGCGGGATCAGCTTGATCACTTCGAGGTGGTCGCCGGAGACCTGGGTGAGGATCCGGTGCCGCTGGAGCAGCGGCACGACCACCATCTGCGCGAACAGGCCCTTGCGGGCGGCCTGGAGCATGGTCCAGCGGCTGCGCAGCTTCAGCGAGGCGGGCCGGCCGAACTCGATGCCGATCATCAGCCCGCGGCCGCGGACGTCGGCGAGCAGTTCGTACTTCTCGGTCAGCGCGGCGAGCCGGGACCTCAGCAGCTCGCCGGTCCTGCGCACCCCGGCGACGATCTGCTCCTGCTCCATGACCGACAGCACGGCGAGGCCGCACGCCATCGCCTGGGCATTGGAGCCGAAGCTCGCCGAGTGGACCAGGACGCGGTCCATGGACGAGTAGACCTTCTTGAAGATCCACTCCCTGCCCAGGGTGGCGCCGACCGGCACATAGCCCCCGGAGAGGGCCTTGGCGACGCAGACCAGGTCGGGTTCGACGCCGTCCTCGTGCTGGTAGGCGTAGAAGTCGCCGGTGCGGCCGAGGCCGGTCTGCACCTCGTCGGCGATGAGCAGCGCCTTGTGCCGGCGCAGCAGCTCCTGCGCGGCGCGCAGATAGCCGGGCGGGGCCTCGTGCACGCCCTTGCCCTGGATCGGCTCGACGATCAGGGCGGCGACGTCGCCCTTGCGCAGCTCCCGCGCGAGCGCCTCGAGGTCGCCGAGGGGAACAGCCGTGTCGGGCAGCAGCGGGGCGAAGCCGTCCCGGAAGCCGGACTCGCCGTTGACCGACAGCGAGCCGGTGGTCAGCCCGTGGAAGGCGTGGTCGCAGTACAGGACGCGCGGCTTGCCGGTGGCGTACCGGGCGAACTTCAGGGCCGTCTCGACGGCCTCGGTGCCGCTGTTGCCGAAGAACACCCGGTCCAGGTGCGGGCTGTGCGCGAGCAGCCGTTCGGCGAGCAGGCCGGGCAGCGGCTGGCAGTCGAAACGGGTGAGGTCGGCGAGGCCGAGGTCGAGCACGTCGTGCAGCGCCTTGCGGACGACGGGGTGGTGGCGGCCGAGGCCCATCACCCCGAACCCGGCGAGCATGTCGAGGTAGTCGTTGCCCTCGGCGTCGAAGAAGTGGGCGCCCTCGGCGCGCTCGTAGACCTTGTCGAAGCCGATGGTGCGCAGCATGCGCGGAAGCTGCGGGTTGAGGTACCGCGCGTGCAGCTCGTAGCGTTCGGCTCCACGCTCGGCGAGCAGGGCGCCGAGGTCGAACTCGGTGGTCATTCACTCTCCTTGACTGGGCCGTCGAGGTCCCGCACGGCCAGACTCGCGCTGATCCGGCCGGCCACCTCGACGGGGGTGAGGCCGATGTCGGCCAGCACCTCGCCGCGCTTGGCGTGGGCGAGGAACTGCTCCGGGATGCCGAAGCGCCGTACCGGCACATCCACGTCGGCGTCGCCGAGGGCGAGGGCCACCGCGCTGCCGACGCCCGCCGCGCGGCTGTTGTCCTCGACGACGGCGACCAGCCGGTGTTCGGCCGCGAGGCCCGGCAGCGCCGCGTCGACGGGCTTGACCCAGCGCGGGTCGACGACCGTGCAGCCGATGCCCCGGGCCGCCAGCAGCTCGGCGGCCTGCAGACACACGGGCGCCATCACGCCGACCGCGACCAGGAGGACCTGTGGGCTCTCCGCCGAGCGGTGCAGCACGTCGAGGCCGCCCACCCGGTCGATCGCCGGGATCGACGCCCCCACGGACTCCTTCGGGAAGCGGACCAGGGTCGGCGCGTCGTCCACGGCGACGGCCTCGCGCAGCTGGGCGCGCAGCTGGTCGGCGTCGCGCGGCGCGGCGATCCTGAGGCCGGGCACGACCTGGAGGACGGACATGTCCCACATGCCGTTGTGGGAGGGCCCGTCGGCCCCGGTGACGCCGGCCCGGTCGAGGACGAAGGTGACCCCGCAGCGGTGCAGGGCGACGTCCATCAGCAGCTGGTCGAAGGCGCGGTTGAGGAAGGTGGCGTAGACCGCGACGACCGGGTGCAGTCCGCCGGTGGCCAGGCCGGCCGCGGAGACGGCCGCGTGCTGTTCGGCGATGCCGACGTCCCACACGCGGTCCGGGAAGCGGGCGGCGAACTTGCCGAGGCCCACCGGATGCAGCATGGCCGCCGTGATCGCGACGACGTCGTCCCGTTCCTCGCCGATCCGCACGATCTCGTCGCCGAACACCGACGTCCACGACGGAGCGTCGGCCGGGACGAGCGGCGCGCAGGTGAGCGGGTCGATGACGCCGACGGTGTGGAAGTGGTCCTCCTCGTTCTGCAGGGCGGGTTCGTAGCCGCGTCCCTTGACCGTGAGGCAGTGCACCAGCACCGGGCCGTGGAACCGCTTGGCGCGCCGCAGCGCCGACTCGACGGCCCGGATGTCGTGCCCGTCGATCGGGCCGACGTACTTCAGGCCCAGGTCCTCGAACATGCCCTGCGGTGCGAAGGCGTCCTTGAAGCCCTTCTTCGCGCCGTGCAGGGACTCGTAGACCGTGTTGCCCACGACGGGTGTGCGCAGCAGCACGTCCTTGCCCCAGGCGAGGACCTTCTCGTACGAGTCGGTGGTGCGCAGCGTCGCCAGGTGGTTGGCGAGGCCGCCTATGGTGGGGGCGTAGGAGCGTTCGTTGTCGTTGACGACGATGATGAGCGGCCGGTCCCTGGCCGCCGCGATGTTGTTCAGCGCCTCCCAGGCCATGCCACCGGTCAGCGCGCCGTCCCCGATCACCGCGACGACGTGGCCCTTCTCCCCCTGCACCTGGCGGGCCTTGGCGAGTCCGTCGGCCCAGCCGAGCGCGGTGGAGGCGTGGCTGTTCTCGATGACGTCGTGCTCGGACTCCTCGCGCGAGGGGTAGCCGGACAGGCCGCCCTTGCCGCGGAGCTTGGAGAAGTCCTGACGTCCCGTCAGCAGCTTGTGCACGTAGGACTGGTGGCCGGTGTCCCACAGGATGCGGTCGGCCGGCGACTCGAAGACCCGGTGCAGGGCGATCGTCAGCTCGACGACGCCCAGGTTGGGCCCGAGGTGTCCGCCGGTCCGGGTGACCGCCTGCACCAGGAACTCGCGTATCTCGTCCGACAGTTCGCTCAGTTCCGCCTCGGACAGCGCCTTCAGGTCGCGTGGTTGCCGGACGTTCTCCAGGATCGTCACGCTCGGGCCCCCTCTCGGTCCGTGCCGTATGTCAACTCACCGTCACTGCCGGTCTCCCGGTGGCTGGTCCGGAGCCCTCCCGCTCCATCTGCTCGGCGATCTTCATCGCCTCCTCGATCAGGGTCTCGACGATCTTCGACTCGGGTACGGTCCGCACGACCTCGCCCTTGACGAAGATCTGCCCCTTGCCGTTGCCGGAGGCGACGCCCAGGTCCGCCTCCCGTGCCTCGCCGGGGCCGTTGACCACGCACCCCATCACGGCCACCCGCAGGGGGACTTCCATGCCCTCCAGACCGGCCGTGACCTCGTCGGCGAGCTTGTAGACGTCGACCTGGGCGCGGCCGCAGGACGGACACGAGACGATCTCCAGCCGGCGCTCCTTCAGGCCCAGGGACTGCAGGATCTGGATGCCGACCTTGACCTCCTCGGCGGGCGGCGCGGACAGCGACACCCGGATGGTGTCGCCGATGCCCTGCGAGAGCAGCGCGCCGAAGGCGACCGCCGACTTGATCGTGCCCTGGAACGCCGGGCCGGCCTCCGTGACGCCGAGGTGGAGCGGGTAGTCGCACTGCTCGGCGAGCTGGCGGTAGGCCTCGATCATCACGACCGGGTCGTTGTGCTTGACCGAGATCTTGATGTCGCGGAAGTCGTGCTCCTCGAAGAGGGACGCCTCCCACAGCGCCGATTCGACCAGGGCCTCGGGGGTCGCCTTGCCGTACTTCTTGAGCAGGCGCTGGTCCAGGGAACCGGCGTTGACGCCGATGCGGATCGGGGTGCCGTGGTCCTTGGCGGCGCGCGCGATCTGACCGACCTGGTCGTCGAACTTCTTGATGTTGCCGGGGTTGACGCGCACGGCCGCGCAGCCGGCCTCGATCGCGGCGAAGACGTACTTCGGCTGGAAGTGGATGTCGGCGATCACCGGGATCTGCGACTTCGCGGCGATCGTGGCGAGCGCGTCGGCGTCGTCCTGCGTCGGGCACGCCACCCGCACGATCTGGCAGCCGGAGGCGGTCAGCTCGGCGATCTGCTGGAGCGTGGCGCCGACGTCGGACGTGCGGGTCGTCGTCATCGACTGCACCGACACCGGGGCCCCGCCCCCGACCGGCACCGGCCCGACCTGGATCTGCCGCGACACGCGTCGCGCGGCGACCGGCCGGGCCGGTACCTCGGGGACGGGCAGGGACACAGCGGTCATCGCCTCACTCCCGGTTCCCTGAGACGGTCTCGCGCATGGCGCGCAGGGACTCCTTGAGCGATCCCATCGTGGCCAGCACGGCGGTGGGCTCGTAGCCGCAGTGCGCCATGCAGTTGGCGCAGCGCGGGTCCTTGCCGCGGCCGTACTTGTCCCAGTCGGTCTCCTCGATCAGCTCGCGGTAGGTCGGCACGTAGCCGTCACTCATCAGGTAGCAGGGGCGCTGCCAGCCGAAGAGCGAGTAGTTGGGGATCGCCCAGGCGGTGCACGGGAAGTCGACCTTGCCCTCGAGGAAGTCGAGGAACAGCGGGGAGTGGTTGAGCCGCCACTTCTTGCGGTTGCCGCCCGCGAAGGCCTTCTTGAACAGCTCGCGGGTCTGCTCGACGCCGAGGAAGTGCTCCTGGTCGGGGGCCTTCTCGTAGGCGTAGGCGGGCGAGATCATCATCTCGTCGACCTTCAGGTCGTCGTTGAGGAAGTTGAGCACCTCGATGATGGTCTGCGGGGTGTCGGTGTTGAAGAAGGTGGAGTTGGTGGTGACCCGGAAGCCGCGCCGCTTGGCCTCCTTGATGGCCTCCACCGCCTCGTCGAACACACCCTCCTTCGCCACGGACTCGTCGTGCCGCTCGCGCAGCCCGTCGATGTGCACGGCGAAGGCGAAGTACGGGGAGGGCGTGAACTTGTCCATCTTCTTGCGCAGGAGCATGGCGTTGGTGCACAGGAAGACGTATTTCCGCTTGGCCACCAACTGGCGCACGATCTCGTCGATCTGCGGATGCATCAGGGGCTCGCCGCCCGCGATGGACACCATCGGCGCACCCGACTCCAGCACAGCGCCCACGGCCTGCGCCACCGGCATGCGCTGCTTGAGCACGCCCGCCGGGTGCTGGATCTTGCCGCAGCCCTCACATTTGAGATTGCACGCGAAGAGCGGCTCGAGCTCCACGATCAGCGGGAACTTGTCCCGCTTGCGCAGCTTCTGTTCGGCCAGGTATGTAGCGACCTTGATGGACTGGCGCAGCGGCATGGCCATCTGGCTCACCTCCGGGGGAGCAGCACATTACGGTGCCATTCGAAAAAAGTAGGCAATACGGACCGAAGAACGCGGAAAGCCGATATTCCACCGCGCACCGTGCCGATCCGGACGAGTTCATGTTCTGGAGCGTCCACGACCACCCGGACGGCCGCAACCGGGCGCTCGCCGGCCCGGACGGCGCTGAAGAGCGTGGCCGCCGACTCCATGTCCACGGCGATCGCGCCACCGGCGGCCAGCGCGGACCGTTCGGCGCCGCGTACGACGTGGTCGGAGCCGGTGAGCGGACCGGTGTGCACGGTGCGCCCGGGAAGGGTGCGGGAGAGTTCCTTCACGAGCAGTTCGGTGCCGACGCAGGCGACCGTCGAGCGCTGGTCCCTGGTCTCCTCGGCCACGACCAGGTCGCCGGGGTGCATCCCGGGGGCGAGCCCCGCGCAGAAGCCGGTGGCGACGACGGCGGCGTCGGCCAGCGCCGGGGTGGTCAGGGCCCGCTCGACCGCGCGCTCGGCCGCCCCGGGCCCCATGCCGGTGCGCAGCAGGGTGACCGGCCCGCCCGCCCCGCTCTGATCGCCGGCGCGCAGGGCGAGGTGCTCGATGCCGAGCGCGCAGGCGATCAGCAGCGGGGCCGGGGCGGGCTGGGTACTCATCAGGCCCCCTTGGCCTCGGCGTGGGCCCGGTGTGCCGGGAGCCGGTCGGCGAAGGGGTCGCCGTGGACGTACCGGCCGAGCGCGGTGAGCGGGAACACCTGCCGGTACAGGTGGTAGTTGATGGAGAAGTCCCAGGGGAAGCCGGTGCCGGTGAAGTAGGGCTCGTCCCAGGAGCCGTCCTCGCGCTGGGTCGCGGCCAGCCACGCGATGCCGCGCTCGACCGCCTTGGAGTCCCTCTCCCCCGCCGCGAGCAGCGCCATCAGCGCCCACGCCGTCTGAGAGGCGGTGGAGGCGCCCTTGCCGCTCCACTCCTTGGTGTACTTGTAGGAGCGCAGGTCCTCACCCCAGCCGCCGTCGTCGTTCTGCACGGACTCCAGCCACGCCACGGCTCGCCGGATCGCGGGGTGCGAGCCGGGCAGGCCGGCGGCGGTCAGCGCGGGGACGACGGAGCCGGTGCCGTAGACGTAGTTGACGCCCCAGCGGCCGAACCACGAGCCGTTCGTCTCCTGTTCGGCCAGCAGCCACGCGATGCCGCGCCGGGTGCGCGGGTCGTGGGCGAGCCCCTCGACGGCGAGCATCTCCACCACGTGCGCGGTGACGTCGGCCGACGGCGGGTCGATGACCTCGCCGAAGTCGCAGAACGGCAGCCGGTTGGGGAAGGGGCTGGTGTTGTCGGCGTCGAAGGCGCCCCACGCGCCGTTCCTCGACTGCATGCCGAGGTTCCAGCGCACGCCGCGGGAGATGGCGTTCTCGACGCGCTCGGGATCGTGGTGCGCGACCCGGCGCAGCGCGAGGAGGACCTCGGCGGTGTCGTCGATGTCGGGGTAGTTGTCGTTGTGGAACTCGAACGCCCAGCCACCGGGCGGCAGTCCGGGCCGCTTCACCGACCAGTCGCCGGGGCGCACGATCTGCTCGCCCAGCATCCAGTCGGCGGCCTTGACCAGCTGCGGGTGATCGGCGGGCACACCGGCGTCGGCGAGCGCGATGGTCGCAAGACAGGTGTCCCACACCGGTGACTGACACGCCTCGATCATCCGGGCGCCGTCCTCGCGCCACACGGCGAAACGGTCCAGCGACTCGAGTCCCGCGCGCATCACGGGGTGCTGGAGGTCGTAGCCGAGCAGGTGCAGCGCGATGACCGAGTACACGGCCGGGGGCTGGATGCCGCCCCAGCAGCCGTCGTTCTCCTGGCGCTCGATGATCCAGCGGGCGGCGGTGTCCATCGCGGCCTTGCGCAGCCGCTTGGGCACCACCTTGCGCAGGACGTGCAGACCCTTGTCAAGGCGCTGGAAGGCGCCGTCCCAACTGGCCACGGGCGCGAGCGGCTTGGCCGGGTTGGGGTTCGCGGGGTCGGTGTGCAGCTCGTCCAGCGGGAAGGGCGCGGGGCGCACGGGGCGCTTGGCGGAGACGACGGTCAGCGGCACGATCGTCTGCCGGGCCCAGCACCCGAAGTCGTAGATGTTCAGCGGGACCCAGTGCGGGAACCAGATCAGTTCCGGCGGGAGTTCGGGCAGGTCCTCCCACTTCCACCAGCCGAACAGGGCCAGCCAGATCCGGGTGAAGACGCGGGCCGCGGCGATGCCGCCCTGCTCGCGGACCCAGGCGGAGGCCTTCGCCATGTGCGGGGCGTCGACCGCGTCCCCGGCCAGCCGCAGGGCGACGTAGGCCTCGACGGTGGCGGACAGGTCGCCGGGGCCGCCGTAGAAGGTGGCCCAGGTGCCGTCCTCGCGCTGCTCGCCGCGGATGAACAGGGCGGCGGCGCGGGTGGTCGCCTCGTCTTGGATGCCCAGGAACTGGCGCAGCAGCAGGTCCTCGGCGTCCATCGTGACGTTCGTCTCGAGGTCGCCCTTCCACCAGCCCTCGGCATCCTGCGTGGAGAGAAGGTAGCGGGTGGCGCGCTGTACGGCGCGGATGGCGGCTTCTTGCACCCCGGCCGCCCCGGGGGTGTGGGTGTCGGTTTCGCTGGCCGCGGCAGCGCGGGGCGGCAAGGTCGCCCCGGTGCTTCCGTCGGTCGTCGCTGT
This sequence comes from Streptomyces sp. NPDC049915, assembly GCF_040656475.1. Lineage (NCBI taxonomy): Bacteria > Bacillati > Actinomycetota > Actinomycetes > Kitasatosporales > Streptomycetaceae > Streptomyces > Streptomyces sp. NPDC049915. Next base: position 402,221 of record NZ_JBFAMH010000005.1, read on the forward strand.
CATGGCTTCCCCTTCGTGCAGTCGTGCGCGTCGTGCTGCTGTGGGTCCGCCGTCGGCCGGTGCTCTCGTGGCGGAGCTGCCGGCCGGCGACTACGCGAGGGTGGCTGTTCGCCCGATAGTGATCATCTCTTTCGTACGACGACGAAGTCGGCGAGCGCCGTGAACTGCTCCCGCACCCGGTCGGGCATGTCGACGGCGTCGAGGGCTTCGATGGCGATGGTGTGCTGGCGGCGCGCCTCCTCGGCGGTCCAGTCCCGGCCGCCGGCCGCCTCGATGAGGCGGGCGCGGGCCGCGAACTCCTCCTCGGAGAAGTTCTCGAAGTCGCTCGCCTTGGCGTCGGCGGCCAGCAGGTCGCCGAGCTCATCGGAGGCGGCGCCGCCCGCCGCGAGCGCGGCCACGACCGGCAGGGACTTCTTGCGCTGGCGCAGATCGCTCCAGGTCTGCTTGCCGGTGGCGTCCGGGTCGCCCCAGATGCCGAGGAGGTCGTCGACGGCCTGGAAGGCCAGGCCGAGGTGGTAGCCGTACTTCTCCAGCATGTCCGCGGTACGGTCGTCGGCGCCGCCGAGGACGGCACCGATGGAGCTGGCGCAGGCGAGCAGGGCGCCGGTCTTGTTGCCCTCCATCTCCAGGCACTCCTCGACGCTGACACGGTCGCGGTGCTCGTAGGAGATGTCCTGCGCCTGACCGTCGATCAGGGCCCGGGTGGCGGTGGTCAGCCGGCGCGTGGCGCGCCCGGCGTCGGTTGTGCCGAGCTCCAGCAGTACCTCGTTGGCCAGCGCGAACAGGGCGTCACCGACCAGGATGGCCTGGGCGGGGCCGTGCACCTTCCACACGGTGTCGCGGTGGCGGCGCTGTTCGTCGCCGTCCATGAGGTCGTCGTGCAGCAGCGAGAAGTTGTGGACGAGCTCGACCGCGACCGCGCCCGGGACGCCCGCCTCGGGTGCCGCCCCCGTCACCTCGGCCGACAGCACCGCCAGGGCGGGGCGTACCGCCTTGCCGCCGTCGCCGGAGGACGGGTTGCCCGCGGCGTCGATCCAGCCGAAGTGGTAGGCGGCGACCGTGTCCATGGGAGGGGCCAGGCGGTCGACGGCCGCCCGCAGTACCGGCGTGGCCAGTGTCCGGCCGCGCTCCAACAGCGCGGCCACGTCCACCTCGGTGGCACGAGCGGTCGTCGAGGCCGGGGGCACAGGGGGCACAGTTACTCCTCTTGTTGCGGTACCGGGGGTGCGGGGACCTGCCTCGCCGCGTTCACCGAGCATCACGCCGCCTCCTCGACGGGGAAGAGACGGCGGGGGCGGGGCCGGCCCAGGGCGCCGAGCGCGGCCTCCGCCGCGCTCACACCGCTGCGGACCGCACTCTCCATGGTCGCGGGCCACCCGGTGGCGGTCCACGCTCCGGCCAGGTACAGGCCGGGGGTTCTGGTGCGGGCGCCGGGCCGCAGCCGCCCGACGCCGGGGGTGGGAGCGAACGTGGCGGTGCGCTCCCGGGTCACGAAGAAGTCCTGCACCTCGGCACCGCCTGTGCCGGGCAGCAGCCGCTGAAGCTCGGGCAGATAGCGTGCGCGCAGGTCGGCGACGGGCAGGTCGATCTCGTCGTGCACGGCGGACTGGGACAGCGCCAGGTACTGGCCCGAGCGCAGCCCGGAGGCATCCGTGCGGTCGAAGACCCACTGCACCGGGGAGCCCAGCGCGGTGAGGAAGGGCGCGTCGAGCACCTTGCGGTCGTAGACGACATGGACGTTGAGGATCGGCGCGGTCCCGATCCGCAGCAGGTCCCCGGGCGCGTCGAGCGCGCCGGGCGGCAGCAGGTCGTGGGTCTCGCGTTGCGGTACGGCGAGGACGACGGCGTCCGCGGTGAGCGTCTCGCCGGGAATCTGAACGCGCAGGCGTCCGTTTCCGTCTTCACTGACGGAGGTGACGCGTGTACGGACTTCGGTGCGCACGCCCGCGGAGTCGAGCGCCTTGCGGGCCAGCCGGTCGTGCAGCTCGCCCAGGGGGACGCGCGCCCAGCCGATGTCGGCCGCGCCCGGGTCGGACAGCAGACCGGTCTTGAACACCATCGCGGCGAGAGCGAGGGAGGCGTCGGAGGCGACCGCGTTGAGGGTGGCGACCCCGACCAGGTCCCACAGCGCCTCGACGGCGCGCGCCGACTGGCCGTGCGCGGCCAGCCAGCTGCCGAAGTCCTGTGTGTCCAGGGCCGGGTCGGAAAGGTCGAGTCCCTTGAGCGCGAGCGCGGCCCGCCCGACCCTGGCCCGCTCGGCGAGCGAGAGGTGCGGGTAGGTGGCGAGGCTGCGCCCCAGGTGGAGCGGTACGGGCAGGGCGTCGCGCCGCAGCCGGCCGAGCCGCCGCCCCGCGGGCTTGTCGAGGTCGACCACGGGTACGTCGAGGCGGTCCTGCAGCGGGGCGAGCGCGGCGCCGTCGATGCGGTCCAGGAACCAGCGGTAGGCGGTGCAGCAGCGCAGGTAGACATGCTGGCCGTTGTCGACGGTGAGGTCGCCGCGCTGGAAGGAGAAGGCCAGGCCGCCGAGTCTGGGCCGGCCCTCCAGCAGGGTGACGCCGAGGCCCGCGTCGGCGAGCGCGAGCGCCGCGGTGATGCCGGCGAGCCCGCCGCCGACCACGACGGCGTGCCGCCCGGAGCCGGCCGGCCCGGGCGGGTCCGCCCGCGGCCCGTCGGCCCGCGTCCCGTCGCTCATCGCGTCCCCTCCCCCGCGGCCGTGCCGCGCTGCCCGAGGGCCGCACGGGAGGCCGTCGCCGTCAGGGACGCCGCCACGCGGGGAAGGGTTGCCTGCCGCATGCCACCGTCCGGGGTGAGGTCCATCAGGCGCGCCTCCTGACGGTCTGCCGGGAGATGTGCCGGGCGTCCAGTCCGGACAGGCCGCGCACGGCGACGTAGGCCTTCTCGTGTCCGGGCAGCGAGACGCGGCCGCGCAGGACGGCCTGGGGTTCGCGTTCGATGCGGTCCAGCAGCCGGCGGTAGATGCCGGCCATCGCGGCCACGCAGGCGCCGCTGCGCCGGTCGAGCATCGGCAGCAGCCGGTAGCCCTCGGCGAAAAGGGCGCGGGCCCGTCGCACTTCGAAGTGCACGAGGCCCGCGAAGTCGGAGCCCTCCGGTGGGGTCGGCCCCCGGAACCCGGCGGAGCAGCCGAATTTGGCGAGGTCGTCGGCGGGCAGGTAGGTGCGGCCGCCCTCGGCGTCCTCGCGGACGTCTCTGAGGATGTTGGTGAGCTGCAGCGCGAGCCCGAGCGTGTCGGCGTACTCCGGCGCGCGTTCGGCGCCGCGCGCTCCCGGTTCCGTACCGAACACGCCGAGCGAGAGGCGGCCGATGGCGCCCGCCACGCAGCGGCAGTACACCTTCAGGTCGTCCCAGGTCTCGTAGGTCTCGCCGCGTACGTCCATCAGGACGCCGTCGATGAGCTCGTCCAGGCCGCCCAGCGGGATGGGGAAGTGCGCGGCGGCGTGGGTGAGGGCGACCGCGACCGGGTCGGTGTCGTCATCGGCGACCTCGCCGGCGCGGATGCGGGCCAGCACCGCCCGGGTGTCCTCGAGCCGGGCCACCTTGACATCGTTACCGAGCGCGCCGTCGCCGATGTCGTCGACGCGACGCGAGAACGCGTACAGCGCCGACATCGCGCGCCGCTTGGGCGTGGGCAGCAGCCGGATGCCGTAGGCGAAGTTACGGGCCTGCTGTCCGGTCACGGCCTCGCAGTAGCGGTAGGCGGCGAGTACCGGTGCGGACACGTGTGACTCAGGCTCCACGGTCCGGATCACCCCTCTCCTCGCAGGGTCAGGCCCACCTCGCGCAGCAACTGGACCTTGCCGTGCCGGGGAGGGCCGGGAAGTACGTCGTATTCAGCGGCGGCGATCGCGTCGATCGCCGCCCTTCCCCCCGCAACGAACCCCGCGAGCAGCAGTTTCAGCCTGCCCTGGACGCTGCCCACCAGCGGGGCGCCTTCATTCAGCAGCCGGCGGGCGCGTTGCGCTTCGAACGCGACCAGCGCGCGCACCGATGCACCCGCGCTCGCCGCGGCGAGATCCGCCTCCCGGACGTGAAAGCGTTTCATGTCCGCGGCGGGCAGATAGATGCGGTCACGGCCGAGGTCCTCGGCCACGTCCTGGAGGTGCTCGACGATCTGCAGGGCCGTGCAGATCTGGTCGGAGCGGCGGATCCGCTCGGGGGTGGCGGTGCCGGTGACGGCGAGCACCAGGCGGCCCACGGGATTGGCGGACAGTTCGCAGTACGCGAGGAGGTCGTCGTAGGTCTCGTAGCGGGAGACGAGCTGGTCCTGACGGTTGGCCGCGATCAGCGCGAGGAAGGGCTCGGGGGTCAGCGCGCGGCGGCGGACCGTGCGCTGGAGCCGGCGCAGCAGCGGGTGGCGGGGGGCGCCGTCGAAGACGCACCGCAGATCGGCCTCGAAGGCGTCCAGCAGGACGAGACGGTCCTCGGCGTCGCTCTCCGGCACGCCGAGCAGCTCCGCGTCGGCGCCGCCGGGGGCGAGGTCGCCGTCGCCGATGTCGTCGACCAGCCGGGCGAAGCCGTAGACGGCCATGAGGTCCTCGCGCCAGGCGCGGGGCAGGAAGAAGGGGGCCACGGGGAAGTTCTCGTCCGCGGCCTTGGCGAGGGTGCCGCGCTCCGGATCCGTACGGGGTCGCGTCGTCGCCGTGTCCGTCACCGCCGGCTGCCCGGGGCGGGGACGGCACATGCTGCGCCCAGCTGGGGAGTTTCCGTAGCCATTGCCGTCACATCTCCCGTTCTACACCGCGGACCCGATACACACTATTTCGGACACGCCGCCCGAGCCCCCGCGCGGCGTCCCCGGCGGAGGGTGTCGCGCACTATCTCCCCACTTGCCGCCTTTGGGGACCGCTCCAGCTTACGTTGTACAACGCCGCAAGGATCTCCGGGGTGTCCTGCGCATCACAAGAACACACCGATTGAAGCCAAGATTCCTTGGAGCGGCCGGAGTTGACGCTTCCTTTGCACAAGAGAGGGCCCCGCCGGAGCCGGTCCGGCGGGGCCCTGCGCTCAGCGGGTCACTTGCCCGTGAACTTCTCGTACTCCTTGAGGACCTCTTCGGTGGGCCCGTCCATGCGCAGCTCGCCGCGTTCCAGCCACAGCACCCGGTCGCATGTGTCGCGGATGGACTTGTTGCTGTGACTGACCAGAAACACCGTGCCGGCCTCCTTGCGCAGCTCCCGGATGCGCGCCTCGGAGCGCTTCTGGAACTTCGCGTCACCGGTGGCCAGCGCCTCGTCGATCATCAGCACGTCGTGGTCCTTGGCGGCCGCGATGGAGAACCGCAGACGCGCGGCCATGCCGGAGGAGTACGTGCGCATCGGCAGGGTGATGAAGTCGCCCTTCTCGTTGATGCCGGAGAAGTCGACGATGTCCTGGTAGCGGGCCTTGATCTCCTCGCGGGACATGCCCATGGCCAGGCCGCCGAGGATGACGTTGCGCTCGCCGGTCAGGTCGTTCATCAGCGCCGCGTTCACACCCAGCAGCGAGGGCTGGCCGTCGGTGTAGACCCGGCCGCGCTCGCAGGGCAGCAGCCCGGCGATGGCGCGCAGGAGGGTCGACTTGCCGGAGCCGTTGGAGCCGATCAGGCCGATGGCCTCGCCCTTGTAGGCGACGAACGACACGCCGCGCACGGCGTGCACCTTGCGCACGCCCCGCTCCTCCTCGCCGGAGCGCCGCTTGAGTATCCGGCTGAGGGCGGCGGTCGCGCTGCCCTTGCCGCCCTTGGCGCCATTGACGCGGTAGACGATGTGCACGCCGTCCGCGATCACCGTCGGGACGCGTTCGGTGCCCTGTTGCTCAGCCACGGCCGTACCTCTCCTCCGCCTTCCAGAAGTACACGAAGCCGCCCACCGCGAACAGCAGGGCCCAGCCGCCGGCCGCCGCCCAGACGTGGTCGGGCAGGTTGCCCGCGCCGTAGCCGTCGATGAGCGCGAAGCGCATCAGATCCATGTAGATCGCGGTCGGGTTCCACTGGAGCACCGTGGCGATCCACGCCGGCTTGTCGGCCAGCATGACCGGGATGGAGAACATCACGCCCGACGCGTACATCCAGGTGCGCATGATGAACGGCATGAGCTGGGCGAGGTCCGGGGTCTTGGCACCGGCCCGCGCCATGATCAGCGACAGCCCGGTGTTGAAGCAGAACTGCAGCAGGAGTATGGGAATGATCAGCAGCCAGGACATGTCCGGGTAGCTGCCGAACCCGATCGCGAAGACGAACAGCACGATCATCGAGAAGAGCAACTGCTGGAGCTGCTGGAGCGAGAACGAGATCGGCAGCGAGGCGCGCGGGAAGTGCAGCGCCCGCACCAGGCCTAGGTTCCCGGAGATCGCGCGGACGCCGGCCATCACCGAGTTCTGCGTGAAGGTGAAGACGAAGATGCCCGTGACCAGGAACGGCACGTACACCTCGCGCTCCATGCCCCTGTTGGCCTTCAGGATGAGCCCGAAGATCATGTAGTACACGGCCGCGTTCAGCAGCGGCGTGGCCACCTGCCACAGCTGGCCCAGCTTGGCCTGGCTGTACTGGGCGGTCAGCTTCGCCGAGGAGAAGGCCATGATGAAGTGGCGCCGGCCCCACAGCTGACGGACGTAACTCGGCAGCGAAGGACGGGCGCCGCTCACGGCCAGCCCGTGCCGGGCGGCGAGCTGCGCCGCCGTGAGGCCCTCGTCGGGCGACGGGGCCGCGCTCACCGCGACTCCGCCATCGTGCGTTGTCTCACTCACAGTGGAAACTTTCGTCTTCGTTTCGATGCGCAGCCTGTGCGGGCTGGGCACGCGCCGGGGGCCAGGGGTCGGGCCCGTCGGCGTGCCGTCGGGAACGAGCTTCTCAGATGATGGGGGGCCGGCCCAGCCGGGTCAGCCGCCACACGGTACGCCACCGCATGGGCCGGCGGGGACCGCACGCGGTGGCCCAGCCCTCGCGGAAGCCGCCGAACCAGGCCTTCAGCGCGGACCGGGAGGGACGGCGGGCCAGCGTGAGCAGCAGCCAGACCCCGAGATAGACCGGGACGAGGGCGGCGGGCAGGTTGCGGCGGGCCAGCCAGACGCGGTTGCGGGCGACCATGCGGTGGTAGACCGCGTGCCGCGAGGGTGCGGTCGTCGGGTGGTACAGCACCATGTCGGACCGGTAGTCGATCATCCAGCCCGCGTCCAGGGCCCGCCAGGCCAGGTCGGTCTCCTCATGGGCGTAGAAGAACGCGTCCGGCAACACGCCGACCTCGGCGAAGACCCGCGTACGGACGGCGTTGGCGCCGCCCAGGAAGGTGGTGACCCGCGAGGAGCGCATCGGGTCCGAGGCGCGCAGCCGCGGCACGTGGCGGCGCTGGGTGACGCCGGTGTCCGGGTCGGCGATGCGGAAGCTGATGATGCCGAGCTTCTCGTCGTCGGCGAACGCCTGGCGGCACAGCTCGGCGGTGTCGGTGCGGGCGAGCAGACCGTCGTCGTCGAGGAAGAGCAGGATGTCGACGTCCCGGCCGCCGGGCCCGAACGCCTCGATGCCGACGTTGCGGCCGCCGGGGATGCCGAGGTTCTCCGGCAGCTCGATGGTGCGCGCGCCCGCGGGGACGTCCGGTACCGGCGAGCCGTTGCCGACGACGACCACCTCGACCCGGTCGCCGTCCTGCTTGGCGACCGAGTCGAGCAGCGCGCGCAGCTCGTCGGGGCGGTTGCCCATGGTGATAACGACCGCGCCGACCTTCAGTGAGGCGCTCATTTCAACCTGCTGGAGGCGAGGACGGACACCAGGTGCAGCACGGTCTGCAGCAGCGCGATCCCGGCGAGCACGGCGGTGCCGAGGCGGGTGAAGAACAGGTCGCCGCGGGCCTGGTCGACGATCGCCAGCACAAGGATCAGCAGGGACGCCTCGATGCCGAGGATCAGCCGGTGGAACTTCAGCGCCGCGGCGGCCTTGCGGGCCAGCGCCATCCCGGAGGAGCGCGGCTCGGATGCCGCCTCCTTGACCGGCGGCAGCCCTGCCTGATGGCGGGCGACGCCGACCAGGTCGGTCTCGGCCTTGATCAGGATCGCGCCGAGCGCGGCGAGGGTGCCGAGGAACGCCCACAGCCAGTCGATACGGCCGCTGCCGAACAGGTCGGCGGCGCGCAGCCCGAGGCCGGCCAGCACGGCGGCGTCGGTGAGGTAGGCGCCGACCCGGTCCAGGTAGACCCCGCCGAGGGAGTACTGCTGCTTCCAGCGGGCGATCTCGCCGTCGACGCAGTCCAGCAGCAGGTACAGCTGGACCGCCACCACGCCGAGGACCGCGCCGGGGATCCCGGGCACCAGCAGCGCCGGGGCCGCGAGCACGCCGCAGACGGTCATCAGGTAGGTGAGCTGGTTGGGGGTGACCCTGGTGTTCACCAGGTAGCGGTCGATCCGCAGGGACACCTCACGCATGTAGAGGCGGCCCGCCCAGTGCTCACCGCTGCGCCGGTCCTTGACCCCGGCGGGGTGCACGACCGGGCGGAGTTCAGCTACCGATGGCCTTGACATAGTCGGCGTAGACGTCCTTGATCTGTTCGGTCGTGAGGTCGAGGTGTTCGAGGATCGTGTAGCGGCCGGGCCGGGTCTCCGGGGCGAACTCCACGACCTTGACGAACTCCTCGGTCGTGAAGCCGATCTCGGCGGGCAGCACCGGCAGCCCGTGCCGGCGCAGCACCTGGGCCATGTGGGCCGACGCCTCGTGCGCGCCGCGCAGGTACATCGCGAAGCTCGCGCCGAGACCGCACTGCTCGCCGTGGCTGGCGGCCCGCTTGGGGTAGAGCAGGTCGAAGGCGTGGTTGATCTCGTGGCAGGCGCCGGAGGACGGCCGCGAGTCGCCCGAGACGGACATGGCGATGCCGCTGAGGACCAGCGCCTCGGCGAGCACCTGCAGGAAGTCGTTGTCGCCGATGCCGCCGGGGTGGCGCAGCACCGCCTCGCCCGCCTGCCGGGCCATGGCCGCGGCCAGGCCGTCGATCTTCTCGCCGTTGACCCGGTTGGCCAGCTCCCAGTCCGCGATGGCGGAGATGTTGGAGATGGCGTCGCCGATGCCGGAGCGCACGAAGCGGGCCGGGGCGTCGCGGATGACGTCCAGGTCGATGACGACCGCGATCGGGTTCGGCACACCGTAGGAGCCGCGGCCGGCGTCGTTGTCGAGGGTGGCGACCGGGGAGCACAGGCCGTCGTGCGCGAGGTTGGTCGGCACGGCGACCAGCGGCAGGCCGACGCGTGCCGCGGCGAACTTGGCGCAGTCGATGATCTTGCCGCCACCGAGGCCGACGACCGCGTCGTAGCGGCCCGCCTTCATGTCGCCGGCCAGCCGGATCGCGTCGTCCAGGGTGCCGCCGCCGACCTCGTACCAGGTGGCGCCGGGCAGGGTGGGCGCGATGCGCTCGCGCAGCCGGGCGCCGGAGCCGTTGCTGACGGCGACGGCGAGCCGCCCGGAGTGCGAGATCCGCTCGTCGGCGAGGACGCCCGCCAGGTCGTCGAGGGCACCCGGGCGGATGTCCACGACGACCGGGGTGGGGATCAGCCGGGTCAGTACTGGCACGCGATCACACGCCCCTTGGCGAGGTCGTCGTGGTTGTCGATCTCGACCCACTTGACGTCGCCGATCGGCGCCACGTCGATCTGGAAGCCGCGGTTGACGAGCTCCTGGTAGCCGTCCTCGTAGTACAGCTGCGGGTCGCGCTCGAAGGTGGCCTTCAGCGCGTCGGCCAGCTCGGCGGCCGCGTCGCCCTCGATGAGGGTGACGCCGATGTACTCGCCGGTCGCCTCGGCCGGGTCCATCAGCTTGGTGATCTTCTGGACGCCCTTGGCGGGGTCGACGACGACCTTCATCTCCTCGTCGGCGAGGGACTTCACGGTGTCCAGGGCGAGGATGATCTTCTTGCCCTCGCCGCGGGCCGCGAGCAGGGTCTTCTCGACGGAGACCGGGTGCACGGTGTCGCCGTTGGCGAGGATCACGCCGTCCTTGAGGGCGTCACGGCCGCACCACAGGGAGTAGGCGTTGTTCCACTCCTCGGCCTTGTCGTTGTCGATCAGGGTGATCTTCAGGCCGTACTTGGCCTCCAGGGCCTCCCGGCGCTCGTACACGGCCTCCTTGCGGTAGCCGACGATGACCGCGACCTCGGTGAGCCCCACCTCGGCGAAGTTGCCGAGGGTGAGGTCCAGGACGGTGAGGCTGTCCTCGGCGCCCTCGGGCCCGACCGGCACCAGCGCCTTGGGCAGGGTGTCGGTGTAGGGGCGCAGACGCCGTCCGGCGCCGGCCGCCAGCACGAGGCCGATCATGCGGATTCTCCTTCGTCGTGTACGGCGGGTGCGCCGCCCTGATGGGCGGACACCCAGAAGCGGATGCTCTCGACGAGCACCAGCAGGGCGATGATCACGGCCAGAGCCGTGAGCGCGACCTTGAACTGCGAGGCGGTGAGCAGCGCGGCCAGTACGGCGACGAGCAGCGTCCGCCCCTCCTGTCCCCCGGTGACGCGCACCAGCCAGGCAGGGGGCGCGCCGGCGTCGCCGCGGATGCGGTACACCGTGTCGTAGTGATGGTAGGCGACGGCCGCCACCAGCCCGAAAGCCGCCGGAAGTGCCCCGTTCACGTCGGCTTTCGCGGCCAGCGCGAGCACGGTGACGTATTCGGCGGCGCGGAACAGCGGGGGGACGAGCCAGTCGAGCGGGCCGGTGAGCGGGCGGGCGACGGCGAGCGCGGAGGTCAGGACGTAGCCGGCGGCCGCGAGGGCGGGCCACACGCTGCCGTAGCCGGTCAGCGCCGAGACGGCCACGACCGCCGCGCCGCCCAGCAGGGCCGCGGCGGGGACGGCGAAGCCGGGCAGCCGCCCCGGCAGCACACGGGCGAGGCCGAGGGCGAGCGGCCCGGAGTCGGCCAGGTCCGCGAGCGAGCGCGCCGCGCGGTCGGTGCGGCGCCGGCTCCTGCGGGCCAGGGACCGCAGCACCCGGCCGGCCGTGGTGTAGACGGAGGCGAAGGCGCAGCCGATGAGCAGGGCGTAGAAGGTGATGCGCGGGGTGGTCGCGGCGGTGAGGACCGCGATCATGGCCCACCGCTCGCCGATGGGCAGGATGATCATGCGGCGCACCCACAGCGTCCAGCCGACGCCGTCGAGCCGGTCGGTGGGGGCGGCGGGCCCGGCCGGCCCGGCTCCGGCCGTGGCGGGGACCGCGTCGTCGGTGGCCTCGTGGAAGGCGAAGTCGACCATGTGCCGGCCGGTCTGCAGGATCATCGCACCGAGCGCCAGCGCCCATACGTCGTCGCCGCCGCGGGCCGCGCCGAGGGCGAGCCCGGCGTAGTAGGCGTACTCCTTGGCCCGGTCGAAGGTGGCGTCCAGCCAGGCGCCGAGCGTGGAGTACTGCAGGGAGTAGCGGGCGAGCTGGCCGTCGGTGCAGTCGAGCACGAACGAGGCGATGAGCAGGACGGCGGCCGCGACGAAGCCGCCGCGGGTGCCGGTGGCCGCGCAGCCGGCGGCGATCAGGGCGGTGAGCAGGGAGGCGGTGGTGACCTGGTTCGGGGTGAGTCCGCGCCGGGCGCACCAGCGGGCGAGGTAGCGCGAGTACGGGCTGATGAAGAAGGTCGTGAAGAAGCCGTCGCCGGCCTTCACGGCCGACTTCAGGCGTACGGCCTCCTCGTCGACGGCGGCGACGGCCTGCCGGGCCTCGTTACGGGCCTGCGGGTCGTCCGGTACGGCCGCGACGAGGCTGCCGAGCGCGGGGCGGTGGACGTCGGTGCCCTCGGCGTCGAGGGCGGCGGTGACGCGGTCGGCGAGACCGGCGACGGCGGTGTGGGTGGTGCCCTGGGTGTCGCCGGACGCGGAGGTCTCCCGGGCCATCGCCCGAGTGAGGGCCTGGCGGCCGGTGGGCCGGGCGGTGACGGCACCGGGGATCGCGGCGAGCGGGAAGCGGGGGTCGGTCAGGCCGAGGCGCAGGGCGTGCAGGTGGCCGACGAAACGGGTGTCGACGACGGCGACGCGCTGGTCACCGGGGACCGCGGCGAGCAGGGACTCGGCGTCGGCGGCGTCGGCGGCGAGTCGCACCTCGAAGCCCAGCGCCCGCAGGTCGTCCTCGATCGACGCTCCGGGGACCGGCTGGCCGGTGAGGATGGCGGTCGGCAACCGAACTCACTCCCTGGACACCGGCGCGTCGGGCGCCGGTCGTGTGCATGGTGGGGGGGCGCCGCTGGCTGCACCAGGCGGGCGGCATGTCGGCAGAGGCTATCGGATGCCGCGAAGCGCGTGTTCACCGCCCGTTAAACACCTGCTCGACGCGGACTGCACCGCCCTTTGCCGCGGTCATCATCGGTGATCACACCCCCACCCCACAAACCGCCCCCGACAGAGGCCGCATCGGGGGACATACCGGCGGGCGGCTCTGCGGGGCTCTCGGGGGCGCTGTGTCCCTGTCCGGCGTGGCGGCTGCCCGGGAGACCGGCGTGGCAGCTGGCCGGGAGCGGGCCGGAGCCTGGGCCGGGCGCCTGAGCCGGGGCCTGGGCAGGGCCTCGTCTCCTGTATCTCGGCGATGGACACGGGGGGCCGAGGTGGAGCGGGCCTCGCGCGGCGCCAAGAGGCGGGACCCCGTAGCGGGGGGGGCGCGAGGCACACGCCGGGTGGCGGAAGAGGCCGGTCCGGCGGCGTGCAGGGCAGGCCGGGAGCAGCACCAGGCGGCGGTCCCAGGCCCACGGGACCGCATGCACGGCGGAGCCGGAACCGCCCGCCTGATGGCAGGGCGAGGCCGCCCGGCGGGATGCAGGGCGGGGCCGCCCGGCGGGATGCAGGGCGGGGCGTAAGCCGCACCGGGCGCGGCCCCGGGCGGCGGCCCCGGGTCCACAGGACCCCATGCACTGTGGGCGGAACCGCCCGCCTGATGGCAGGGCGAGGCCGCTCGGCGGCATGCAGGGGGCGGAAGCCGCACACCGGGTGGCGGGCCGGGACCACGGGGCGCCTGCCCGGCGGGGCGGGAGCCACGCGCCAGGCGGCGGGCGGCAGGCCAGGGCCGTGGGGGCCCGCGTGCCGAGGACCATGCCGTCCGCTCCCGGGGCGGTGGGGCTGGGTCTGGCGGCCCGGTGTCTCGCTGGCCGAGCAATCGGCGCCGGCCACCGTCCCTCTCCCCACCGGCCCGCCCCCCGACGCGGACCGCGGAGCCCGGCCCGCGCGTCGCCCACCTCACCCGATCCCCGACCGCCCCTGGCCCGCCGGGCTCGCGCGGCCACCGGTGCGCGCCGCAACCCGCCCCCGGCGGAGCAACCCGCAACGCCCTGCCCTGGTCCCTCCCCCCGCCGGGCTCGCGCGGCCCCCAGCCCGCCGCAGCCCTCCCCCCTACAGAGCCGCCCCCACCACCCTGACCCGGTCCCTCCCCCGCCGGGCTCGACACCCCCGGCGCCCGCAGCCCGCTCCCCCGGCGGAGCAGCCCGCAACGTCCTGACCTGGGGTTCGTTTGTGCAGGTCAGGGCACATGACAACGGTGTTCAATGCCGCGTTGCCCGATACCCCCCACCCGTAGTTGACTGGGGGCCCGGGCGTTCAACAGGAGGAGTTTCATGGGGGCTGGGCACGACCACGCGCACGGTCACGGCGGGCATGCGCACACCGCCGGGACGGCCACCGCGGCGTACCGCGGGCGGCTGCGCGCCGCGCTGGGGATCACGCTCACCGTGATGGTGGTCGAGATCGTCGGCGGCCTGCTGGCCGACTCCCTCGCGCTGGTCGCCGACGCCGCGCACATGGCCACCGACGCCCTCGGGCTCGGCATGGCCCTGCTGGCGATCCACTTCGCGAACCGTCCGCCGAGCGAGCGCCGCACCTTCGGCCTGGCCCGCGCCGAGATCCTCGCCGCGCTCGCCAACTGTCTGCTGTTGCTCGGCGTGGGCGGCTACGTGCTCATCGAGGCGATCCAGCGCTTCGTCACCCCCGCCGCCACCGAGGGCGGCCTGACCATCGTCTTCGGTCTGGTCGGCCTCGTCGCCAACAGCGTCTCGCTCGTGCTGCTGATGCGCGGCCAGGCGGAGAGCCTCAACGTGCGTGGCGCCTTCCTCGAGGTCGCAGCGGACGCGCTCGGCTCGGTCGCGGTGATCATCGCCGCGGGCGTGATCCTGCTCACCGGCTGGCAGGCCGCCGACCCGATCGCCTCCCTGGTCATCGCCGTGATGATCGTCCCGCGGACCGTCAAGCTGCTGCGCGAGACCCTGGACGTGCTGCTGGAGTCGGCGCCGAAGGGCGTGGACATGGCGGAGGTGCGGATGCACATCCTGGCCCTGGACGGCGTGGAGGACGTCCATGACCTGCACGCCTGGACGATCACCTCCGGCCTGCCGGTGCTGTCCGCGCACGTCGTGGTCAGCACCGAGGTCCTCAGCGCGATCGGCCACGAGAAGATGCTGCACGAGCTGCAGGAGTGCCTCGGCGGCCACTTCGACGTCGAGCACTGCACCTTCCAGCTGGAGCCGGGCGGCCACGCGGAGCACGAAGCGCATCTGTGCCACTGAGCGCCCCCGCCGTCACCTCCCGCTCACCCGGAAAGGACGGTTCCGCAGTCGTCGCCCCGGGCAACATCAACCACCGGGCCCCCTTCCGGTGACCGGACGGCCACGGCCGCGGTCCGCGTCGGCGCGGGACATGCGGGCGCGCCGCCAAGCGCCGGGAGTGCCGGATGCGTACGGCAGACTGGGGCCGTAGGACGATGCGAAGGATGGGTATGCCGATCACACCTGCCACTGCGACGCGCACCTCGTCGTCGAACGGCGCCGCGGACGCGATTTTGCTGGAACTGGTCGACGAGAACGGCGTGACGATCGGCACCGAGGAAAAGCTCGCCGCCCATCAGGCTCCCGGGCAGCTGCACCGGGCGTTCTCCGTGTTCCTCTTCGACGAGACCGGCCGGCTGCTGCTCCAGCAGCGGGCGCTGGGCAAGTACCACTCCCCGGGCGTCTGGTCGAACACCTGCTGCGGCCACCCCTACCCCGGTGAGGCGCCCTTCGCCGCCGCCGCCCGGCGCACCCACGAGGAGCTCGGCGTGTCCCCGTCACTGCTCGCCGAGGCCGGCACGGTGCGCTACAACCACCCGGACCCGGCATCGGGCCTGGTGGAGCAGGAGTACAACCACTTGTTCGTCGGGCTCGTGCAGTCCGCGCTGCGTCCGGACCCGGAGGAGGTCGGCGCGACGGCCTTCGTGACCGCCGCCGAGCTGGCCGAGCGCCACGCGCGGGACACGTTCTCCGCTTGGTTCATGACCGTCCTGGACGCGGCGCGCCCGGCGATCAGGGAGCTGACGGGCCCGGGCGCGGGCTGGTGAGCGCCGCCCCGGTCCGGTGGGCGCAGGCCGCCGGGCCGGTCGAGGCACGTTACGGCACGCGCGCGGGCGCGAGCGGCAGGGCCGCCCAGATCACCTTGCCGCCGCTCGCGGTGTGCTCCACTTCGCACACCCCTCCCGCCTCGCGCGTGATCTCGCGGACCAGCAGCAGCCCGCGCCCGCCGAGCTGCCCGTGGTCGGCCTCCAGGGCGGTGGGGCGGTAAGGGTGGTTGTCCTCCACGGACACCCGCACCCATTCGGCGCCGACCGCCACCTCCACGGCGAGCATCGGCGACAGCAGCGCCGCGTGCCGGACGGCGTTGGTCACCAGCTCCGAGACGATCAGCAGCAGTCCCTGCAGCAGGTCGGAGGAGACCGGGACGCCCTGGCGGTACAGCAGGTCCCGCACGGCGTGCCGGGCCTGCGGTACGGAGGCGTCGACAGCGGGGGCGGTGAACCGCCACACGCCCTCGTACGGCAGCGGGCCCCGTCTCGCCGGGTCGGCGGGGGCCTCCGCGCCGCCCGCGGGGCGTGGGGCGGACCCGCGCCCTTGATCGTCCATCGTCCGGTCGCCACCCTTGCGCTCGATTGTCACCACACGTCGAGTGTTGAGAACGCGTCGCTCCCCTCCGCACACCTGACCAGAAGTAGGCACATATCGAGCGTTCGTGACCGTTGGCGTATGACACGGTCAGATGTGGGACTGCTCGTGTCGACGTCGTGCCGCCTTCCGGAACTCTTCGGGTTGTACGGGTTCGGTGGGAACCGTTGCGTCCGGTCCGGCGTCGGCCGTCCCCCGGTCGTCTTCGCCCAGCGTGGGACGTTTCACCTTCCGTCGGTGGGCGGTCTCACTCCCGGCGCCGCCCGGGGGTCCGGCGGCGCCGATAGCATCCGGCCCATGGAGCCCGAGCTGCTGCACAGCGTCACCGACGCGGTCGCCACCGTCGTCATCCGCCATCCGGCCAAGCGCAACGCCATGACGGCGGCGATGTGGCAGGCGCTGCCGCCGCTGCTGGACACCCTGGCCGCCGATCCGGACGTGCGCGTCCTGGTGCTGACCGGCGAGGGCGGCACCTTCTGCGCGGGCGCCGACATCTCCACGCTCCAGGGCTCCCCCGAGGAGGCCCAGCGCCTGGCGGTACTCGCCGAGGAGGCCCTGGCCGCGTTTCCCAAGCCGACGCTGGCCGCGGTGCGGGGCCACTGCGTGGGCGGCGGCGCCCAGCTGGCGGCGGCCTGCGATCTGCGGTTCGCGGAGCAGGGAGCGCTGTTCGGGGTGACCCCAGCGAAGCTCGGGATCGTCTACCCGGCCTCCGCCACCCGCCGGCTGACCGCGCTGGTCGGCCCGGCGACCACGAAGTACCTGCTGTTCTCCGGTGAGTTGATCGACGCCGAACGGGCCCTGCGCACCGGCCTGGTCGACGAACTGCTGCCCGAGGGGGAACTGGACAAGCGGGTCGCCGAGTTCACCCGCGTCCTGGCCGCCCGCTCGCAGCTCACGCAGGCCGCCGCCAAGGAGTTCGCGAACGGCCGCACCGACCGCGAGGACCACTGGGCGCGGCAGGCGCGCGGCAGCGGCGACACCACGGAGGGCGTCGCCGCGTTCCTGGAGCGCCGCGCGCCGCGCTTCACCTGGACTACGTCAGACTGAACCGGCTCGCGGTGCGGAACTCCTCGACGAGGTGCGCGGGCGCCTTCTCGGGCGACCCCGCGTCGTAGGGCGGCTGCGGGTCGTACTCGGTCAGCAGTTGCACTGCCTGGGCGTGCTCGTCGCCGGCGATCCGGCCGACCAGGGCGAGCGCCATGTCGATGCCGGAGGAGACCCCGGCGGCGGTGACGTACTTGCCGTCGAAGACCACCCGCTGCCCGGTGGGCTCGGCGCCGTACTGCCGCAGCAGGTCCAGCGCGGCCCAGTGGCTCGTGGCGCGCCGGCCGCGCAGCAGGCCGGCGGCGCCCACCAGCAGCGACCCGGAGCACACGGAGGTCGTCCAGGTGCTCGTCGCGTCGGCCGTGCGCAGCCACTCGGCCAGGGCCTCGTTCTCCGCCTGCGCGAAGGTGCCGGGGCCGCCCGCCAACACCACGATGTCGGGGCTGGGCACCTCCCGCAGGGCCCGGTCGGCGGTGACGGCGAGGAATCCGGTGTCGGTGCGGACGGCGCCCGGTTCCTCGGCGACGAAGTCGACGTGCGCGTCCGGCAGGCGGCTGAGGATCTCGTAGGGCCCGACGACGTCGAGGGCGGTGAAGCGGTCGTAGACGACCATGGCGATCTGCATGAGGGTCCCTCTCAACGGGTGGGGGCGGGGCGGAAGCGGCGGCGGTACTCCGCCGGGGAGGCGCCGAGGGCCTTGACGAAGGCGCGTCGCATGGCCTCCGGGGTGCCGTAGCCGCTGGCCCGGGCGACCTCCTCCACGCCGTCGCCGGTGTCCTCCAGCAAGCGGCGGGCGTGTTCCAGGCGGACCCGGTCGACGTACCGGCCGGGTGTCGTGCCGGTCTCGGCCCGGAACGCGCGCGTGAAGTGACGCGGCGAGAGCCGGGCGCGCGCCGCGAGCGCCTCCACGCCGAGGTCGTCGTCCGGGTGTTCGGTGATCCACTGCTGGACTTCACGCAGCGGCTCGCGGGAGGCGGTCTGCGCGGCGAGCTGGGCGCTGAACTGCGCCTGGTTGCCGGGCCTGCGCAGGAAGACGACCAGGTGGCGGGCGATGGTGAGCGCCGCGTCCCGGCCGAGGTCCTCCTCGACCAGGGCGAGCGAGAGGTCGATGCCGGAGGTGACGCCGGCGGACGTGCTCACGTGTCCGTCGCGGACGTAGATGGGGTCGGGGTCGACCTGGACGGCGGGGTGGTCCCGGGCGAGCTTGTCGCAGTATGCCCAGTGCGTGGTGGCGCGCCGGCCGTCCAGCAGTCCCGCCCGGGCGAGCAGGATCGCGCCGGTGCACACCGAGACCACCCGCTGCGCACGCGGTCCGTGCCGGCGCAGCCAGTCGACCAGGTGCGGGTCGGGGCTGCGGGTGCCCTGCCCGCCGGGGACGAGCAGGGTGTGCGGGTCGGGCGTGTCCTCCAGCGCCTCGTCCGGTACGAGGAGCAGGCCGCTGGAGGTGCGCACGGGGGCGCGCCCCGGGGAGGCCGTACGCAGGCGGTAGCTGCCCGGGGTCTGTTTCTCCGCGCCGGTGAAGACCTCCAGGGGGCCGGTGACGTCGAGGCTCTGCACGCCGTCGAAGAGCACGAAGAGAACGGTTCGCTGCGCCATGCCGACGATTCTTCGGGAGCCGCGTGATGGCGGCAACGACGAATTTCCCACCTTTTCTGCCATCGCGGGCGGTGAGTGAGGTCCGGGGACTGGAGGAGATACCGACCGGTCGGTAACGTGCGCGCATGACTACCGCCGTCCTCGCGCCGGCCGCCGCTGCCACAACGCGCTCAACACGCTGCACGCCATGCACTACTTCGCGCCCGAACTGGGCAAGGAACTCGGCGCGCTGGGGATCACGCACCCCCGCGCGGTCAACTTCGCCGTCCGGTCGGCGGCGCTCGGGCCGGTGGGCGCCGGCACCGTCGCCGCGGCCTTCTACAACTACCGGTACGGCCTGGTCGCCGAGCACGTGCCCGCGGTGTGGGCGACGGCCGCGCCGGCCGATGTGCTCGCGGCACGCACGCGTGCCGTCGACGGATCGCTGCGCCGCCTGCTGGGCGAGGAGGCGATCGCGTCAAAGGAGATGGCCGAGGCGGCACGGCTGGCGCTGCGGGCCGCGCAGGCCTGTTCCCGCCCCGGGCGGCCGCTGTACTCCGCCCACGCCGACCTGCCGGTGCCCGAGGAGCCGCACCTGGCGTTCTGGCAGGCGGCGACGCTGCTGCGCGAGCACCGGGGCGACGGGCACCTCGCCGTACTGCTGGCGGCCGAGCTGGACGGTCTCGAGGCCCTGGTGACGCACACCGCGACGGGCAAAGGCATGACCCCGGCCTGGGTGTTCACCACACGCGGCTGGACGCGCGCGGACTGGGACGCGGCCCGGGCGCGGCTGCGCGAGCGCGGTCTGCTCGACGCGTCGGGGGAACTGACCGAGCAGGGCGTGGCGCTGCGCGCGGACATCGAGGAGCAGACGGACCGGCTGGACCGGGCGCCGTACGAGCACCTGGGCGCGGAGGACGTCGCGCGGCTCACGGACCTCGCCGGCACCTTCGCCCGCACCGCCGCCCTCGCGGGGGCCTTCCCGGCGGACCTGGTCGGCAAGGGCTGAGCCCCTGGTCCGGCGAGTGCCGAGCCGCCGGCCCGGGCATGGGAGCACAGCGGCGCGGTACCCGGTCCGGGACAGCAACCCGGACGAACAAAGGGGATCCACGTGTTGCGTGCGATCGCAGACGTTCTGCGCCAGACCGGCTCGGCGGTGGCCACGGTGGTGACCCTGCCGTTCCGCGCGGTGGCCCGCCTGTTCGGCGGCGCCTCGAGCACGGCCCGAGGACATGGGGCCTGAGCCCAGGGGGCGGGGCGGGCCGGTGACACGCTGACCACCGCCCTCCCGCCCCAGCCGCCCCGGCCGCCCCGCCGTCCGCGTTCCCGCCCCGCCGGGGGCACGCCCTGATCCCCGTTGTCGGTGCCGCCTGCCACAATTGCCGCGCAACCCGATGTGGAGAAGGCGGTACGGGATCGTGACGACACCCGGATCCATCGAAGTAGGGTCCATCGAAGGCAGGATCGCCGAGGAGCTCGGCGTACGGGAGCGGCAGGTCAAGGCCGCCGTGGAGTTGCTCGACGGCGGTTCGACGGTGCCCTTCGTCGCGCGCTACCGCAAGGAAGCGACCGAGATGCTCGACGATGCGCAGCTGCGCACGATCGAGGAGCGGCTGCGCTATCTGCGCGAGCTGGAGGAGCGCCGGACGGCGATCCTGGAGTCGGTGCGCGAGCAGGGCAAGCTCACCGACGAGCTGGAGGCGCGGATCCGCGGCGCCGAGACCAAGGCGCGGCTGGAGGACATCTACCTCCCGTACAAGCCCAAGCGGCGCACCAAGGCGCAGATCGCCCGCGAGGCGGGTCTCGAGCCGCTGGCCGAGGGACTGCTCGGCGACCCGTCCGTCGACCCGCTCGCGGCGGCCGCGGCCTTCGTCGACGCCGACAAGGGCGTCGCCGACCCGCAGGCGGCCCTGGACGGCGCCCGCGCGATCCTCACCGAGCGGTTCTCCGAGGACGCCGACCTGATCGGCGAGCTGCGCGAGCGCATGTGGGTACGGGGCCGGCTGACCGCGAAGGTGCGCGAGGGCAAGGAGGAGGCGGGCGCCAAGTTCGCCGACTACTTCGACTTCGCCGAGCCGTTCACCGAGCTGCCCTCGCACCGCGTCCTGGCGATGCTGCGCGGCGAGAAGGAAGAGGTCCTCGACCTCGTCCTGGAGCCGGAGGAGCCCACGGACGGCCCGTCGTCGTACGAGGGCATCGTCGCCGCGAAGTTCGGGATCTCCGACCGCGGGCGGCCGGGTGACAAGTGGCTGAAGGACACCGTCCGCTGGGCCTGGCGCACCCGCATCCTCGTCCACCTGGGCATCGACCTGCGGCTGCGGCTGCGCACGGCCGCCGAGGACGACGCCGTGGGCGTCTTCGCCGCCAACCTGCGGGACCTGCTGCTCGCCGCCCCCGCGGGCACGCGCGCGACGCTCGGTCTCGACCCCGGTTTCCGTACGGGCGTCAAGGTCGCCGTCGTCGACGCCACCGGCAAGGTCGTCGCGACGGACGTCATCCATCCGCACGTCCCGGCGAACCGGTGGGACGAGGCGATCGCCAAGCTGGCCCGGCTCGCCAAGGAGCACGCGGTCGAGCTGATCGCCATCGGCAACGGCACCGCCTCCCGCGAGACCGACAAGCTCGCCGGTGAGCTGATCACCAAGCACCCGGAGCTGAACCTCACCAAGGTGATGGTGTCGGAGGCCGGCGCCTCGGTGTACTCGGCGTCGGCGTTCGCCTCGCAGGAGCTGCCCGACATGGACGTGTCGCTGCGCGGCGCGGTGTCCATCGCGCGCCGGCTGCAGGACCCGCTGGCCGAGCTGGTGAAGATCGACCCGAAGTCGATCGGCGTCGGCCAGTACCAGCACGACCTGTCCGAGGTGAAGCTGTCCCGCTCGCTGGACGCGGTCGTGGAGGACTGTGTGAACGGCGTCGGTGTCGACGTCAACACCGCGTCCGCGCCCCTGCTGGCCCGCGTCTCCGGCATCACCTCAGGGCTCGCCGAGAACATCGTGGCGCACCGTGACGCCAACGGCCCCTTCACCTCCCGCGCGCAGCTGAAGAAGGTGCCGCGGCTCGGCCCGAAGGCGTACGAGCAGTGCGCCGGCTTCCTGCGCATCCGCGGGGGCACCGACCCGCTGGACGCCTCCAGCGTGCACCCCGAGGCCTACCCGGTGGTGCGCCGCATGGTGAAGAACACCGGGCAGGAGGTCGCCTCCCTGATCGGCAACACCGCGGTGCTGCGCTCGCTGCGGCCGCAGGAGTTCGTCGACGACACGTTCGGTCTGCCGACCGTCACCGACATCCTCAAGGAGCTCGAGAAGCCCGGCCGCGACCCGCGGCCCGCCTTCAAGACGGCCACCTTCAAGGAGGGCGTCGAGAAGATCTCCGACCTCGCCTCCGGGATGATCCTCGAGGGCGTCGTCACCAACGTGGCCGCCTTCGGTGCCTTCGTCGACGTCGGTGTCCACCAGGACGGGCTGGTGCACGTCTCCGCGATGTCGAAGACGTTCGTCAAGGACCCGCGCGACGTCGTCAAGCCCGGCGACATCGTGAAGGTGAAGGTCCTCGAGGTCGACATCCCGCGCAAGCGGATCTCGCTGACCCTGCGTCTCGACGACGAGGCTGCCCCCCAGGAGAAGTCCGCCTCTCCCGGCGGCGGCCGGCAGCGCGGCGGACGCCCGCCGCAGCAGCGTCAGGGCCGCGGGGGCGGGGGCGGCGGTGGTGCCGGGGGCGGCGGCGGTGGCCGTCAGGCTCCGGCCGCGGCTCCGGCGAACAGCGCCATGGCCGACGCGCTGCGTCGCGCGGGGCTGCTGGGCGGCGACAAGAAGGGCCGCCGCTAGGCCGTTTCGGGGCGCCCGGTTCCGCTCCGGCAGGGGCGGAGCCGGGCGCGCTCGTACAGTGGCCGTATGACCACTTCGCGTGTGCTCACCTGGGACGTGCCGGCGAGCGGTGGGTACGAGACCGCGTGGGTCGACTGCGGCCAGGGCGCCCTGCACGCCCGGGGGCGGGCGGTCGGCACCACGCCGGAGCCGTACTGGATCTCCTACGAGCTGGAAACCGCGGAGGACTTCGTCACGCGGCGGCTGCGGGTGACCGCGGAGACCGCCGCCCGCACCCGCACCCTGGAGCTGCGCCACGACGGCCGCGGCGGCTGGAGCGCCGACGGGGAACCCCTGCCCCCGCTGACCGGCGCCCTCGACTGCGACCTCGGGCTCAGCCCGCTCACCAACACCATGCCGCTGCTGCGCCACGCGCTGCACCGGGCGGTGGGCGAGCAGGAGTTCCTGATGGCCTGGGTGTCGGTGCCGGGCCTGGTGGTACGCCCGTCCCGGCAGACCTACACCCATCTCGCCCGCCTGTCCGGCGGAGGCGGCCGCGTCCGCTACGCCTCCGGCTCCTTCCGCAGCGACCTGGAGATCGACGCGGACGGGTTCGTCGTCCACTATCCGCAGCTGGCGACACGGATCGCGGCGGAATAACAGGGTGAGGGAAGATCGTCGCGTCGGCAGACTGGCCGCATGACCGCGACCGAACCCAAGGAAGACCTGCGCCGCTGCCTCCAGGACGCCCGCGAGGTCATGCTCTGGAAGCTGGAGGGACTTCCGGAGTACGACGTGCGCCGTCCGCTGACTCCGACCGGCACCAATCTGCTGGGCCTGGTGAAGCACCTGACCGGCGCCGAGGCACTGTACTTCGGCGCGACCTTCGGGCGGCCCTTCGACGGGCCGGCACTGTGGATCGCGGGCGACGCCGAACCGGACGCTGACCTGTGGGCCCGGCCCGAGGAGCCCCGCGCACGGATCGTCGCCGGGTACCGGCGGGCGTGGGCGCACGCGGACGCCACGATCGAGGCGCTGCCGCTGGACGCGGTGGGCCGACTGCCCGGCGGCCCCGGCGTCGAACTGACCCTGCACCGGGTGCTCACGCACATGATCGGCGAGACGCACCGGCACGCCGGGCACGCCGACATCGTCCGGGAGCTGATCGACGGCACCGCGGGCCAGCGGGCGGGCGGCGCCAACGTGGCACCGCACGACCCCGGGCACGTGGCCCGCGTGGAGCGGGCGGCGAAGGAGGCGGCCGGCCTGTACGACGGAGACGCCCCCTAGCGTTCGATGACCTTGCCGTCCGCGACCTCCAGGCGGCGGGTGACGTGGACGGCGTCCAGCATGCGGCGGTCGTGGGTGACCAGGAGCAGGGTGCCCTCGTAGGCGTCGAGCGCGGATTCCAGTTGCTCGATGGCCGGCAGGTCGAGGTGGTTGGTCGGCTCGTCGAGGACGAGGAGGTTGACGCCCCGGCCCTGCAGCAGCGCCAGGGCGGCCCGGGTGCGCTCGCCCGGGGAGAGCGTCGCCGCCGGGCGCATCACATGGCCGGCCTTGAGGCCGAACTTGGCGAGCAGTGTGCGGACCTCGGCCGGTTCGGTGTCGGGGACGGCCGCGCAGAACGCGTCCAGCAGGGACTCCGGGCCGTGGAACAGCCGCCGCGCCTGGTCGACCTCGCCGACCAGCACCCCCGAGCCGAGCGCGGCGTGCCCGGCGTCCAGGGGGACACGGCCGAGCAGGGCGCCGAGCAGCGTGGACTTGCCGGCGCCGTTCGCACCGGTGACCGCCACCCGGTCCGCCCAGTCGATCTGCAGGGAGACCGGGCCGAAGGTGAAGTCGCCGCGCCGGACCTCGGCGTCGCGCAGGGTCGCCACGACCGCGCCGGAGCGCGGGGCGGAGGCGATCTCCATGCGCAGCTCCCACTCCTTGCGCGGCTCCTCGACGACGTCGAGGCGCTCGATCAGCCGCTGCGTCTGGCGGGCCTTCGCGGCCTGCTTCTCGCTGGCCTCGCTGCGGAACTTGCGGCCGATCTTGTCGTTGTCGCCCGCCTTGCGCCGGGCGTTCTTCACCCCCTTGTCCATCCAGGCGCGCTGGGTGCGCGCCCGGTCCTCCAGCGCGGACTTCTTGTCGGCGTACTCGTCGTAGTCGTCGCGGGCATGGCGGCGGGCCACCTCGCGCTCCTCCAGGTAGGCGTCGTAGCCGCCGCCGTAGAGGTTGATCCGCTGCTGGACGAGGTCGAGTTCGAGCACCTTGGTGACCGTGCGGGTGAGGAACTCGCGGTCGTGGCTGACGACGACCGTGGCCGCGCGCAGCCCGCTCACGAAGCGTTCGAGACGCTCCAGGCCGTCCAGGTCCAGGTCGTTGGTGGGCTCGTCGAGGAGGAAGACGTCGTAGCGCGACAGCAGGAGTGAGGCGAGGGAGGCGCGTGCCGCCTGGCCGCCGGACAGCGACGTCATCGGCTGGTCCAGGCCCACGGCCAGACCGAGGGAGTCGGCGACCTCCTCCGCGCGCTCGTCGAGGTCGGCGCCGCCGAGGGCGAGCCAGCGCTCCAGGCTCACCGCGTACGCGTCGTCCGCGCCGGGCGCCCCGTCGACCAGCCCCTGCGTGGCCTCGTCCATGGCGCGCTGCGCGGCGGCGACGCCGGTGCGGCGGGCCAGGAACTCCCGGACCGTCTCCCCCGGCCGCCGCTCCGGTTCCTGCGGGAGGTGGCCCACGGTGGCCGTCGGCGGGGACAGGCGCAGCTCGCCCTGCTCGGGCGGGAGGAGCCCGGCGAGCATGGTCAGCAGCGTGGACTTGCCCGCGCCGTTGGCACCGACCAGCCCGATCACGTCGCCGGGCGCGACGACGAGGTCGAGCCCGGAGAAGAGCGAGCGGTCGCCGTGCCCGGCGGCGAGGTTCTTGGCGACGAGAGTGGCAGTCATCAGGGCGCCGATCCTAACGGGGCGTCCAGCGGGATGCGGTGGCTGCCGGTCTCGAGGACGCCGTCGCAGATCCCGTGGGTGTGACGAGGGCCGGTCCACGCGGTACGCCGTCAGCCGCACCCGGCACGGCGAGGTGCTGCATGACGCATTCCGCTACCGTCCCGGTGTGGAGAGTGAGCGCAGGGACGACGTGATCGTGGTCGGTGGCGGGGTCGTGGGGCTGACCACCGCCGTGGTGCTCGCCGAGCGTGGCCGGCGGGTGCGCGTGTGGACGCGGGACCCGGCGGAGCGGACGACATCGGGGGTCGCCGGTGCGCTGTGGTGGCCGTACCACATCAAACCGGTGGCCTCGGCGCGGGCGTGGGCGCTGCGCTCCCTGGACGTGTACGAGGAGCTGGCGGAGCGCCCGGAGGCGACCGGCGTGCGCCTGGTCGACGGGGTGCTGGGCGAGACGGAGCTGGACGAGGTCGCGGGGTGGGCGGCCGCCCGGCTGCCGGGGCTGCGGGCCTCCGTGCAGGAGGAGTACGCCGGGTCGGGGGTGTGGACGCGGCTGCCGCTGATCGACATGGCGGTGCATCTGCCGTGGCTGCGGCGGCGGTTCACGGCGGCGGGCGGGATCGTCGAGGAGCGCACGGTGTCCGATCTGGACCGGGTGCCGGCCGCGGTGGTGGTCAACTGCACGGGTCTGGGCGCCCGTCGGCTCGTCCCCGATCCGGCGGTGCGGCCGGTGCGGGGGCAGTTGGTCGTGGTGGAGAACCCCGGCGTGCGCACTTGGATCGTCTCGACCACCGCCGAGGGCGAGTTGGCCTATCTGCTGCCGCACCCGGACCGTCTGCTGCTGGGCGGCACAGCGCAGGACGGCGACTGGTCCACCGAACCCGACCCGGCCGTGGCCGAGGCGATCGTGCGGCGGTGTGCGGCGCTGCGGCCGGAGGTGGCCGGGGCGCGCGTCCTGGAACACCGGGTGGGGCTGCGGCCCGCCCGGGACGCGGTCCGGCTGGAGCGCGCACCGCGGCCGGACGGGCGGGTGGTGGTGCACAACTACGGGCACGGCGGCGCGGGCGTCACCGTGGCGTGGGGTTGTGCGGAGGAGGCGGCCGCGTTGGCCGCCCCCTCCTGAGAGGCGGCTCTCGTGGGGTTCAGGGCACGCGCGGGGTGGTGCGCGGCCCGTGCACGCCGTTCAGCGTCGTCGGGTGCTGGGCCGGGGTGGCCGCTCCGGCCGTGGCGCGGGCGAAGGCACCGGCACCGCCGGCCAGCGGGAGCCGGGCGGAGGTCCGGGACAGGTCGAGGGTGAGGGTCGGGGTGGTGGACGGCGGATCGATGAGGTCCTTGTCGGTGCCGGCCACGATCAGCGCCAGCCGGTGGCCCTTGGGCACGACGTGGTCGGTCGCCGCCAGGTCGACGGTGATCGTGTACGGCCGGCCCGGGACGAGCGGCGCGCCCTTGCCGGGGTGGGCCCAGGTGCCGAGGTCGGCCCAGCCGCGGCTGACGACGGTGTAGCCGACGTCGGTGGTCTTGGCCCGCGTCTCCTTGAAGCAGGCACTGTCGCCCGCGGTGCTCGCGCCCCAGCAGGTGCGGTCGGTGAGGGTGGTGATGCCCTCGCCGGCGTCGGCGTAGTCCCGGACAGTGGCCGGGCCGACATCGACGAGGACCGCCGACAGATGGGCCGTGGTGGTGGTCGGCGTCGCGGTGACGGTGACCTTGGAGGAGCCGGACAGACGCAGGTCGCGGATGAGCGGCGCGGTGGTGAAGCCGGCCTTGTCGGGGGTCGGCCGGTCGATCTGGGCCGCCCAGTCGGTCTCGCTGTGCTTCGGGTCGTCGGTGAAGGTCGCGGTGCCGGTGGCCGGGCGCAGACCGAGGGTGCCGACGCCGGACTCGGTGCCGGGGGCGGGCCGCAGGGTGGTGAGCCGGATGCCGCTCGGGGGCCAGCTGTGTGAGGTCACCCACTGGTCGGGGTGGCGTTCGATGTCGGCCATCGGTTCGCGGTCGATGCCGTTGTCGTAGCCGAGGAGTTCGTGGTCGAACCAGCGGTGCAGGGTGTCGACCCACGGGGCGCGGCGGAAGTCGAAGGGGTCGACGTGCCCGGTCTGGGAGAGCCAGATCTTGCGCTTCACGCCGTTCTTCGCGAGGGCGTCCCACCACTGGCCGAGGTGCTTGGTACGCACGTTGAGGTCCTGCATGCCGTGCACGAGGAAGACGCTGGCGCGGACTTTCTTCGCGTCCTTCACGTAGTCGCGCTCGGTCCACAGGGGCGTCCAGTCGCCGCTGCGGGGCGCGCCGTCGACCAACTTCTGCTGTACGGCCGCGCACTTGGCGTGGGCGTCGGGGCTCTCGACGTAGTCGGACAGCCACTCGGGGCCGGAGTCGTACAGCGGAGCGCCCTGCTGAAAGTAGTAGTCGTACCAGGAGGAGATCGCGCTGATCGGGACGACGGTCTTCAGGCCCTTGACGCCGGTCGCGGCGACGCCGTTGGCGACGGTGCCGTCCCAGCTCTTGCCGATCATTCCGGTGCGGCCGTCGGTCCAGCCGGCCGTGACGGTGGTGGTGCCGGTACGGGAGGTGTACGCCTTCGCGCGGCCGTTCAGCCAGTCGATCACGGCCTTGGCGGACAGGACGTCGGAGCGGCCGCCGACGTCGACGCAGCCGTCGGAGCGGTTGGTACCGGCGAGGTCGACGCCGACGACGGCGTAACCGCGCGGAACGAAGTAGTTGTCGTAGAACAGCGGCATCCGGACGATGTCGCCGTGTGCGTCGTAGGTCTTCTTCTGGCTCTCGTTGCCGCGGCCGCAGCAGGAGTAGTAGGGGCTGGCGTCCATGATGACGGGCACCTTGCGACCCTGCGCGGCAGGTTCGCGGGGCCGGACGATGTCCGCGGCGACGCGGTCGGTGCGGCCGTCGCCGTCGCCGTCGAGTCCGGTGTCCACCCAGACGGCTTCGCGGATGGCGTGCGCGTACGAGTAGACGGGCCGGCTCTCGCGCGGGGTGGCGTGCGCGGCGGCCGGGGTGAGGAGAGCGGCCACCAGGGCGGCGACCGCGGCTGTCACGAGCGTTCTTGTGGTCGTGAAGCGGGTGCGTTTCGGCATGCGCGGACGGTACATCGGTCAACTCCCGTGCAGAAGAGCGCAGACGGGGGCCGGTGAGCCGTGTCGGGCGAGCAGTCGGTGAGGAGTGTGGAACGGCTTCGGTCATGACGGCTGAATGGCGATCGTGTGACAGGAGGGGCCATGGACATGACCGGGGGCGGAGGGACTCAATAGGCTCGAACGAACTTCGGTCCCCTACGACTTGGAGCTTTCGTGCACCGCAGAATCATCGCGCCGGGCGCACTGGCCGCCGCCTCCGTCCTGCTGGCGATCCCGGCATCGGCGGCGAGCTTCTCCCCCGGCGCCCCGGGCATCGGCGACCCCTACTACCCGGCCTACGGCAACGGCGGATACGACGTCTCCCACTACGACCTGAGGCTGAAGTACCAGCCGGCCACGGACGAGTTGGAGGGCACGGCGACGATCCTGGCGCGGACCACGCAGGATCTGTCGCGGTTCGACCTGGACTTCCTGCTGGATGTGAGCGAGGTCCGGGTCAACGGGGCCAAGGCGGCCTTCACGGCGTCGGGCGAGCACGAGCTGGTGATCACGCCGAGGACACCGCTGCCGAAGGGGACGGCGGTCACCGTCGTCGTGCGCTACAGCGGGGTGCCGTCGTCGAAGAAGGCGTACGGCTTCACGAGCTGGCACCGCACCCCGGACGGCGGCATCGGGGCGAACGAGCCGGAAGCGGCCTGGTGGTGGTTCCCCAGCAACGACCATCCGCTGGACAAGGCCACCTACGACGTGTCGGTACTCGTGCCCGACGGGACGCAGGCCCTGTCCAACGGCACCCTGCAGTCGACGAGTTCCAAGCTCGGCTGGACCCGGTGGAACTGGCGCGAGAACAAGCCGCAGGCGACGTATCTGGCCACCTTGGCGCTGGGCAGGTTCGACCTCACCACGTCCACCTCCGAGGGCGGCGTCCCGGTCGTCAACGCCTACAGCAAGGACCTCGGCGACAACGACGGCGCGGCCCGGGCGAGCGTGGAGCGCACCGGGGAGCTCGTCGACTGGCTGAGCGGCTACTTCGGCCCGTACCCGTTCTCGTCGGCGGGCGGCTATGTGCCCAACACGACCACCGGGTACGCGCTGGAGACCCAGACGCGCGTCTACTACAGCCCGCGGCAGTTCGCGAACGGCGCGAACACCTCCGTCGTCGTGCACGAGCTGGCCCACCAGTGGTGGGGCGACAGTGTGTCGCTCAGGAGCTGGAAGGACATCTGGATCAACGAGGGCTTCGCGCGGTACGCGCAGTGGCTGTGGTCGGAGCACGAGGGTGAGGGCACCGCGCAGGAACTCGCGGACTACACCTACGCCTCGCACCCGGCCGACGACCCCTTCTGGACGGTGAAGCCGGGCGACCCGGGTCCGGACGACCAGTTCGACATCGCGGTCTACGACCGCGGCGCGCTGGCCATCCAGGCGCTGCGCAACGAGATCGGTGACGACGCGTTCTTCAGGATCCTGAAGGGCTGGCCGCAGCGGTACGCGTACGGCAACGCGTCGGTGGCCGACTTCCAGCGCTACGCCGAGCAGGTCTCCGGCAAGCCGCTCGCGGCCCTCTTCGACACCTGGCTGTACCAGCCGGTGAAGCCGAGCGCTCCGGCGGCCCGCGCGGAATCCTTCGCCCGGACCTCGGCGGCCCCGGCCGCCCAGCCGAAGTCCTGGAAGAAGATCGCGGCGACGAACGAGGTGCACGGGCACTGAGCGAAAGGCGGGGGCCGGCGGGCGGATGACGCAGGCCCTGCCGGCCGACGCGGAGGCTGACGCCGACCCGGCCGACCGGCGGGGGTGCGACTCCGGGCCTGCCGGCCGACACGGAGGGTGCGACGCCGGGCCTGCCGGCCGAGACGGGGCTGTGGCCCCGGGTCGGCTAGCCGGTGACGGGTTCCGCCTCGGTCGCCCGGGCCAGGAGCTCGGCGCGGCCGAGGGCGGCCGTGCGGGACGCCGGGACCGTGCAGGCGTGGGCGCCGGCCAGTGCGCCGTAGAAGGCGCAGCGCTGGGGCGGCTCGCCGGTCAGGAAGCCGAAGAGGAAGCCGGCGGCGAAGGCATCGCCCGCACCGTTGGAGTCCACCACCGGTGCGGGCGGCGGCGCCACCGGTATGCGGGTCAGGGCGCCGTCGGCCAGCAGGTGGGCGCCCTCCGCCCCGGCCGTCGCGACCGCGAGACGGGCCCGGCCCCGGGCGGCGATGCGGCGCAGGGTGCCCTCGGGGTCCCTCAGCGCGGCGGCGGACAGGAAGACGATGTCGGCCTCGTAGGCGAACTGCTCGTGGTAGGGGTTCTCGCCGTCCCAGTCGTGCAGGTCGGTGGAGATCGTCACGCCGGCCGCGCGCAGCACCGGCAGGGCGTCGGCGCACGGCTGGGTGATGCACACATGCGCGTGCCGGGCGGTGACGGCGAGGCGGCGGACGGTGTCCTCGGGCAGCCCGTCGCCGGGGCGGCTGCGGCTGGTGTCGTACAGCGACAGACGGCGGCCGTCCGGGCCGACCAGGTTCACCGCGCGTTTGGTGCCGGCCGGCTGCGGGACCGCGGTCAGCGCGATGCCGTGGTCGCGGTGCAGGGCGCGCACCAGGTCGCCCTCCGGGTCGTCGCCGAGCAGGTCGACATGGTGGACGGCGAGGCCCAGGGCGGCGAGGCCGAGCGAGACGAAGTCGCCGGTCTGTCCGGCGCGGGTGCGGATGCCGGAGTCGATCATGTAACTGTCGGCATAGGGCAGCGGCAGCTCGGGCACCTGGACGATCGTGTCCACCCCGGCCCCGCCCAGCACGAGAACGTCGAGGTCCCGGCTCACTGCCCCTCCCCGTGGTCGTGGACCGTCACGGCGCTCTGCCGTGACCGGCAGACGTGGGCGATCAGCTTGACGCCCTTGACCGGCGGCGCGGTGGCGTCACCCCGGACATATGTGATCTCCGACATGACGCCACCCTAGGGGGTGCCACTGACAGTGGCCATGGGCTGCTACTGCGTGACTTCGCGCTCCGCGTTCTGGGCCACGCGGCGGCGGACGGCGAACCAGCCTGCGACCAGGAGCACCGCGATCAGCGGGATCAGGAGCAGCGTCTTGCGGCCGACCTCGGGGTCGTTCCACATCATGCCGAGGCAGGCCAGCAGGAACGCCACCGTCGCGATCTCGGTGACGGGGCTGCCCGGCAGGCGGAAGTGCGGCCGGGTGACCAGGCCCGCCTTGGCCCGGCGCACGAAGACCAGGTGGCAGATCATGATGATCACCCAGGTGCTGATGATGCCGAGGGAGGCCACATTCAGCACGATCTCGAAGGCCTGGCTGGGCATCAGGTAGTTCAGGCCCACGCCGAGCACACAGATGCCGCAGGTCAGCAGGATGCCGCCGTACGGCACCTGGGTGCGGCTCATCACGCGGGTGAACTTCGGCGCCGAGCCCGCCATCGCCATGGAGCGCAGGATGCGCCCGGTGGAGTACAGGCCGGAGTTCAGCGAGGACATGGCCGCGGTCAGGACGACGAGGTTCATCACGTCGCCGGCCGCCGGCACGCCGATCTTCGACAGCACGGTCACGAAGGGGCTCTGGTCACCGGAGTACACCGACCCCGGCAGCAGCAGCGCCAGCAGGACGACGGAACCGACGTAGAACAGACCGACCCGCCACATGATCGAGTTCACCGCGCGCGGGACGACCTTCTCGGGCTCGGAGGTCTCGCCGGCCGCGACACCGACCAGTTCCAGCGCCGCGTACGCGAAGATCACGCCCTGCATGACCAGGACGACCGGCATGACGCCGTGCGGGAAGACGCCGCCATGGTCGGTGACCATGCTGAGGCCGGGCGTGTGACCGCCGACCTCGTGCTGCGTGGCCAGCAGGAAGATGCCGATCAGCATGAAGGCGACGAGCGTGGCCACCTTGACGATCGAGAACCAGAACTCCATCTCGCCGAAGATCTTCACGGAGATGAGGTTCACGGCGAGCACCACCGCGAGCGCGATCAGCGCCAGCACCCACTGCGGGATGGGCGTGAACAGGCTCCAGTAGTGCGTGTACAGCGCGATCGCGGTGATGTCGGCGATACCGGTCGTCGACCAGTTCAGGAAGTACATCCAGCCGGCGACGTATGCGCCCTTCTCGCCGAGGAACTCGCGCGCGTACGACACGAAGGATCCGGAGGAGGGGCGGTAGAGGACCAGCTCGCCGAGCGCCCGCACCACGAAGAAGGCGAAGATGCCGCAGACGAGGTAGGCCAGCGCGAGGGCGGGGCCCGCGTTGTGCAGTCGGCCACCGGCGCCCAGGAAGAGGCCGGTGCCGATCGCGCCGCCGATCGCGATCATGTTGACGTGGCGGTGCTTGAGGTCCTTGCTGTAACCGGCGTCGCCCGCGTCCGCGGGCGTTGCGGTCGCCGCGGGGTGGGCGGCGGCCTGTGCCGTGTGCACGGCTTCCTTGCTCACGGGTGGTTCCACTCTCTGGTGCGGCCCGAGCGGGTTGCCCTCGGGACTCGTACGTGGCTTGGCCCGCACCACCCCCTCACGGCACAGACCAAGGCAGCAGCTTCCCAGCTAGATCACTTCTCATGCGATGGTCCATGTCACAGAGCGGTTCTTCTCACATGGGGTTCACGGCGCGTTCACCAGGGCGGATGAACGGCCACTCCTCGCACGACGGGTGTCACAGCACCGGTGAGACAGTGATACTGCTGCACATGACGACGACCGAGGAGCCGACCCTCACGATCGACGAGCTGGCCGCCCGCGCGGGCGTCACCGTACGCACGGTCCGTTTCTACAGCACCAAGGGTCTGCTCCCGCCGCCCGTGCTGGGCCCGCGCCGGGTGGGCCGCTACGGCGCCGGTCATCTCGCGCGCCTGGCGCTGATCGAGGAGCTCCAGCGCCAGGGGATGACGCTGGCGGCGATCGAGCGGTATCTGCGGCAGCTCCCGGCCGACCTGAGCGCCCGCGACCTCGCCCTGCACCGCGCGGTGGTGGCGTCGTGGGCGCCGGACACGGTGGAGTCGGTGAGCCGCGAGGAGCTGGAGCGGCGGGCGGGCCGCGCGCTCGGCGACGAAGACCTGCGGCGGCTGACGGCCATGGACGTGGCCGTGCCGGACGGGGACGCGTTCCGCGTCGACGCCGGGCTGCTGCGGCTCGGCGTCGAGCTGCTGGACGTACCGCTGTCGCAGGAGACGGTCCTCACCGCGCGTACCGCCCTGATCGAGCACTCCCGTGCGGCCGCGCGGGAACTGTCGGGACTGCTGCGGGCCGCGGTTGCCGACCGCGGCCCGCAGGATGTGAAGTCACTGTCCGCCCATATGCACCCACTGGTGGTGCAGGCCCTGCTCACGACCTTCCAGCGGTCGCTGAAGGATGAGCTGCGGGAGTGGCTGGACAGCGCCGATGAGTGATCCGGCCGCTCAGCGCCCGTCCGTGAACGTCTCCCCCGTCTCCGCCTTCTCCACCAGCAGCGCCGGCGGCGTGAAGCGCTCGCCGTAGCGCTCGGCGAGCTCACGCGCGCGTGCCACGAAGCCGGGCAGACCGCCGTCGTAGCCGTTGATGTACTGCAGCACGCCGCCCGTCCAGCCGGGGAAGCCGATGCCGAGGATCGAGCCGATGTTGGCGTCGGCGACCGAGGTCAGCACCCCCTCCTCCAGCAACCGGACGGTGTCCAGCGCCTCGGAGAACAGCATGCGCTCCTGCATGTCGCGGAAGGGGATCTCGCGCTCCTCCTGCGTGAAGTGCTCGCGCAGGCCAGGCCACAGGCGCAGCCGCTTGCCGTCCTCGCCGTACTCGTAGAAACCGGCGCCGCCGCTGCGGCCGGTGCGGCCGAACTCGTCGACCATCCGGTCGATGACGGCCTCGGCCGGGTGCGCCGTCCAGGTGCCGCCGGACTCCTCCACGGCCCGCTTCGTCTCGTTCCGGATCTTGCGGGGCAGGGTCAGCGTCAGGTCGTCCATCAGGGAGAGCACCTTGGCCGGGTAGCCGGCCTGGGCCGCGGCCTGCTCGACCGACGCGGGCTCGATGCCCTCGCCGACCATGGCCACGCCCTCGTTGATGAAGTGGCCGATGACGCGGGAGGTGAAGAAGCCGCGCGAGTCGTTGACGACGATCGGCGTCTTGTTGATCTGGCGCACCAGGTCGAAGGCGCGGGCGAGGGCCTCGTCCCCGGTGCGCTCGCCCTTGATGATCTCCACCAGGGGCATCTTGTCGACCGGCGAGAAGAAGTGCAGCCCGATGAAGTCGGTCTGCCGCTCGACGCCTTCGGCGAGCGTGGTGATGGGCAGCGTGGACGTGTTCGAGCACAGCAGCGCGTCCGGCGCGACGACGGACTCGATCTCCTGGAACACCTTGTGCTTGAGCGCGGTGTCCTCGAACACGGCCTCGATGACCGCGTCGCAGCCCGCGAGGTCGGCGGCATCGGCGGTGGGCGTGATGCGGGCGAGCAGCGCGTCGGCCTTCTCCTGCGTCGTACGGCCCTTGGCGACGGCCTTGGCGCACAGCTTCTCGGAGTAGCCCTTGCCCTTGACTGCGGCTTCCAGGGCGACGTCCTTGAGGACGACGTCGATGCCGGCGCGGGCGCAGGAGTAGGCGATGCCGGCGCCCATCATGCCGGCGCCGAGCACGGCGACCTTGCGGACCGTGCGCGGCTCGACGCCCTTCGGGCGGTTGGCGCCGGAGTTGACGGCCTGCAGGTCGAAGAAGAACGCCTGGATCATGTTCTTCGAGGTCTGGCCCGCGGCCAGCTCCACGAAGTAGCGGGCCTCGATGATCTGCGCGGTCTCGAAGTCGACCTGGGCGCCCTCGACGGCGGCGGCGAGGATGTTGCGCGGCGCCGGGTAGGGGGCGCCGCCCGTCTGCTTGCGCAGGCTGGCCGGGAAGGCGGGCAGGTTGGCGGCGAACTTCGGGCTCGCCGGGGTGCCGCCGGGGATGCGGTAGCCGGGGCGGTCCCAGGGCTGCTGGGACTCGGGGTGGGCGTCGATGAAGGCGCGGGCCCGGGCGAGAAGCTCCTCGCGGCTGTCGACGACCTCGTCCACCAGGCCGTTGTCGAGGGCGCGGCGCGGGTTGTACTGGGTGCCCTGGAGGAGGACCTTCAGCAGGGCGTCGGTGATGCCGAGCAGCCGGACGGTGCGCACGACGCCGCCGTCTCCGGGCAGCAGGCCGAGGGTGACCTCCGGGCAGCCGATCCTGGAGCCGGGGGCGTCCAGGGCGACGCGGTGGTGGCAGGCCAGCGCGATCTCGTAACCGCCGCCCAGGGCCGCGCCGTTGATCGCGGCGACGACGGGCTTGCCGAGGGTCTCGATGCGGCGCAGGTTGCGCTTGATGGCCATGCCGCCGTCGAGGAGGTCCTGCGCGGTCTCGGGGGTGACCCGGATGAGGTCGCGCAGATCGCCGCCGGCGAAGAAGGTCTTCTTGGCGGAGGTGACGATGACGCCGCGGATCGAGTCCTTCTCGGCCTCCAGGCGGTCGGCGACCGCGGCCAGCGAGTCGCGGAAGGCCTGGTTCATGGTGTTGGCGGACTGGTTGGGGTCGTCGAGGACGAGGGTGACGACACCGGTGTCGTCCTGTTCCCAGCGGATGGTGGTGGGCTCAGTGCTCATGGAAGCTGCTCCGTGATGGTCCGTGGTGATCCGGTGGGAAGGTCAGATGCGCTCGACGACGGTGGCGATGCCCATGCCGCCGCCCACGCACAGGGTGGCGAGGCCGTAGCGCTTGTCCTGGCGCTCCAGTTCGTCGAGGAGGGTGCCGAGGATCATCGCGCCGGTCGCGCCGAGCGGGTGGCCGAGCGCGATGGCGCCGCCGTTGACGTTGACCTTGTCCAGCGACAGGCCCATGTCCTTCACGAAGCGCAGCACGACCGCCGCGAACGCCTCGTTGATCTCGACGAGGTCGATGTCGTCGATGGTCAGTCCGGCCTTGGCGAGGGCCTTGCGGGTGGCGGGGGCGGGGCCGGTGAGCATGATGGTGGGCTCGGACCCGGAGACCGCGGCGGAGACGATCCGGGCGCGCGGGGTGAGGCCGTAGCGCTCGCCGACCTCCTTGGAGCCGATGGCGACGAGGGAGGCGCCGTCGACGATGCCGGAGGAGTTGCCCGCGTGGTGGACGTGGTCGATCTGCTCCACCCAGTGGTACTTCTGCAGCGCGACCGCGTCGAAGCCGCCCAGTTCGCCGATGTCCGCGAAGGACGGCTTGAGCTTGGCGAGGGAGTCGGCGGTGGTGCCGGGGCGCGGGTGCTCGTCGTGGTCGAGGACGACGAGGCCGCTGCGGTCCTTCACGGGTACGACGGACCGCTCGAAGCGGCCTTCCTTCCAGGCGGTGGCCGCGCGCTCCTGGGACAGGGCCGCGTACTCGTCGACGTCCCGGCGGGTGAAGCCCTCGATGGTGGCGATGAGGTCGGCGCCGATGCCCTGCGGCACGAAGTTGGTGGCGAGGTTGGTCATCGGGTCGTTGAACCAGGCGCCGCCGTCGGAGGCCATCGGCACCCGGGACATCGACTCCACTCCGCCCGCGAGGACCAGGTCCTCCCAGCCGGAACGGACCTTGGCGGCGGCCAGGTTGACCGCCTCCAGACCGGAGGCGCAGAAGCGGTTCTCCTGCACGCCGGCGACCGTGTCGGGCAGGCCGGCGGCGATCGCGGCGATCCGTGCGATGTCGGAGCCCTGGTCGCCGACCGGGCCGACCACGCCGAGCACGATGTCGTCGACCGCCGCCGGGTCCAGGCCCGGGAAGCGGGCGCGGATCTCGTGGATGAGGCCGACGACCAGGTCGACGGGCTTGGTGCCGTGCAGGGAGCCGCCTGCCTTGCCGCGTCCGCGCGGGGTGCGGATGGCGTCGTACACGTACGCTTCGGTGCTCACGAGGAGGCCTTTCGCTGAGGGTGGGAGGAAGGCGGGGGCAGCAGTTCGGGTACGTCCCAGTCGCGGGCCACGTCCGCGGTGTCGGCGCCGGGTCGCGCCGGGCCGCTGCGGATGGTGGCGGGGGTCGCGGAGAAACGCGGCGCCGGGGCGGGCTGGGTGATGCCGCCGTGGTCGGTGAAGGTGGAGCGGGCGGCGAGGTGGGGGTGGTGCGGGGCCTCGCGGAGCGACAGCACGGGCGCCACGCAGGCGTCGGAGCCCTCGAAGACGGCCGTCCACTCGTCCTGGGTACGGGCCTTGAAGCGGGCGGCGACCGCCTCGCTCAGCTCGCCCCAGCGGGCGACCTCGTGCCGGGCCGGGACCTCGCCGTCGATGCCGAGCAGGTCCGTGAACGCGTCGTAGAACCGCGGCTCGAGCGCGCCCACCGCCATGTACCGGCCGTCGGCGGTCTCGTAGGTGCCGTAGAAGGGGCAGCCGCCGTCGAGGAGGTTGGCGCCGCGCCGGTCCTGCCAGCTGCCGGCCGCGAGCATGCCGTGGATCATCGCCGACAGATGGGCGGTGCCGTCGACGATCGCGGCGTCGACGACCTGCCCGGTGCCGCACGCGCGCGCGTGGTGCAGCGCGGCGAGGAGGCCGACGACGAGGTAGAGGGAGCCGCCCGCGTAGTCGCCGAGGAGGTTGGCCGGGGGCGGGGGCGGCTGGTCGGGGCCGCCGATCATGCCGAGGGTGCCGGTGACGGCGATGTAGCCGATGTCGTGACCTGCGCGGTCGGCGAGCGGGCCGTCCTG
The DNA here is from genome assembly GCF_040656475.1 of Streptomyces sp. NPDC049915. Classification (NCBI taxonomy): domain Bacteria; kingdom Bacillati; phylum Actinomycetota; class Actinomycetes; order Kitasatosporales; family Streptomycetaceae; genus Streptomyces; species Streptomyces sp. NPDC049915. Next base: position 440,140 of record NZ_JBFAMH010000005.1, read on the forward strand.
GCCCCAGCCGGTCATGCGGCCGTAGACCAGTTTCGGGTTGCGGGCGTGGCAGGCCTCCGGGCCGACGCCGAGGCGCTCGGCGACGCCGGGACGGTAGCCCTCGATGAGGAGGTCGGCGCGGGCGGCCAGGGCGAGGACGCACTGCGGTCCGCCGGGGTCCTTCAGGTCGACCACCACCGAGCGCTTGTTGCGGTTGGTGACGTCGTACGCCGGGTCGATGCCGAGGCCGGGGCCACCGGGGCGGTCGACACGGACGACGTCGGCGCCGAGGTCGGCCAGGAGCATGGCGGCGAACGGACCGGGGCCGATACCGGCCAGCTCGACCACGCGCACGCCGGTCAGCGGCCCCTGCGCGGGCGTCGTCGGTGCCGTGGCCATCCAGGCCCCCTCGCTGTGACACAACCGATGTAACACCAGTGATGCTAAGAACGTGTTCCACCGGGCACAAGACCCGAGCGAGCAAGCGCTTAGCCAATTATGGGCCGCCGCCGGCCGATCGGCCTCCGATCCGCCGCCCGCCTCACCCGGCGTCCAGTTCGGCGACAAGCCGCCTGGGCGCGATGGTGCGGTAGCTCTCCTCCACCCAGTCGCACAGCAGCTCGGCCGCCGGGGCGCCCGGCTCCTGGAGCGGGATGCGCACCCAGCCCGCTCTGCCCAGGCCGTACCCGGCGGGTTCGGCGCCCGGGGATGACAGGGCATGGGCGTGGGCCGCCTCGTCCGTGAGTTTCACGGTCACCGCCATGGGGTGGCCGCCGTCGTCCACGCCGAGGAAGGCGAACACCTTCTTGTTCACCTTGGCGACCGTCTCACCCCAGGGGAACTCCTCGGCCGCACCCGGCAGGGACAGGGCGAACCCGCGTACTTTCTCCCACTTTCTCCGGACGCTTTCGGCCACGGCCATCCGCCACCTCCGGGCTCGTCATCCGCTCACGCACTCCTCACGCTAGCCTCGGCCACCGACAGCGGCGCGGCCGAACAAGGCGAGGGGTGTCATGAGCAGGCTGAACAGGACGGACCGTCCGTACGACATCGTGCTCTTCGGAGCCACCGGCTTCGTCGGGACGCTCACCGCGGAGTACCTCGCCGCGCACGCGCCCGCCGACCTGCGCTGGGCGGTGGCCGGACGCGACACGTCGAAACTTGAGCGGCTGCGGGAGCGGCTGCCCGGCGGCGAGCGGATCGGGATGCTGCGGGCCGACGTCGCCGACGCCGCGTCCCTGCGGGAACTCGCCGAGCACGCGCGCGTGGTGGCGTCCACGGTCGGGCCGTACATCCGTTACGGCGAGCAGCTCGTCGCCGCCTGCGCGGACACCGGCGCGGACTATCTCGACCTCACCGGTGAGCCGGAGTTCGTGGACCTGATGTACGTCCGGCACGACGCACGCGCGCGGGAGACGGGTGCGCGCCTCGTGCACGCGTGCGGCTTCGACTCCGTACCGCACGACCTGGGGGTGCTGTTCACGGTGGGGCAGCTGCCGCCGGACGTGCCGCTGACCGTGGACGGCTTCGTGTCGGCCGACGCGGCCTTCTCGGGCGGGACGCTGGCCTCGGCGCTGAACCAGTTCGCGCGCGGACGGCAGATGGTGGCGGCGGCCCGGGACCGCGCGCGGCACGAGCCGCGGCTGGTGGGGCGCCGGGCGACCGCGCCGATCGGCGTGCCGCACTACGCGCGCGACATCGGCGCGTGGGCGCTGCCGCTGCCGACCATCGACCCGCAGGTCGTCCAGCGGTCGGCACGGTCCCTGGACCGCTACGGACCCGACTTCCGCTACCGCCACTACGCGGCCGTGCGCCGGCTGCCGGTCGCGGCCGGCGGGATCGCGGCCGTGGGCGCGGTGGCCGTCGCCGCCCAAGTGCCGTCGGCACGCCGCTGGTTGTCGGACCGGGTCCGCCCCGGGGAGGGGCCGGACGCCGAGAAGCGGGCCCGCAGCTGGTTCCGCGTGCGCTTCGTCGGCGAAGGCGGCGGCCGGCGCGTCTTCACCGAGGTGTCGGGCGGCGACCCCGGCTACGGCGAGACCGCGAAGATCTTCGCCGAGGCGGCCCTGTCCCTGTCCTTCGACGACCTGCCGCCGACGTCGGGCCAGGTCACCACGGCGGTGGCGATGGGTGAGGCCCTCACCGAGCGGCTGCGGGCGGCGGGAATCGTCTTCCGGGTCGCGGCGCGCCGCTGAGGCGGCGTCCGGCGGTCCGCCCGGCTCAGGCGCGGCTACAGCGGCCAGGACACCACCGTGTAGATCATCGCGCAGATCCAGCCGAGCCCGGCGAGCACGGCGAGGGCGAGCGCGGCGTTCACGGCGCGTTCGACGGGCCGGGCGGGGTCGTTGAGGGGCTTGGCGGCGCGATGTGTCGTCATGCGGGTCAGCCTTCCGGTGCCCTGCCCGCCGCACATCCGTACGGGTACTCAGTACGCGTACTCAGATGCACCCTGCCGTGAGACTTTCACCGGCACCGTGCAGGCTCTCCTTGCCGCCGTCGCCAAAAGTCTCACTGGGCGCGTCAATGAAACGATGGAACGTATGAGATTCCTTCTCGACATCACCCTGGACGAGGCGGCGAGCAGCGAGGACAAGGCGCGGGAGCTGAGCCGGATCCTGCGGTACTGGGCCGGCAACGTCCGCCACTGTCCGCTGCAGACCGGCGACGGGTCGGCCGTGTACGACTCGGGCTACAAGGAGGTGGGTGCCTGGCGGGTCGTCGCCTCCTGAAGCGCCCGGCGGCACAGCGCGTCGGCCCGGCGGGTGGTTTCCGGCAGCCGGTAGGCCGGCGTCAGCGCAAGTGTGTGGGCGCAGGCGCCGGCGAGGCTCACGCGGTGACCCACGGACACGAACACCGGCTTGACGCCGTCGCGGGTGCGCAGCGCCCGGCCGACCTCCTCCTCGCCGGCCAGGAGCGGCGAGGAGGAGCCGCGGGGCGCGTCCGGCTCGTCGTAGGCGAAGGTGAACGGGTTCTTGGCGACGCCGATGGTGGGCAACCCGGTGACCACGCCGAGGTGGCTGGCGAGCCCGAAACGGCGGGGGTGGGCGAGGCCGTAGCCGTCGCAGACGACCAGGCCCGGCGGACAGGGCAGGGCGTGGAGCGCGGCCAGCACCGTCGGTACCTCGCGGAAGGCGAGCAGCCCGGGCACGTAGGGGAAGGAGACCTGGCCGACGGCCGTGGCCTCGGCGACGACACCGAGGGTCGCGGCGTCCAGGACGACGGCCGCCGCGGCGACGACATCACGCTCGTCGTCATAGGCCACGTCGACGCCGGTGACGTGCCCGGTGCCCGGCTGCGGCCCCGGCTCGTCGAGCACCACCCGGGCCCGCAGCCCGTCCTGGACCGCCCGGGCCTCTTCCTCGGTCGCGGGCCAGCCCGCGGGAACGCGTACGGTCGTCATGATGACCATGAGCCTACGATGTCGCCGCGACCCGGCGTAGGCTCGCGATCATGTTCGTGATGGAGCTGATCTACACCGCCCCGCTCGAAGCCGTCGACGCCGTCCTGAAGGACCATGTCGTCTGGCTGGACGAGTTGTACGCCCAGGGCCGCGTCCTGGCCTCCGGACGCAAGGAACCCCGCGACGGCGGGGTGATCATCGCCGTCGCGGGGGACCGCGCGCAGATAGAGGCGATCGCCGCGAGCGACCCCTTCGTCGCCGCGGGCGTCTGTGAGTACCGCATCACCGAGTTCATCGCCACCAAGACGGCGCCGGAGCTGGAGCGCCACCGCGAGACGCTCGGCTGAGCGGTACCGCTCACTTGCCGAGGGCGCGCTGCAGCTCGCTCTTGTTCATGTTCGAACGGCCGGAGATGTCCCGGCGCTTGGCCTCCTCGTACAGCTGGTCATAGGTCTGGCCCTCGGAGCCCTTGCCCTGGGAGCCCTTGCCCGACCGCTGGCCGCCCCGCTTGCCGGACGACATGTCCTTGGTGGAGGAGCGGCCGGCGGTCTTGGACTCGCCGGAGCGGGCGCGTTCCTTGTTGACGGTCCGTGCGGCCATCTCCTTGGCGCGCCCGGTGCTCGCGCCGCGCTCCTCGGCGCTCTCCTTGATGTGTTCGTACTGGCGTTCCCGCTTGGGGCTGGAACCGCGTGGCATGTGCGTTCACTTCCTTTCGGATGCGGTCCCCGAGTACCCCCATTGCACCCGAATCCGCCTCCCGGGGCCTGTTTCAGGGCTCCATGCGGGCCACGCGCCCCTGCTCGCCCGCGGCCCAACACGCCCGGTCCGCCGTGCAGTCCACGGTGTCGTACGACCCGGTGTCGACGGTGCGCCAGGTGCGCCCGCCGTCCGTCGTCAGGTCGGTGCCGGTGGGGCCGACGGCGAGCGCGGCGCGGCGGCTGTGCGCGAGCCAGGCGGCGCCGGAGCGGTAGGCGGGCGGCGGGCGGTCGGCCGGGCGCCAGGTGCGGCCGCCGTCGGCGGTCACCGCGGCCGCGAGCGGCGAGGGCTGCTCGGGGCGGTAGTCGCCGCCGACGGCGAGTCCGTGGGCGCGGTCGCGGAAGGCGAGCGCGAAGACGCCGCGGGCCGGGTCGCCGGCCGGGACGGGTGCCTCGGTGGCCGTCCAGGTCAGGCCGCGGTCGGCGGAGTGCAACACGCGCGCGTGGGCGGCTCCGCCGGTGGCCAGCCAGACGTCCTTCGGTCCGGAGGTGACCAGGCACTGGCCGCTCGCCGCGAAGCCGGCCTCGCCGTCCAGGGCGGCGGGCATGCCGCGTGCGGGCAGCACCGTCCAGGAGCGGCCGCCGTCGCTGGTGGACAGGGCGCGGAACCGCCCGTCGACGGGGTCGCTCACCGCCAGGCCGTGCCGGTGGTCGAAGAAGGCCAGGCAGTCGTAGAAGGCCTTCGGGTCGGTGTTGCGGAAGGACTCCGTCCAGGTCGTGCCGCCGTCCTCGGTGCGGTACACGCGGGACGCCTCGCCCTCGCCGATCGCCAGGACGACGGCGCGGCGCGCGTCGAACGCCTCGACGTCCCGGAACTGCAGTTCGCCGGCGCCGGGCGGGGAGACGTTCCGCCAGCTCGCCCCGCCGTCGGTGGTGCGCAGCACGGTCCCCGCGCTGCCGGCCGCCCACGCGGTGTCCCGGTCGACGGCGGCCAGCCCGCGGAAGCGGACGGTGGGCGCACCGGTGTTCTTGAGCACCCAGTGGGGCATGCGGTGCGCGCCGTCGTGCGCCTGCGCCGGAGCGGCGGCCAGGGCGGCGAGCACCGCGGCGCACACCGCTCCCGAGACGGTCCTGCGACTCATGCCCGCCTTGGGCCCTTTGAACCCGTTGCGCCCCTCGGATCCCTTGCTCCTCATGGCCCTCGCGATCGTCATGGCGGGCGAAGCTAGCCGACCGCCCGGGTGCCGTCCAGAGCGCGTCCCGCCACAAGTGACCTTCCCGGCACACCGGAAGCAGTCGGACAGCACCGTGCATGAAGGCGGTGACAGAGGTCACTCGCTCTGAGTGTGCACGGATCGGCCGGTTCCCACGTCTCTTGAAGTGACCGGCCTCATCCGCCCCGCCGTCCGTCCGCCGTCCAGCCGTCACAAGGGAGCAAGGCGTTGTCCACCGTCATCGAGCAGCCCGTGCAGGCACGTCTCGTCGCCGCCGCGCCCCGGATGCCGAACATCCCCGCCACGCTGCACTACGACCGCCGGGACCCGTTCGCGGTCCGGATGACCTTCCCCGCGCCGGCCACGCTGGAAGGCGTGGAGGTCTGCTGGACCTTCTCCCGCGAGCTGCTCACGGCCGGCCTGGAGGGCCCGGAGGGCCACGGCGACGTCCGGGTGCGGCCGTACGGCTTCGACCGCACGGTCCTGGAGTTCCACGCCCCCGAGGGCACGGCCGTCGTCCATGTCCGCACCGGCGAGATCCAGCGCTTCCTGCGGGCCACGAGCGAGCTGGTGCCGGTGGGCCTGGAGCACCTGCAGCTCGACCTGGACCACGGCCTGGCGGAGTTGATGCGGGACGCCTGCTAGGCGGCGTCCGCAGGTCTGCTAGGCGCTCCGGCCCAGCAGCGTGTTCAGCTCGCCGTAGTCGAGCCCTCCGGACAGCGTCTCGTAGGTGCCGGCGCCGAGCAGTTCCCGTGCCGCGCGGCGGACGGCGGCGTGCGCGGCCTGAGCGAGACCGGATCCGGCGCTGACGCGGGCGACGCCGAGGGCCGCGAGGTCGGCGACCGGCAGCGCTCCGGGATGCACCATGACGTTCAGCGGCCGGTCGACGCCGTCGGCCAGCAGCTTGATCGTCTCCGGGTCGACGGCCCCGGGGACGAAGATCCCGTCGGCTCCGGCGGCGCGATAGGCGGCGGCCCGCTCCAGCGTGCTGTCCACTCCACCGGCGCCACGCAGGAACGTGTCGATGCGGGCGTTGACGAACAGGGGAACGCCGGCTGCGTCGGCCGCCTCGCGGGCGGCGGCGATCCGCTCGGCCTGCTCGGCGACCGGTCGCAGCGGGCCAGGCCCCTCCCCGTGCGCGGCGTCCTCGATGTTCACGCCCACGGCTCCCGCCTCGAGCACCGCGCGCACGGTGTCGGCGACGCCCTCCGGGGCGGCGGCGTAGCCGCTCTCGATGTCCGCGGTCACCGGCACGCGCACCCCGGCGGAGATCGCGGCGACGCCGGCGAGGGCCCGATCGCGCTCCAGGCGGTCGCCGTCGGCCACGCCGAGGGCCCATGCGAGCCCAGCGCTGGTGGTGGCCACCGCGGCGGCACCGGCGTCCTCCACGAGCCGGGCGCTGGCGGTGTCCCAGGCGTTCGGCAGGACCAGCGGACGGCCGGCCACATGGAGGGCACGGAAGGCGAGCGCACTGTCGCGCAGCGAGGAGGACTGGTTCGTCATACGGGCCACTCAACCAGCCGCGCGTGAGCAGCGTCCGGCAGAAATCCGACACGTACGCGCCTGCCCGGCAGGGGCCCCGTTAATTCCGTTGACCGCCCCGATGCGCTCCCTTACCGTGGATACCGATCCTGTTGCCGTCGATTGGAGAAGGACGTTGCTCGTCTGAGGTCCTGAGACACCGCGCCACACCCGTCAGGTGTGCATTGCGTGCGTGCGACCTCGGCATACGAGCCGTCCCGGGCACAGGGCTTTTCCCTTTGACGCCTTCCCGGACCCTCAGTGGTTGCCGTCCCGCGGTGTCTCGATACGCGTTTGCCCCCGCTTCCCGTACACGAGCAACCGCGAGGCCCCATGTCTGTATCCCTCACCTGCACCTCCCTGTCCTTCGCCTGGCCGGACGGCACGGTCGTCCTCGACGGCTTGGACGCCGCCTTCGGTCCCGGCCGCACCGGACTGGTCGGCGCCAACGGGTCGGGGAAGTCCACCCTGTTGAAACTGATCGCCGGGGAGCTGACCCCCACCGACGGTGCCGTACGCGTCGCCGGGGAGATCGGCCATCTGCCGCAGAACGTCACGCTGGACACCACTCTGCGCGTCGACGAGGCGCTCGGCATCGCCGCACAGCGCGCCGCACTGCACGCCATCGAGGCCGGTGACGCCGCCGACGAACACTTCGAGACCATCGGCGACGACTGGGACGTCGAGGAGCGCGCGCTCGCCACCCTCGGCGAACTCGGCCTCGGCCACATCGCGTTGGACCGCACCATCGGCGAGGTGTCGGGCGGCGAGTCGGTCCTGCTGCGGCTGGCCGCGCTGCTGCTGCGCCGGCCGGAGGTCCTGCTGCTGGACGAACCCACCAACAACCTCGACCTGTACGCCCGCCGCCGGCTGTACGCGGCCGTGGAGTCCTGGCCGGGTGTGATGATCGTGGTCAGCCACGACCGCGAACTGCTGGAGCGGGTCGACCAGATCGCCGATCTGCGCGGCGGGGAGATCACCCGGTACGGCGGCAACTTCTCCGCCTACGAGGAGGCGCTCGCCGTCGAGCAGGAGGCCGCCGAGCGCATGGTGCGCGTGGCGGAGTCCGACTTGCGCAAGCAGAAGCGCGAACTGACCGACGCCCAGGTCAAGCTGGCCCGCCGCAAGCGGTACGGGCAGAAGATGTGGGACCAGAAACGCGAGCCGAAGATCGTCATGGGGGCGCGCAAGCGCGCGGCCCAGGAGTCCGCGGGCAAGCACCGCCTCCTGCACGAGGAGAAGCTCACCGAGGCCAGGGAACGGCTCGACGAGGCGGTGGAGGCCGTACGGGACGACGACGAGATCAGGGTCGACCTGCCGCACACCGCCGTCCCCGCGGGCCGCGGCGTGCTCACCCTTCGGGACCTGACACTGGCCTACGGCGCACGTGTCGAGGGCGGCTTCGATCTGTACGGTCCGGAGCGGATCGCGCTGATCGGTCGCAACGGCGCGGGCAAGACCACGCTGCTGCGCACGATCGCCGGCGAACTCGCGCCGGTCTCGGGCGAGGCGACGGCGCACGTCCCGCTGCGTTTCCTGCCGCAGCGCCTGGACGTCCTGGACGGTGAGCTGACCGTCGCGCAGAACGTGGCCCGGTTCGCGCCGGGCGCCACCAACAACCGGATCCGGGCACGGCTCGCCCGCTTCCTGTTCCGGGGCGCACGCGCCGACCAGAAGGCGGCCACGCTGTCCGGCGGCGAGCGCTTCCGGGCGGCCCTGGCCGCGCTGATGCTCGCCGAGCCCGCCCCGCAGCTGCTGATGCTGGACGAGCCGACGAACAACCTCGACATGGCGAGCGTGAACCAGCTGACCACGGCGCTGGAGTCGTACCAGGGCGCACTGATCGTGGCCAGCCACGACCTGCCGTTCCTGCAGTCGATCGGCATCACGCGCTGGCTGCTGCTCGACGGAGAACTGAAGGAAATCACGCCAGAAGCTGTCGGGTATCCCGCCTAGCGTCGGGGTCGTGCGCGACTACATCACCCTCACCGGAGCCAGGGAGAACAACCTCAAGGACGTCACCCTGCGCATCCCGAAAGGCCGGCTGACCGTGTTCACCGGCCTTTCGGGATCGGGCAAGTCGTCGGTCGTCTTCGACACGATCGCCGTCGAGTCGCAGCGCCAGCTCAACGAGACATACACCTGGTTCGTGCGCAACCGGCTGCCCAGGTACGAACGCCCGCGCGCGGACGCCATGGAGGACCTGTCCCCCGCCATCGTGGTCGACCAGCGGCCGGTCGGCGGCCACTCACGCTCCACCGTCGGCACGATGACCGACGTCTACGCGGTGATCCGGGTGCTGTTCTCCCGGTGCGGTACCCCGAGCGCCGGCGAGGCGACGGCGTACTCCTTCAACGACCCGGCGGGCATGTGCCCCGAGTGCCAGGGGCTCGGCCGCACGGCACGGCCCGCCTGGGACCGCATCCTCGACCCGGCCCGTTCCCTCGCCGGCGGTGCGATCCTCTTCCCGCCGTTCACCGCGGGCACCTGGCAGGGGCAGACGTACACCAACACGGCGGACCTGGATGTGCGCAAACCGGTCGGCGAGTTCACCGACGCCGAGCGGGAGTTCCTGCTGCGCGGGCGCGGCACGCGCGTGAGTGTCGACAACACCGGCGGATCGCGCGCCATCGACTACGAGGGCTTGGCGGACCGCTTCGAGCGGCTGTACCTGAACCGGGATCTGTCCGCGCTCAGCACGCGCACCCGCGAGATGGTCGAGCGCTTCCTCACCGAGGACACCTGCCCGCGCTGCGCGGGCGCCCGGCTCAACGAGGCCGCGCTGGCCACCCGGATCCGCGGCCGGTCCATCGCCGACTGCACCCGGATGCAGATCAGCGACCTCATCGCCGTACTCAGGGAACTCGACGACGACCCGCTCGCCGCGCCGATCGCCCGGGCCGCCGTCACGGCGCTGGAGCGGATCGAGGCGATCGGCCTCGGCTACCTCAGCCTCGACCGGGAGACGGCGACGCTGTCCGGGGGCGAAGGACAGCGGCTGAAGACCGTACGGCACCTGGGCTCCAGCCTGACCGGGATGACGTACATCTTCGACGAGCCCAGCGTCGGGCTGCACCCGCGCGACGTCCACCGCCTCGGCGACCTGTTGCTGCGGCTGCGCGACAAGGGCAACACCGTGCTCGTCGTCGAGCACGACCGGGACGTCATCGCGCTGGCCGACCATGTCGTCGACATGGGTCCCGGAGCCGGTACCGAGGGCGGGCACGTGGTGTTCGAAGGCCCTCCGCGCGCGCTGGCCGGGTCACCGACGGCGACCGGACGCCGTCTGCGCCGTCGTACGGCGCTCAAAGCGCGGGTGCGGCGGCCGGGCGGCGGGCTGTGGGTGAAGGGCGCGAGCCGGCACAACCTGCGGGAGGTGACGGTGGAGTTCCCGACCGGGGTGCTGACCGCGGTCACCGGCGTCGCCGGGTCGGGAAAGTCTACCCTGGTCGGGGAGTTCACCGCCGCGCATCCGAACGCCGTGGTGGTCGACCAGTCGTCGATCGGGATCTCCGCACGCTCCACGCCGGCGACGTATCTGGGGATCATGGACACGGTACGGCGGATCTTCGCGCGCGCGACGGACAGTGAGCCGGGGCTGTTCAGCTTCAACTCCACGGGCGCATGCCCGGCGTGCGAGGGGCGCGGGGTGCTGTACACGGACCTCGCGTTCATGGACCCGGTGACGACCACCTGCCCGGACTGCCGGGGCCGGCGCTTCCGGGAGGAGGTGCTGCGGCTGACGGTGGACGGCCGTTCGATCGCCGACGTGCTGGCGATGACGGCCGAGCAGGCGCTCGGCTTCTTCGGCGACAGCGCGGTGCGGCGACGGCTGCGCGCCCTGCACGACGTCGGCCTGACCTACCTGGCGCTCGGACAGCCGCTGTCCACGCTGTCCGGCGGCGAACGGCAGCGGCTGAAGCTCGCGACCCGGCTGCACCGCACCGGCGCGGTGTACGTGCTGGACGAGCCGACGACCGGCCTGCACATGGCGGACGTGGACGGGCTGCTCGCGCTGCTGGACCGGCTGGTGGACGGCGGCAACACGGTCGTGGTGGTGGAGCACGACATGGACGTGGTGGCCCACGCCGACTGGGTGATCGACCTGGGCCCGGACGGGGGCCGGGACGGCGGCCGGGTCCTCTTCGAGGGCACCCCACGGCAACTGCTCACCGACCGGACCTCGGTCACGGCGGAGTACCTGCGCCGGGCGACGGGCTGAGGGCGGCGCCATGGGTGTGGGCTGACGGCGGGGACATCATGGGCGCGGGCTGAACGGCGGGGGCGACGTCGGTGCGGGCTGAATGGCGGGGGTGACGTCGGTGCGGGCTGACCGCGTCTCCGTCGGAACCGCGCGCCCCGGGCCGGGGGCGGTTCGGACGGCCGGAGACGGCCCGTGTGCGGCCAGAGACGGCCGAGGGTCGGCTCAGGCGGGCCACGGCGGCAGAGGCGGCCCAGGGCCGCCCGGGAGGCCGCGGCGGGGGGAGACGGCTCGGGGGCGGTCGTGGGGCGGTCCGGGGACTGCCGGGGCGGCCCTGCTCCTCGGCCAGCCGTGGCGGCGGGGCGCGGCGCGCTCTGTGCGCCTCCGGGGTTACGCCCTGGTAACCCCTCCCCACCCGGGGTTTCGCCGAGTACGCCTCGCCCTGCATCATGGCGGACCGGTGCCGCATGATGACCCCAGGAACCACCCGCCGATACGGAGACCACGCTCGTGCCCAGCAAGAAGGCCCTCGTCCGCCGCCCCAGCCCCCGCCTCGCCGAAGGTCTGGTGACGCACATCGCGCGGGAGAAGGTCGACGCCGAGCTGGCGGTCGAGCAGTGGGAGGCGTACGTCGCCGCCCTGCGCGCGCACGGCTGGGACGCGATCGAGGTCGACCCGGCCGACGACTGCCCCGACTCGGTGTTCGTCGAGGACACGGTGGTCATGTACAAGAACGTCGCGCTCATCACCCGCCCCGGCGCCGAGTCCCGCCGGCCGGAGACCGTCGGCGTCGAGGAGGCCGTGGCGCGGCTCGGCTGCTCGGTGAACTGGATCTGGGAGCCGGGCACGTTGGACGGCGGCGACGTGCTCAAGATCGACGACACGATCTACGTGGGCCGGGGCGGGCGTACCAACGCGGCCGGGGTGCAGCAGCTGAGGGCCGCCTTCGAGCCGCTGGGCGCGCGCGTGGTCGCCGTACCGGTGAGCAAGGTGCTGCATCTGAAGTCGGCGGTGACCGCGCTGCCGGACGGCACAGTGATCGGGCACATTCCGAAGGTGGACCGGCCGGCGCTGTTCCCGCGGTTCCTGTCGGTGCCGGAGGAGTCCGGGGCGCACGTGGTGCTGCTCGGCGGCGCGAAGCTTCTGATGGCGGCGAGCGCGCCGCGGACCGCGGACCTGCTCACCGACCTCGGCTTCGAGGTGGTCGCGGTGGACATCAGCGAGTTCGAGAAGCTCGAGGGCTGTGTGACGTGCCTCTCGGTACGGCTGCGGGAGCTGTACGCCTGACGGGCGGCATCCTCACCCGTTCGGCCCCGGGATCTGCGGATTCCGGGGCCGTGACGTCTCTCCGGCGGGCCGGGGCCGGCTGGGCTGATCAGCAGTGTTTACGACGTCCTTAACCTACGGTTACGTAACCTACGGACTCGTAGCCTACGATTCCGTAAGTTCCGGCGCCGCACCGCCGGAGGCTTCCGCTCCGTTACGTCCCCCTGGAGTACCCGTGACTGTTATCTCGTCCCACCTCGGCAGTTCCGCCGCCTGGACCGACGCCCGGCTGCTGTACGCACTCGAGGAAGTGGTCGAGAAGGAACTGAACCGGCATCTGCAGGTCGCCAAGGACTGGATGCCCCACGAGTACGTGCCGTGGAGCGACGGCCGCAACTTCCCCGGCTTCTTCGAGGACGGCGAGGCCTGGGACAAGGAGCAGTCCAAGGTCACCGAGATCGGCCGCATCGCGCTCGTGGTGAACCTCCTGACCGAGGACAACCTGCCGAGCTACCACCACGAGATCGCCACGCTCTTCGGCCGGGACGGCGCCTGGGGCACCTGGGTGCACCGCTGGACCGCCGAGGAGGGCCGGCACGGCATCGTGATGCGGGACTACCTGCTCGCCTCGCGCGCGGTGGACCCGGACAAGCTGGAGCAGTTCCGCATGGCGCACATGAGCGAGGGCTTCGAGTCCGACAACCGGCACTCGATGCTGCACTCGGTCGCCTACGTCGCCTTCCAGGAGCTGGCCACCCGCATCTCGCACCGCAACACCGGCCACCAGTCCGGTGACCCGGTGTGCGACCGCATGCTGGCGCGCATCGCGACCGACGAGAACCTGCACATGATCTTCTACCGCAACCTGCTCAAGGCGGCCTTCGAGATAGCGCCGGACCTCACCATGCAGGCGGTGCGGGACGTGGTGGTCAACTTCCGCATGCCCGGCCACAGCATCCCCGGCTTCGAGCGGGCCGCGGCGCAGATGGCGATCGGCGGCGTGTACAACCTGCGCATCCACCACGACGACGTGCTCCAGCCCGTGCTGCGCCACCTGAAGGTACTGGAGATCGACGGCCTCGGCCCCGAGGGCCTGCAGGCCCAGGAGGAACTCGGCCTCTACATGGGCGGCCTGAACGACGAGGCGACGAAGTTCGACGAGAAGCTGGCGGCGCGCCGGGCGCGGTTGGCGGCGCGCGCGAGCGCCTGACGCTCGGCGCGACCGGCGAGCCGGCGGGCGCCGGGTCGCCGGTCGCCGGTGCCCCGTGCGGAGCGGCGGTCCGGCGCCGGCGGGCGCTCGCCGCGTGCCTTGCGGCGCCGCAGCCGGCCGTCGCGGGCGAAGGAGGCGGCGACCTGCTCGGCCCGCAGCCGGACGGGATCGTCGGCGGGCAGGGCGCGCAGCTTGCCCACCACCTGGTGGAAGGCCGCCAGCTCCGCCTGGGTGACCGTCTCGGCCGCCTCGTTCATGTCCCCGCCCCGTGTCCGTGCCCGGCAGTGGTCCCGACCGGATTCGAACCGGCGTATCCGCCTTGCAAAGGCGGCGAGTCTGCCTCTGCTCCACGGGACCGCGCACGCGTCCGGACGACCGGATTCGAACCGGCGTGTGCGCCGGTGCATGGCGTGCGACTGCCTCTGCGCTACGTCCGGGCGCGCCCGTGGATCTTAGCGGTACGGCCCCCCGCGAGCCGTACCGGTTTTCGATTCCCGCGACGGGGGCGTGCAGGGTGGTGACCGGCTGGGGCGGTCACGGGGCGGTGCGGCGCAGGGCCTGGCGTTCCTTCTCGGACAGGCCGCCCCAGACGCCGAAGCGCTCGTCGTTGTCCAGGGCGTGGTCCAGGCAGGCGGAGCGGATCGGGCACAGGGCACAGATCTGCTTGGCCTCGCGGACGGAGCTGCCGGGCTCGGGGAAGAAGAAGTCGCCTCCGGTCTGCGCGCACAGCGCCTCCTCCTGCCAGGCGAGGTCGGGCATGTCGATCGTCTCGATGTACATGGCCGAGAGCGTGCCGGGCGGCGCAAAACGTTCGATCAACGCCGGATCAACGCCTCCCCCGGGCCTCCGGCCACCCGATGATGCCCCCGCCACCGGTGGCGCGCACGGCGGCGCGCGGGACCGTGTTGCGGCGGCGATTGTCAGTGGCCGGTGCAAGACTCGGCAGAGCAGACAACGGGACCTTCGAAGGAGGGTGACGATGCTCACCACCCGTTTCGTCAACGGCGCTCCGAACTGGCTCGACGTCGGCACGGCCGACATCGAGGGCGCCACGCGCTTCTACGGCGCCCTCTTCGGCTGGCGGTTCCAGTCGGCGGGCCCCGACGCCGGCGGCTACGGCTTCTTCCAGCTGGACGGGCAGACCGTGGCCGGCGGTATGCAGGTCACACCGGAGCAGGGCCCGCCGGCCTGGACGGTGTATTTCCGCAGCGGGAACGCCGAGGACACCGCGAAGGCCGCCGAGCAGGCGCACGGCAGCGTGCCGTTCCGGCCCATGGACGTGATGGGCGAGGGCACCATGGCCGTCCTCGCCGACCCGGCCGGGGCCCGGTTCGGCATCTGGCAGCCGGGCCGTACGAAAGGCGTCGACGTGGCCGGTGACAGCCGTTCACTGACCTGGGTCGAGCTGTACACGGCGGACATCGCCGCGGCGGCCGCCTTCTACCACTCGGTGCTGGGCCTGGAGACCTCGGCGGTGCCCTTCCCCGGCGGCACGTACACCTGCGTCAATCCGGCCGAGGGCGGCGAGGACGCCATGTTCGGCGGGATCGTGGCCCTGGCGGACGACCCGGCGGAGACGGAGGCGCACTGGCTGCCCTACTTCGAGGTGCCCGACGTGGACACGGTCGTCGCCACGGCGGAGCAGCTGGGCGGCACGGTCCGGGTGCCGGCCATGGATGTGGAGGGCGTCGGCCGGATGGCCCGGCTCGCCGATCCGTACGGGGCCCGGTTCGCGGTGATCAAGAGCGCCCCGCGGCAGGAGTGACGGCCCGCGCCGCGCTCCCGCGAACGCCGGGCCTGCCTACGCCGACGCGCGGCGCACCAGGGTCGTGGGCAGCACGACGCCGGGCGGCCCGCCCACCGCGCCGTGCTGCGCCGCGGCACCGTCGCCGTCCAGGCCGCCCAGCAGCAGGCGGGCCATGAGCCGGCCCATCTCCTCGATGTCCTGACGGACCGTGGTCAGCGGCGGGTCGGTCTGCTCGGCGACGGTGACCATGTCGTCGAAGCCGATGACGGCGACGTCGTCGGGGACGCGCCGTCCGTGCTCGCGCAGGACGCGCAGCGCGCCGGCGGCGCTGAGGTCATTGCCGGCGAAGACGGCGTCCAGGTCGGGGCGGCGGTGCAGCAGCGTGCGCATGGCGCGCTCGCCGCCGGCCGCGGTGAAGTCTCCCTCGGCGACCAGGGACGGTTCGGGGTCGCCCAGGGCGTCCCGGTAGCCGTCGAGCCGGTCCGCCGCCGACGTCTGGTCGAGGGGTCCGGTGATGTGCGCGACGCGGCCGCGGCCGAGGGCGAGGAGATGGCGGACGGCCTCGCGGGCGCCGCCCCGGTTGTCGCTGTCGACGTAGGAGGCGCTGCGGTCGCCGTCGCGCCAGCCCGGGCGGCCGCCGAACACCGTGGGGACGCCGGCGTCGTGGATCAGGCCGGGCAGCGGATCGTCGAGGTGCAGCGAGAAGACGAGCGCCCCGTCGACATGGCCGCCGGCGAGGTACCGGGCGACGCGCGCGTGGTCGTCCCGTCCCTCGGTGAGCAGCAGGACGAGCTGGTTGTCGTGGGCGGTCAGCTCCCGGCTGATGCCGCGCAGTTGCAGCGCGAAGAAGGGGTCGGCGAAGACGCGGGTCTCGGGTTCGGCGATGACGACGGCGACGGCGTCGTGCCGCCGGGTCACCAGGCTGCGGGCGGCCTGATTGGGGACGTAGCCGAGCTCGTCGACGGCGCGCCGGACGCGCTCCACGAGGTGCGGTCTGACCCCGTCGCCGCCGTTGACCACCCGGGACACCGTCGCCCGGGACACACCGGCCCGGGCGGCGACGGCCTCCAGCGTGGGGCGCGGAGCTGTCTGGGTCACGTCGGGCTCCTCGGCGGCGGGGTGCGGCCCAGGATAGCCCCGGTGAACGGCGCCGGCGCAGGGCGCGTCCCGTGTGCGTCCGCGGACCGGGCGACCGAGGTGGGGGGCCGGCCGTGGGGCCGCCTAGGACGGTGTGTCCGCCTCGTCCGTGGGCTGGACGCGGCGGGCGCGGCTCGGCTGGACCCGCTTGGGCTCGCCCGGCATCTTCGGGTACTCCGGCGGGTAGGGCAGGTCGCCGAGGCCGTGGTCGTGTTCGTCCTTCGTCGCCAGGTCGAGCAGCGCCTGGAGGGAGTAGCGGTGGTCGTCCATGTCGGCGTGTACGTCGCCGAGTTCGGCGAAGCGGGCCGGCATCGTCACGAGGTCGAAGTCGCGCGGGTGGGCGACACCGACCTCCTCCCAGCGCAGGGGCGCCGAGACGGGGGCGTGCGGGCGGGGCCGTACGGAGTAGGCGGAGGCGATGGTGCGGTCGCGGGCGGTCTGGTTGTAGTCGATGAAGATGCGCTCGCCGCGCTCCTCCTTCCACCACTTGATGGTGACCTGCTCGGGCATCCGGCGCTCCATCTCCCGGCCCACGGCGATCGCGGCGCGGCGCACCTGGGTGAAGGTCCAGCGCGGTTCGATGGGCACGAAGACGTGCAGGCCGCGGCCGCCGGAGGTCTTCGGGAAGCCGCGCAGTCCGCCGAACTCGTCGAGGACGGCGCGCAGTTCGTGGGCGGCGCGGGCGGCGTCGTCGTAGTCGGTGCCGGGCTGCGGATCGAGGTCGATGCGCAGTTCGTCGGGGCGGTCGACGTCGTCGCGGCGTACCGGCCAGGGGTGGAAGGTGAGCGTGCCGTACTGGGCGGCCCACAGCACGGCGGCCTCCTCCGTGGGGCACATCTCGTCGGCGCTGCGGCCGCTGGGGAAGGTGATGTGGGCGGTGGGGATCCAGTCCGGCATGTTCTTGGGGGCGCGTTTCTGGTAGAACCACTCGCCGGTCACGCCGTCCGGGTAGCGCTCGAGCGTGGTGGGCCGGTTGCGCAGGGCGCGCAGGATGCCGGGGCCGACGGCCTGGTAGTAGCGGGCGAGGTCCAGCTTGGTGAAGCCGCGCTCCGGGAAGAAGACCTTGCCGGGGTTGGACAGCCGTACGGTCCTGCCGCCCGCTTCGAGTTCCACCGCGTCACCCATGCGGCCACGGTAGGCGCAGCACGCAAACTTCGCATACCGGATGAATCACCTGGCCGGATGGTGCACCCGGGGTGTCACTCGGTCACCGTGTCGCCGTGCCGGTGAGCGACCCTCCACTCGCCGCCCTCGCGGCGGTACACCTGGGTGACCCGCAGGGTGTACGTGCGCGGCTGCCCGTCGACGTGGACGCCAGGCCTGCTCGAGGGCCGCCGTGTACGCCATGTCGCCCGTGACGTCGCAGGCCTGCAGTTCGAAGGTGTACGACGTGCAGTCGGAGAAGGACCGGGCGAGGGCGGCGAAGAGGCGGTCGTTCTCGTCCCGGCCGTGGGCGTCGCGCCACGCCCCGAGGACGCTCACGCCCCCCGCGACCAGAGCCCCCGACGGGGCCTTGCGTCGCCGTGGTGCAGCGCGAGTTCCGCCTCGTACAGCGCTGTCGTGACCCGCCTCAGGAAGTCGTCGCGACCGGCCATGCCATCCAGCATGCACCGGGCGGACATTGGCGACGAATCGTACAGTCGATGCATGGACCTGCCCGTCATGCCGCCCGTGAAGCCGATGCTCGCCAAGTCCGTCGCGAAGATCCCGCCCGGTATGCAGTACGAGGCGAAGTGGGACGGGTTCCGCGCGATCGTGTTCCGCGACGGGGACGAGGTCGAGCTGGGCAGCCGGACCGGCAAACCGCTGACCAGGTACTTCCCCGAGCTGGTTGCGGCACTGAAGGAGCGGGTGCCCGAGCGGTGCGTGCTGGACGGGGAGATCGTGATCGCCCTGGAGGGCCGGCTGGACTTCGACGCGCTCACCGAGCGCATCCACCCCGCCGACTCACGGGTGCGGATGCTGGCGGAGAGGACCCCGTCCTCCTTCGTGGCGTTCGACGTACTGGCGCTGGACGACGAGTCGGTGACCGGCGTGCCGCTGACCGACCGGCGGGCGCTGCTGACCGGGGCGCTGGCCGGTGCGACGCCCCCGGTGCACGTGGCTCCGGCGACGACGGACATCGAGGTGGCCGAGCGGTGGTTCGAGGAGTTCGAGGGGGCGGGCCTGGACGGAGTGATCGCGAAGCCGCTCTCTCTGCGGTATCTCCAGGACGAGCGCGCCATGTTCAAGATCAAGCACGAGCGGACGGCGGACGTCGTGGTCGCCGGTTACCGCTTCCACAAGTCGGGGCCGGTCGTGGGCTCCCTGCTGCTCGGCCTCTACGACGACAAGGGCGCGCTGCAGCACGTGGGCGTGTCGGCGGCGTTCTCGATGAAGAAGCGCGCCGAGCTGGTGGAGGAGCTGGAGCCGCTGCGCATGGACGACGTCGCGGGCCATCCGTGGGCCGCCTGGTCCGAGGAGGCCGCCCACGAGACGGCGCAGCTGCCGGGGGCGCCGAGCCGCTGGTCGGGCAAGAAGGACCTGTCCTGGGTCCCGCTGCGGCCGGAACGGGTGGTGGAGGTGGCGTACGACCACATGGAGCACGGGGCGCGCTTTCGGCACACCGCCCGTTTCCGCCGCTGGCGCCCGGACCGGACCCCGGAGAGCTGCACTTACGCGCAGTTGCAGGAGCCGGTGCGCTACGACCTCGCGGAGGTCCTCGGCGAGTGACCGCCCGCGCGCGTAGGGGTGCGCACACCCTCACCCACCGCCCGCGCAGGAGAACGCCCGCGCGCTCACGGCTGCATCAGGATCTTCACCGCGCCGTCCTGCTTCTTCTGGAACATCTCGTAGGCGTGCGGCGCCTCGTCCAGCGGCAGCCGGTGGGTGGCGAAGTCGTCGACGCCGAGGGGGTCCTCGTCGGTGAGATACGGCAGGATCTCGTCGCTCCAGCGGCGCACATTGGCCTGACCCATGCGGACCTGGATCTGCTTGTCGAACAGGGTCAGCATCGGCATCGGGTCGGCCATGCCGCCGTAGACGCCGACCAGGGAGAGCGTGCCGCCGCGGCGGACCAGTTCGATGGCCGTGTGCAGGGCCGCGAGCCGGTCGATGCTGAAGCGCTCCATGAGCGGGCTGACCAGCTTGCGCGGCATCGACGAGGTGGCCTGCTGGGCCAGCTTGGCGAGCGCGTTGCCGTGCGCCTCGGTGCCCACCGCATCGATCACGGCGTCGGGTCCGCGCCCGTCGGTCTGGTCGCGGATGGCGGTGACCAGCTCCTTCTCGTTGTCGAAGCTGCTCACGTCGAAGGTCTCCACCCCGCGGTCCTTCGCCCGGCGCAGCCGCTCCGGGACCCGGTCCACCCCGAACACCCGTCCGGCGCCGCGCACCTGGGCGACACGGCAGGCCATGTCGCCGATCGGGCCGAGCCCGAGCACGGCGACGCTCCCGCCCTGCGGGATGTCGGCGTAGGCGACGGCCTGCCACGCCGTGGGCAGCACGTCGGAGAGGTAGACGAAGCGGTCGTCGGGCGGCCCCTCGGGGATCTTGATGGGACCGAACTGGGCCTGCGGGACGCGCAGATACTCGGCCTGCGCGCCGGGTACCGAGCCGTACAGGCGGGTGTATCCGAAGAGGGCGGCGCCCATGCCCTCGGCGGAGACCTGGGTGGTCTCGCACTGGGTGGGCAGCCCGTTCAGGCACATCCAGCAGTCGCCGCAGGCGATCTGGAACGGCACCACGACCCGGTCGCCGGCCATCAGGTCCGGCACTCCGGCGCCGACCTCCTCGACGATGCCGATCGGTTCGTGGCCGAGGATGTCGCCGGGCGTCATGAACGCGGTCAGCACCTCGTACAGATGCAGGTCGGAGCCGCACAGCCCGGAGGAGGTGACGCGGATGACGGCGTCGGTGGGTTCCTGGATCGTCGGATCGGGCACCGTCTCCACCCGCACGTCCCGCTTGCCCTGCCACGTCACTGCCTTCATCGCGCCGGCTCCCTCCGCCGTGTGTGCGCATCCGGAACTGCGTCCGGGTACCCGGACGGCCCCCGGCGAACCGTTGGGGGCGGTTCCGCTGAGCCGATCGGCCGAGCCGGACCGACCGAGGGAGGACAACCGGGTATGTCCAGTGATGATCCGATAAGCGGACCATCAATGACCGAGCTGGGCGGGTGGCGACGGTGGGCAGAGGACGTGGGGCGCGCGCACGGCGCGCGGTGACGACGACGGCGTTCCTGGCCGTCACGCTGACGATCGCGTCGGCCGCGGGCTGCACCACGGGGCGCGATGCGGTCGACGACGGGCGCGATCACGGCCGCGGGACGGCGACGGCACCCTCGCCGACCGGGCAGGAAACAAGACCCACACCGAGCCACGGGACCGGACCCACGCCCAGCGGCCAGATCTCGGGACCCTCGCCGAGCGGTCAGCGGACCGCCCCGGGTTCCGTGATCGCGGTGAAGATCGACAACTCGCAGGCGGCCCGGCCGCAGACCGGCCTCAACGCCGCGGACATCGTCTACGTCGAGCAGGTCGAGGGCGGGCTGAGCCGGCTGATGGCGGTGTACGCGACCGCGGTCCCGTCCGTGGTGGGCCCGGTGCGCAGCGCCCGCGAGTCGGACCTTGAGCTGCTGCGCCAGTTCGACCGGCCCACCCTCGCCTTCTCCGGCGCCCAGAGCAAACTGCTGCCGCTGATCGACCGGGCCCCGCTGCGGGCGGAGACCCCGGGCCACACGAGGGGCGCCTTCGAACGTGGCGCCGACCGCCCCGCCCCGCACAACCTCTTCCTGCGCCCGCGCGCCCTGCTGAGCCGCGAGCCCGGCGCGGCGGCGCTGACCACCGGCTTCCGCTTCGGCGCGGCGCCCGAGGGCGGGCACCCGTCGGCGTCGCGCACCGTGCGCTACCCGCTCGCCAGTTTCACGTTCACCTGGTCCCCGGGCCGGCACCGCTACCTGGTCGCCATGGACGGCACGCCCGCCGTGACGACCGACGCGGGACCGATGGCACCGGCGACGGTCGTCGTGCAGTACGTCAAGGTGCACCCGTCCCGATTCCACGACTTCCTCGGCCACGCCACGCCGTACACGGAGACGGTCGGCGCGGGGGCGGCGACGGTGATGCGGGACGGGCGGGCCTACCGGGCCACCTGGAAGCGCCCCACGGCCACGGAGGGCACGCGCTTCGAGACGAACGACGGGAAGCCGATGACCTTCGCCCAGGGCCAGGTCTGGGTGGTCCTCGCCAAGGCCGCCTGACCGGTACGCCCCGGCACCTCCCCTCGCCGGCCGGCTCTGCGAGGCCTCACCGGTCAGCTCCGCGACGCCTCGCCCGCCAGCCCTGCACCCCGCGCCGGTCAGCTCCGCGAGGCGGCGATCGGCTCCGCGGGGTTGCGCAGCCCCTCCGCCGCGTCGGCGACGCGGCGGATCAGGTCCAGGAACCGGGTCTGCTCCTCGGCGGACAGGGGCGCGAGGAAGACCTGGTTCATCCGCGCCGTGCGGACGGTCAGCTTGCGGTGGGTGCGCAGGCCCTCGTCGGTCGGACGGAGCAGGGAGCGGCGGCCGTCCTGCGGGTCGCGCACCTTGTCGATCAGACCGCGGCGGCCGAGCCGGCTGATCACCTCGGCGATCGTGGAGCGGTCGAGGCCCACCCGCTCCCCCACCGTGCGCTGGTCGAGCCCCGGCTCGCCGACGAGCGCGTTGAGCACCGCGAACTGCGGTGAGGTGATCTCCTCCGAGACCATGGTGTTCCAGAGCAGGTAGTGGGCCTGCTGGAGCCGCCGGGCGAGGTGCCCGGGGTGCGTCGAGAGGTCCACCGCGGCCATGTGCGCTCCCGTGGTCGTTTTCGTTGGTGCACTGAACGATACCCGGACACACTCCTCCTGTCTTCGGCGGCCCGTCCGAGGAAGAGCAGGTCTTGACGGTTCAATCGTCCGGTGGCAGCGTGTGGATCACCTCGCTGAATTACTCAGTACGCTGACTAAATGGGAGGGCTACCCGGATGGACAAGGTGGTCGCCTCGGCCCTGGAGGCGGTGGGTGACGTGCCGGACGGTGCGTCGCTCGCGGTCGGCGGGTTCGGACTGAGCGGTGTGCCGAACGTGCTGATCCAGGCGCTGTACGAGCGCGGGGTCAGCGGCCTGAGCGTGGTGTCGAACAACTGCGGTGCCATGGAGACGGGTCTCGCGGTGCTGCTGGCCGCGGGACGGATCGCCCGGGTGACCGGCTCCTACATCGGCGGGAACAGGGAGTTCGCCCGGCAGTATCTGGCGGGCGAGCTGGAGGTGGAGCTGATCCCGCAGGGCACGCTCGCGGAGCGGCTGCGCGCGGGCGGGGCCGGCATCCCCGCCTTCTACACGCCGGCCGGCGTGGGCACGCAGGTCGCCGAGGGTGGCCTGCCCTGGCGCTACGACGGCTCCGGCGCGGTCGCGCTGGCCTCGCCGCCGAAGGAGGTCCGCGAGTTCGACGGCACCGCGTACGTGCTGGAGCGCGGCATCCGCACCGACTTCGCGCTGGTACGGGCGGCGAAGGGCGACCGGCACGGGAACCTGGTGTTCAACAAGTCCACCCGGAACTTCAACCCGCTGGCCGCCATGGCGGGACGGATCACCGTCGCCGAGGTCGAGGAACTCGTCGAACCCGGCGCTCTCGACCCCGACGCGGTGCACCTGCCCGGCATCTTCGTGCAGCGGGTCGTGGCGCTGACCGCACAGCAGGTGGCGGACAAGAAGATCGAGCAGCGGACGGTGAGCAGCTGATGGCCTGGACGCGTCAGGAGATGGCCGCCCGCGCGGCGCGGGAGCTGAAGGACGGGCAGTACGTGAATCTCGGCATCGGCCTGCCCACCCTGATCCCGAACCACCTCCCGCCGGGTGTGGAGGTCGTCCTCGAATCCGAGAACGGCATCCTGGGCACCGGCCCCTACCCCGCCGAGGACCAGGTCGACCCGGACCTGATCAACGCGGGCAAGGAGACCGTGACCGTCCTGCCCGGAGCCTCCTTCTTCGACTCCGCGCTGTCGTTCGCGATGATCCGCGGCGGCCACATCGATGTCGCCGTGCTCGGCGCCATGCAGGTCTCCGCCGGCGGCGACCTGGCCAACTGGGCCGTCCCGGGCAAGCTCGTCACCGGGATCGGCGGCGCGATGGACCTGGTGCACGGGGCGCGCACGGTGATCGTGGTCATGAGCCACACCGCCAAGGACGGCAGCACGAAGATCCTCGAGCAGTGCACGCTTCCGCTCACGGGCAGGGCGTGCGTGAACCGCGTCATCACCGATCTCGGCGTCCTGGACGTCACCGTCGACGGACTCGTCCTCGTCGAGACCGCGCCCGGCGTGAGTGTCGACGAGATCACCGCCAACACCGACGCCCCGCTCACCGTTCCGGAGAATGCGCTGTGAAGCCGGTTTACATCGTCGACGCCGTACGCACCCCGTTCGGCAAGTACAACGGCGCCCTGGCCGGTGTCCGCCCGGACGACCTGGCCGCGCACGCCCTGCGCGAACTCCTGGCCCGCACCCCGCAGCTGGACCCGACCCGCATCGACGACGTCTACCTCGGCAACGCCAACGGCGCCGGCGAGGAGAACCGCGACGTCGCCCGCATGGCCGCACTGCTCGCCGGACTGCCCACCACCGTCCCCGGCGTCACCGTCAACCGCCTGTGCGCCTCCGGCCTCGAGGCCGTCGTCCAGGCCGCCCGCGCCACCGCCGTCGGTGACGCCCGCATCGCCGTGGCCCGCGGCGTGGAGTCCATGACCCGCGCCCCCTACGTCCTGCCCAAGAGCGACAAGCCCTTCCCGGCCGCGCACACCGAGCTGTACTCGACCACGCTCGGCTGGCGGATGGTCAACCCGAGGATGGACCCGCAGTGGACCGTTCCCCTGGGTGAGTCGGCCGAACTCATCGCCGACAAGCACAAGATCACCCGTGAGCAGCAGGACGAGTACGCCCTGCACAGCCACCACAAGGCCGCCGAAGCCCGGGCGGCGGGTCTCTTCGACGCCGAGATCACCCCCGTCCCCGTCCCGCAGCGCAAGGGCGACCCGGTTCCCTTCGCCGCCGACGAATGCGTACGCCCCACCGCCTCCCTGGAGGCGATGGCCAAGCTGAAGCCGTCGTTCCGGGACGACGGCACGGTGACGGCCGGCAACGCCTCCCCGCTCAACGACGGCGCCGCCGCCCTCCTCCTCACCGACGGGGAAGGCCTGAAAGCCACCGGCCGGGAGCCGCCGGCCCGGATCTCCGCCACCGGCGTCTGCGGCATCGATCCCCAGTACTCCGGCCTCGCTCCCGTCGAAGCGGTCAACCGGGCCCTGGACAGAGCCGGCAGAACCCATGCCGACCTGGACGTCCTCGAACTCGACGAGGCCTTCGCCGCGCAGGTCCTCGGCTGTCTCGCCGAATGGCCGGAGTTCGACCCGGCCGTGCTCAACCCGCAGGGCGGCGCCATCGCCCTGGGCCACCCGCTCGGCGCCTCCGGCGCACGCCTCGCCGGCACCCTCGCCCACCGACTCGCCCGCAAGGGCAGCGGAGTCGGCGTCGCCACCCTCTGCATCGGTGTCGGCCAGGGCCTCGCCCTCCTCCTCGAACGCCAGAAGATCCCACCATCCCGGGGACTGACATGACTCTCACCCAGCACGACATCGACCAGGAGATCGCGGCCGAGCACGCCGCGTACGAGAAGCGGCTCGCCGACGGCGCACCCGTGGAGCACCACCCGCGGCGCGACTACGCCCCCTACCGGTCCTCCGTCCTGCGTCACCCGAAGCAGCCGCCGGTCACCATCGACGTCACCAAGGACCCCGAGCTGGTGGAGCTGTCCTCCCCCGCCTTCGGCGAGCGCGACATCACGGAGACCGACAACGACCTCACCCGGCAGCACACCGGTGAGCCGGTCGGCGAGCGCATCACCGTCTCCGGGCGGCTGCTCGACCGCGGCGGACGCCCGCTGCGCGGCCAGCTGATCGAGATCTGGCAGGCCAACTCGGCCGGCCGCTACGCCCACCAGCGCGAACAGCACGACGCGCCGCTCGACCCGAACTTCACCGGCGTGGGCCGCACCCTCACCGACGACGAGGGCAGCTACCACTTCACGACGATCCAGCCCGGCCCCTACCCGTGGCGCAACCACGTCAACGCCTGGCGTCCGGCGCACATCCACTTCTCGCTCTTCGGCACGGCGTTCACCCAACGGCTCGTCACGCAGATGTACTTCCCCAACGACCCGCTCTTCCCGTACGACCCGATCCTGCAGTCCGTGACGGACGACGCCGCCCGGCAGCGGCTGGTCGCGACCTACGACCACGCGCTGTCGGTGCCGGAATTCTCCCTCGGCTACCGCTGGGACATCGTGCTGGACGGCCCGACCGCCACCTGGATCGAAGAAGGACGCTGAGGCGACATGACGAAGATCGACACGAGCCGGCCGGAGACCGTGCTGCCCACGCCGTCGCACACGGTCGGCCCCTTCTACGGCTACGCGCTGCCCTTCCGCGGCGGCGAGGAGATCGCCCCGCTCGGCCACCCGGACACCGTCACCGTGCACGGATACGTCCTCGACGGCGAGGGCAAGCCGCTGCCGGACGCCTTCGTGGAGCTGTGGGGTGCGGACCCGGACGGGAACATCCCGCAGGTGGACGGCTCTCTCCGGCGCGATCCGGCGACCGGCGGCCATCTCGGCCGCAACGGCGTGGAGTTCACCGGCTGGGGCCGGATGCAGACGGACGCGAACGGCCACTGGTACGCGCGCACACTGCGTCCCGGCGCGCGCGGGCGCAGCGCGTCCTGTCTGAGTGCGTGCGTGTTCGCCCGGGGTCTGCTGGTGCATCTGTTCACGCGGATCTACCTGCCCGGCGACGACGCGGCGCTCGCCGCCGACCCGCTGCTCGCCCAGGTGGGCGACCGGCGCGACACGCTGATCGCCGAGGACGAGGGCAACGGGACGTACCGTTTCGACATCCGCCTTCAGGGCGAAGGCGAGACGGTCTTCCTGGAGTTCCAGTGACATCCGAGGCAACGGACACCGGCCTGCTCGCCCCCGGCTGGGCCGGCTCCCCGGCGGCCGCGGCGGCGAACGACGCCGCCTTCCTGCGCGCCCTGCTCGACGCCGAGGCCGCTCTGACCCGCGCCCAGGCCACCCTCGGGCTCGCCCCGCGCGAGGCCGCGGCCGCGGTGACCGACGCGGCCGCCGACCAGGGCGCCTTCGACATCGCCTCGCTGGCCGCGCGGGCCCGCGGCGGCGGCAATCCGGTGATCCCGCTGGTCGCGGACCTGACGAAGGCGGTCGGCGAGGAGTACGGCCCCTATGTCCACCGGGGCGCGACCAGCCAGGACATCATGGACACCGCGGCGATGCTGGTCGCCGCTCGCACCCTCGGCCTCGTCCTCGCCGACCTGACCCGCACCGAGCGGGCGCTGGCCCGGCTCGCGGCGGAGCACCGCGACACGCCGATGCCGGGGCGGACGCTCACCCAGCACGCCGTACCGACGACGTTCGGGCTGAAGGCGGCCGGCTGGCGGTCGCTGGTGCTCGACGCGCGGGACCGCGTGACGGCCGTACGGGACGCGCTGCCCGCCCAACTCGGCGGGGCGGCGGGTACGTTGGCCGCCTTCACGGCATACGGCGCCGAGGACGCGACCGCGCTGCCCGTGCAGTACGCGCGCGAACTGGGCCTGTGTGCGCCGCTGCTGCCGTGGCACACCCTGCGCACGCCGGTCGCCGATCTCGCCGGGTGCCTGGCCTTCACGGCCGGGGCGCTGGGCAAGGCGGCCGCGGACGTGCTCACCCTGTCCCGCACCGAGATCGCCGAGGTGGCGGAGGGCAGCGGGGGCGGCTCGTCGGCCATGCCGCACAAGGCGAACCCGGTGCGCGCCACGCTGATCGCGTCCGCCGCCCGGCGTGCCCCGCAGCTCGCGGCCACCCTGTACGGGGCGTTGGCCGCCGAGGACGAGCGGCCGGCCGGGGCCTGGCACGCGGAGTGGGAGCCGCTGCGGGACCTGCTGCGCCTGGTGGGCGGCGCGGCCCGGGACGCGGCCGAACTGGCCGAGAACCTGCGGGTCGCCCCGGATGCCATGCGCGCCCATCTGGACCTCACCCACGGTCTGATCGTCTCCGAACGGCTGTCGGCGGAACTGGCCCCGCTGCTCGGCCGCGCCCGCGCCACAGAGCTGCTCACCGCGCTCGCCCGGAGAGCCGCCGAAGAGGGCCGCCCGCTCGGCGAACTCCTCGCCCACGAGCCGCGGTTGAAGGACGTCGACCTGGACGAGCTGACCGCCCCCGCCCGTTACACCGGCTCCGCCGGAGCCCTCACCGACCGTGCGCTGGAGCGACGTTGACCGACACACTCCTCAACCACCTCATCGAAGGGCCCGCCACCGCTCCCCCGCTGCTGCTGGGACCCTCGCTCGGCACGTCGTACGCCCTGTGGGACGCCATCGCGCCCGAGTTGTCGATCGGGCACCGCGTGGTGCGCTGGGACCTGCCGGGGCACGGCGGGTCGGCGGCCGATCTGATCGGTCCGGGCGCCACCGTCGGCGACCTGGCCGGCCTGGTACTGGCGCTGGCCGACTCCCTAGGCGTCGACCGGTTCGCGTACGCCGGGGTGTCGCTGGGCGGCGCGGTCGGGCTGCACCTCGCCGTGCACCACCCGGAGCGGCTCTCCTCCCTGGCCGTGATCTGCTCCTCCGCGCACTTCAACGGGGCGAGCCCCTGGCAGGAGCGGGCCGAGCGGGTGCGGCGCGAGGGGCTCGACTGGCTGGTGGAGAGCGCGGACGCCCGCTGGTTCACCCAGGGATTCACCGTCCCGCGCCTGGTGCGCGACCACCGGGAGGCCGACCCGCAGGCCTACGCCGCCTGCTGCGACGCGCTCGCCGCCTTCGACCTCACCGACCGGCTCGGCGGGATCCTTGTACCGACGCTGCTGGTCGCCGGCCGGGAGGACCCGGCGACGCCGCCCGCGCATCTGCGTCAGATCGCGGACGCGGTGCCGGGCTCCACGCTGGTGGAGCTGCCCGGCGCCTCGCACCTGGCGCCCGCACAGTGCCCGCGGGCGGTGCTCACCGCGCTGCGCGCACACCTCGGCGGCGGGGCCCGGCTCGGCATGGCCGTACGGCGTGAGGTGCTCGGCGACGCGCACGTGGACCGGGCGCAGGAGCGGCAGACGCCGTTCACGGCGCGGTTCCAGGACTTCATCTCCCGCTACGCGTGGGGCGAGATCTGGACCGACCCGACGCTGTCCCGTCGCGAGCGCAGCCTGATCACCATGACCGCGCTGGTGGCGCACGGCCACTACGACGAGCTGGCGATGCACGTACGGGCGGCGCGGCGCAACGGGCTCACCGCTGAGGAGATCGGCGCGGCGCTGTTGCAGACGGCCGTGTACTGCGGGGTGCCGGCGGCGAACTCGGCGTTCGCGGCGGCCCAGCGCGTGCTCGCGCAGGAGGAGGACTGAGGGCGCCGCGCGCGGGCCGGCTGAGGGTGTCCCTGCCGGTCGTAGGCTCCGCCGCATCTCCCAGGGGGGTGCGCGGTGGGCCTACAGTGGGGGCATGTCCACTGTTCTGATCACCGGGGCGACCTCGGGTCTCGGGCGGTACGTCGCCTTCGAGCTGGTGCGCGCCGGGCACCGCGTCCTCGCGCACGGGCGTGATGCGGGCCGCACCGAGCGGCTGGTCGAGGAGCTGCGCACGGAGGGCGACGCCGACGGCTTCGTCGCCGATCTGGCCTCGCTGGCGCAGGTGCGGGAGCTGGGCGCGCGGGTCGCCGCCGCCCGTCCGGACCTCGACGTGCTGATCAACAACGCGGGCGTGGGTGCCGGATCGCCGGGCGGCGGACGGGAGGTGAGCACCGACGGCCACGAGCTGCGCCTCGCGGTCAACTATCTGGCGCCGGTCGCGCTGACCCGCGCCCTGCTGCCGGTGCTGCGGCAGAACACCCCCGCCCGGATCGTCAACGTCGGCTCGGGCGGGCAGGAACCCCTCGACCCCGACGACCCCGAGATGACGCGCCGCTACGACGGGATGTCGGCGTACTGCCGCAGCAAGTTCGCGCTGGCCGCGCACACCTTCGCCCTCGCCGAGGAGCTGGCCGGCACGGGCGTGGCGGTGAACGTGCTGCACCCCGCCACCTACATGGACACCGCGATGGTCCGCGAAGCGGGCGTCTCGCCGTGGAACTCCGTCGCGGACGGCGCGCCCGGCGTGCTCGCCCTGGCGACCGGGGACCTGGAGAGCGGGGCGGCGGGCACGGGCGGCTACTTCGACGGGACGCGTCCGGCACGGGCGCACGAGGCGGCGTACGACCCGCGGGTGCGGGAGCGGCTGGCCGCGGTGACGGAGCAGCTGCTCACGATGTGACGGAGGAGTGGCTCACGGCGTGAGGGGCAGGCTGCGGGTGTCATGCGGCGGCGCACCGCTCATCAGCTGACACCGCTCAGCCCGCGGACCGTCTCCAGTGCCTGTGTCGCCCGCGCGGCCAGCCCGTCCGCGCCGCAGGAGCGGGCCAGGATGCCGTACTCGATCCGCGCGGCGGCGTGCTCGTACTGCGCGGGCGAGGCCGCCAGATACGTCACCGCCTGCGCGGCCAGGTCGACCGCGCGACGGCCGGTCTCCAGGGCGGCCGCGCAGCGCAGCGCCTCCCCGATGGCGGTGTCGGTACCGAAGCGCTCGGCGCGCGTGCGGGCGTCCGCGGCGAGCCGGGCGGCACGGGCGGGGTCCTCGGTGGCCAGCGCGCGGGCCAGGTCGGCGGCCCAGGGAACCATCACCGGGTTGTGGTGGCCGCGCGCGCCGGCCGCCTTCTCCGCGGCCTCCAGTTCGTTGATGCCGTCCTTGGTGCGGCCGACGGCCAGCAGGAGCCGGCCGCGCAGGGAGCGCGGGTCGGGCAGCACGATGGTGGACGGATACGGCGGCGCGAAGCCGTACTGCTCGGCGATCGACCAGGCCTCCTCGACATGGCCGCGGGCGAGGAGGGTGTCGACCAGGTTGCAGGTCGCCGACCAGTACAGGGGCAGGCCGCGGCCGACGCGTTCGGCGAGCCGCAGCGCCTCGCGCAGGGACTCCTCGGCCTCCCGCAGCCGGCCGCGCCTGCGGTGCCCCAAGCCGACGTAGGCGTGGGCGAGGGCGAGGTGGCCGCCGCTCCAGCCGGCGGACTCGTAGGCGCGGAGGGCTCCGGTGAAGAGGGCCTCGGCGCGGTCGAGGCGGTCGGTGTAGGCGTAGGCGCTCGCCAGCATCATCGGCAGTTCGAGGCCCCACTGGGTGTCTGTCCAGCCGAGGCCGGGGGCGAGGCGGCCGTTGACGAGGGCGCGGTCGCACACCTCGACGACCTCCTCGGCGTTCTCGCCGCGGCTCATGGCGTCGAAACCGCGCAGGATGAGCAGGGCCCGCTCGGAGTTGTCGCGACCGGTGCAGGTGCGCGCGAGCTGGGCGAGCCGTTCGGAGCGGCCCGGGGTCGGCGCCTCACCGGCGTGGATGCCCTCCCACATGAACTGCACGGCCTGAAGGCGCAGCCTCGCCGGTCCGTGCGGCAGCCGGGCGGCTTCGGTCTCGACGGTGCGGACGGCCTCCTCCAGTTGGTCGTTGTGGAGCAGGGCCTGCGAGAGGCGCACGACGGCATCCACGCGGACGTCCTCGCCGAGGCCCGGCAGGGCGAGGGCCTGGCGCAGGTGGCCGATGGTCTTCGCGGGGGCGGTGAGCAGGGTGGCGCAGCCGAGTTCGAACAGCACGCGCGCCCGCACCTCGGGCAGCGGCGGCTCCTCCAGGGCGCGTTCCAGGCAGCGCCGGGCGGCGTCGGGGGCACCGACGGCGAGGTGTTCGCGGGCGGCCTCGCGCAGTTGGTCGACGAGTTCCTCGTCGTCGTCCGGGTGGACCTGGAGCAGATGGCGGGAGGCGGCCGCGGCGCCGAGGCCGAGGTCGGTGACGAACTCGGCGGCGATGCCGTGCATGGCGCGGCGCAGGGCGTCGGGGATGGAGTTGTAGACGGCGGTCGCGATCAGCGGGTGGACGAACTCCAGGGCGCCGTCCCGCGCGGGGCCGGCGGCCGGGTCGGGTGCGGTGAGGATGCGCGCGTTCTTGAGGAGTTCGGCGCAGCGGACGGCGTCCTCGCGCTGCATGGTGGCGAGGCGGGAGACCAGGTCGACGGTGATGGCGTCGCCGAGGATGGCGGCGGCCCAGGCGAACCGGGTGGCGTCTATGCCGAGTTGTTCGAGGCGGGCGACGAGACCGCCGCCGCGGGCGGAGCGGTTGAGGTCGCGCAGTTCGGCGGCGGAGGACTCGGCCGGCAGAAGTTCGCTGTCGCGGACCTTGGCGAGGAGCTCGACGGTCTCGTACGGGTTGCCGCCGGTGACGGCCCACACCTCGCGGCAGAAGGGGGCGTCGGCGTGCGCGCCGAGCGCGGCGCGGGTGAGGCCGGCGACGGCGTCGGGGGTGAGGGCGCTGAGGACGGTGGCGGGCCGTCCGGCAGCGGCGACGGCCTCCAGCAGGCGGGCGCTCTCGCCCGCGATCTCGCCGGGCCGGCGGGCGACGACCACGAGGACGGGCAGGTCGTCGAGGCGCTCGGTGAACGCGGCGAGCCAGCGCAGCGTCTCCTGGTCGGCCCAGTGGGCGTCGTCGATGAGCAGCACCAGCGGCCAGTCCCGGGTGGCGAGGCGTCGTACGGCGGCCACGAGGCCGTCGCACACGCCCTGCGGGTCGGCGTGGCCCTCCCCGGGTTCCGCTATGCCGAGGGCGGGGCCTGCTATGCCGTACCAGTCGCCGAGGTACTCGCGGGCCTCCTCCGGCAGCATCGGGACCAGGGCGGGCTGCAGCAACTGCCGTACGACGTTGAAGGGGACGGAACGCAGGGTTTCGCCGCCGCGGGCCGACCAGACCGTGCAGCCGCGGGCCTCGGCGATCCGGCGGGTCTCGGCCAGCAGCGCGGTCTTGCCCAGGCCGGCCTCGCCCCGGAACACCAGCAGGGTGCCGGAGGTCATCCGGTCCGCGCACAGGTCGTCCACCGCCCGTGCGACGACGGCGAGTTCCTGATCGCGCTCCCACAGGGGGGCCGAGGCGGCCGTCGTGGGCCGTACCTCCGTCATCCCGCTACCTCCCCAAGTCGCCCGAACGACGTACCGACGTCGAGCCTAGCCCCCTCGGCCACCGGACGGTGCTCCGCGACCGCAGGTGTTGCCGTGGAGAGTGAAAGGGGGTATGGGAGACGACGGCCGGGCCTGCGGGGTGCGACGACACCGTCAACGGAGGGCCGCGGGCCTTGAATTGACGCGGGGTCGGCCGGAGTTTGACGGGAGGGATGGCGGGGGCAGTCCGCGAACGCCCTGACGGATGGGCCGACCGCGGTGGCAGCGGGCGACGGGGCGACTCCCCGGGTGCGGGAGCCGCGGACGACTCGGCCGGCGGCTGCGACGGGGAGTCCGCGGTGGGGGTTCTCATCCTGCTTTCAGGGTGGGCTCATACGGTGGGGGCATGACGCAGGTGACTCCTCCCGGGTGGTATCCCGACCCCGGGCAAAGCAGTGACGGTCCCGCCACCGAGCGCTGGTGGGACGGCGGGGCGTGGACGGACCGGACGCGCCCGGGGACGGCCGCCGCCTGGGGTCCCCCGGCCGACGGACCGGCGACGCCGGCCCACCCCGGGTATCCGGGGTATCCGGCGTGCCACGGATACCCCGGGCAGCCGCCCGCCCGGCGTGGGCGGCGTGGGCTGCGGATCGGTATCGCCGTCGCCGCGGCCGTCGCCGTACTGGCGAGCATCGGTGTCGGGGTCTACGCCCTGACCGACGGCGGTGGCGGCAGCAGCCGTCGCACCGACGCGCAGCAGGCGCCGGGGCCCGACGGCCGTAACGGCGGCCCGGGCGCGCGCGGTGAGGGCGGTGACGGCGGGCAGGCGCCGTCCCCGGGGCAGAGCGAGCCGCCGAAGATCGACAGCGGTTCGGTGACCGACGCGGCCGGCGGCATCAGCCTGCCCATCCCGGACGGCTGGTACGGCCAGGAGTACGGCACCGGTGCCGCGGTGACCTCCGACTCCTCCTACCCGTGCCCCGGTCACACCTCGCAGACCTGCACCAAGGGCGGCGCGTACGCGGCACCGGCGGCGATGCTGGGGGTCCGGGGCACCACCCCGGAGGAGGTGGCCAAGGCGGACATCGCGAAGAACGCGAAGAAGTCCTACGGCGGTGACACCTACGGCGCGATCACCTCCCACCAGGTGCTCGCCTCCCGGGCGGTCACCGTGGCCGGGCAGAAGGGCTATCTGGTCCGCTGGAAGGCGGTCACCAGCAAGGGCGCCGACGGTTACGTCGAGTCCCTGGCGTTCCCCTCCCCGGCCAACCCCCGGATGATCCTCCTGGTCCGGTTCGGCGTGGACGCCGACCAGCAGGTGTCGGTCATCGACCGGATCACCCAGGGGATCAAGCAGGCCGCCGGCGGAGGCAGCGGGCAGAGCGTCTGACCCGTCGGCCCAGGACGGACGACGGCCGGGTGGGACCCCCTCCGCTCAAGAAGGGTCCCACCCGGCCGGGGGGTGCGCGCCGCCCCCGTCCCCACGGTGCGGCGCTGTCAGGTCACCGTCCAGTCATCCCATGGACGGCGGCCTGAGTCTTCAGGTGAGGCCGAGTGCCGGCAGCACCACGGCCTCCACGAACCGGACCAGGTAGTCGGAGTCCGCGTACTGCCCGTCGATGACGGGCCGCACCCGCAGGACGCCGTAGAGCTGGACCGGGACGAACTCCAGCGCCGGGTGGTCCGCGGCGATCTCGCCGCGTTCGACGCCGCGGCGCAGGATCGCGCGCAGCGCCCCCATCTCCGGCTCGACGAGCGCCTCGCGCAGGGCCTTGCGCAGCTCCTCGTCCTGCATCACCGCGTGTCCGAGGGCCTGGAGCAGGCTGGTGTCCGGCCCGGACCAGGCGCCGGCCTGCCGGGCCGCCTCGCGCAGGTCCCCGGCGACCGAACCGGTGTCGATGCCGGCGAACCGGCACGCCCGGTTGGAGCGCAGCGCGGCCGCCACGAACTGCGGCTTGGTCTTCCACTGCCGGTACAGCGTGGACTTGCTGCACCGGGTGCTGGCGGCGATGCCCTCCATGGTGACGGCGTCGTACCCGCACGAGCGGATCTGCTCGAGGACGGCGTCGAAGAACTCCTGCTCGCGCTCGGGCGTGAGCTTGGAGCGGCGCGATGCGGCGGCCGTCTCCGGTCCGTCCGCGGCCTGCGACGTCATCGGGGCTTCACCTCGCTGGTTCCGTGGGGCGCTGACTTCCAGTGTGTCGCACCTCAATCGATACGCCAGTGTACCGGTACTCCACCGTATCGGTACACTGGCGTATCGGTACGCTGTCGTATCGATGAGAACCACCGCACCACCGTCAGTGAAGGGGCCGGGGGATGAACGCCCGCACCGAGCCTGAAGAAGCAGAGCCGGAAGAAGCCGAGCCCGGGCAGGCCGAGCCGGGGGACATAGCCGCGCGCACGGCGCGGCCGCCGCTCCTGCGCGAGCTGCTGCTCGTCGCCGGTCTCTTCCTCGTCTACAAGTTCGGCCGCCAGTTGGCCACCGGCCACACCGGGGAGGCCTTCCGCGACGCCCACCACGTCTGGGGCCTCGAGCGGACCCTCCGGCTGCCGGGCGAGGGCGCGGTGCAGTCGCTGCTGCTGCACGGCGACACGCTGATCCACGTCGCGAACACCTACTACGCGACCGTGCACTTCCCCGTCACGGCGGCCTTCCTGATCTGGCTGTACCTGCGCCGCCCGGCCCACTACGTCTGGGCCCGCCGGGTGCTGGCCGTGCTCACCGCCGCCGCGCTGGTGCTGCATCTCACGTTCCCGCTGGCCCCGCCGCGGATGCTCGCCGAGACCGGGCTGATCGACACCGCGCGGGTGTACGGCCCCTCGGTGTACGGGCCGCCGCAGACCGACCACCTGTCGAACCAGTTCGCGGCGATGCCGTCGCTGCACTTCGGCTGGGCCCTGATGGTCGCGATCGGCCTGATCGCCGCGACCCGCTCCCGGTGGCGCTGGCTGTGGCTGCTGCACCCGGCACTGACGCTGCTGGTGATCGTCGGCACGGCCAACCACTACTGGGTGGACGCGATCGTCGCGACGGCGCTGCTCGGTGCCGCCCTCGCGGTGATCCATCTGCCGCACCGCACGGCGACGACCGCCGGGCGGGGGCGCGAGCAGTTGCTGCCCACCGAGGAGCGCGAGCTCGTGGGGGCGGCCCGATGAACGCCGCCCTGATCGCCGTGGTGCTCTCGCTGTTCTCCGCCGCCGCCTACGCCACCGCGGCCGTCGCCCAGGAACGGCTGGCGTCCCGGTCCTCCGGCGCCGGGCTGATGCGCATGCTGGGCAGCGGCGCCTGGTGGTCGTCGGTCGGACTGAACGCCGGCGCCGCGCTGCTGCACGTCGTCGCGCTGAAGTACGGTCCGCTCACCGTCGTACAGCCGCTCGGGGCGCTGACCCTGGTGGCGGCGGTACCGCTGGGGGCGCGGATGGCGGGGCGCCGGGTCAGCGCGATCGAGTGGCGGGGCACCGGGTTCACACTCCTCGGGCTCGGCGCGATCCTCGTCACCGCGTCCGGTCCCGCGCCGGACGACGTGCTGAGCGTTCCGGAGGCGCTGGCGGTCGCGGGGGCGACGGCGGCGCTGATCGGGGCGCTGTCCCGGCCGGGCGCCCGGCCGGGCCTCAGGCACGCGACGGCGTCCGGGCTGGCCTCGGGTGTCGCCTCCGCGCTCACCCAGACCGTGACGGTGGCCGCGACGGACCGCTCGGTCCCGCTGCTGAGCGTGCAGGTGATCGGGGTGGCGGTGCTGGTCGCGGCCTTCGCGACGGGTGGTCTGCTGCTGTCGCAGACCGCCTACCGGGGCGGCCTCGGCGCTCCGCTGGCGGTGGTGACGCTGGCGAACCCGGTGGCCGCCGCGGTGATCGGTGTGTCCCTGCTGGGCGAGCGGCTCCAGGGCGGGGTGCTCGGCATCCTGCTCGCGCTCGCGGGCGCGGGGTGCGCGGCGTGGGGTGTGCTGCTGCTGTCCCGGGCGACCCCGCAACCGGCCGGGACCCCGGCACCCGCGCCCTCACCGGTGCCGGCACCGGCACCGGCACCGGCGGTCCACGACGACGAGCACCCGGTGGCGGCCGTCCTCGCCCTGGACCCGAACGCGGCGGTGCCCCGGCCGACGAGCGAACCGGGGCACCTGAGCGTGCTGTGAGTCAGGGAAACCGCGGCAGGGAAACCGCGGCGGGGACGTGGCGGTGAGACGGTGACGACCGGCCTCAGCCGAGCCCGCGGGAGTCCTGCTTCAGCGCCGTGTCGACGGTCAGGGCCGTCGCGACGACGAGGGTGAGCAGCGGGTCCGGCAGCTGGTAGTGGATCTGCAGGACGTAGTTGTCCGCCGTCGTGAACATCGTCTTGGCGAGGCCTTCCCAGGTCTTCGTGATCCGGGCCACCTCGTTGTCCGCGTGGTCGACGATCGCGAAGTTCCACGCGCGCCAGTTCTCCGCCTTGATGGCGCCGACCTTCTGGCCGTTCACCATCATCGCGAAGTTGATCTTCCCGAAGACGTTCTGCTGGACGATCTCACCGACCGGCGTGCCGTCCGGGCGCTCGACGATCACCCGGGACTTGAAGATCTTGCCCGGGCGGGTCAGCAGCAGCACCGGCTGGCCGTAGGCGTCGCGGATCTCCAGCTTGACCTTCATGAACTGGTCGATGCTGTAGAGGAACCGCACGATCTTGCGCAGGATGCTCTGACCGACCTGGACGACCGCACCGATCTCCCGGCCGTGCTGGTCCATGACCTTGTACTCGTTGGTCAGCTCGATCAGCTTGGCCTTCTGGTTCACCACCAGGACCGGCTCGGAGAACAGGGTCCCGCCACCGGCGCCGCCCGCGGCGACACCGGCCTGCTGCTGGACCTGACGCTGGACGCGCGGGTCGGGGCCGGCCTGCTGCGCCGGCACCTGCGGGACGGCCGGGGCCTGTACCTGAGCCTGGGGGTGGTGGCCCTGAGCCTGGGGCCGGCCCTGCTGGTCGGCGTGGGTGTGCTCGGTCCACTGGGTACCGTCCCAGTACCGCAGGGTCTGCTGCGCCCCGTGCGGGTCGGGGTACCACCCTGCAGGTGTGTTCGATTGCGTGGTCACCGGGGCACACTATCGCGCACCGGCCGGAAAGCAACCGGCGTCCGGACGCCCGCCGCCACAGGGCTCGAAGGCGGCGGGCACCCGTCGTCCGAGCGTCCGTCAGACGGTCGCGATGGCCGGGTCGCTGACCCCCGGAAGCCCGTTCTCGACATGTCCGGCGAACCGCCGCAGATAGGCCGCGTCGCCGTCGGCCGTCACGGTCAGGTCGTACCAGCGCCGGCTCGCCGTGAGGTCGACGAGCTGCTTCACGGTGGCGCCCGGCCGCACGCTCACGGACCGCTTGGCCCCGCCGTAGCCGTCGGTCACGGTCAGACGTGCGGTGCCGGAGCCGGAGTTGGTGAAGGTCAGCTCCAGGTTGTCCCCGCTCGGCCGGGCCGTGACCTCGGGACCGGTGACCTTGTTGCGGCCCTTGAAGGCGCGCAGGAAGCCGTTCGGGCCGTGCACGGCCAGGTCGTAGCAACCGCTCGAGTACACCGAGTTCCAGGTGTCCGCAACGGACTTCCCGGCCTCGGTGGTGTAGGTCCAGGGGCCGTCGGTGCGGTTGCCGGAGGTGACGAGGAAGGCCGCGCCGGCGGCGGCTCCGGAGGCGAAGGTGAGGGTGAACTTCCCGGCCGCCGCGTCGACCGACCCGTCCACGGCCGGGTTGTACCGCAGGGGGCGGGCGGGCCGCAGGCCCCGCTCCTGCTTGGGCAGCGCCCCGGTGGCCGGCGGCGTGGGCTTGTAGTCAGGGTGGCGCAGGCGGTCCGGCGGCTCGTAGCCGGCCGTGTCGGGCAGCGCGACCGGCCGGGTGTCCGGGCGGGAGAAGTCGAAGGCGGAGGTCAGATCGCCGCAGACGGCCCGCCGCCAGGGCGAGATGTTCGGCTCGCGCACGCCGAAGCGGTTCTCGATGAACCGGATGATGGAGGTGTGGTCCAGCGTCTCGGAGCAGACGTAGCCGCCCTTGCTCCAGGGCGAGACCACCAGCATGGGCACCCGCTGGCCGAGCCCGTAGGGGCCGGCGACGTGGCTCGCGTCGCCCTTGAACACGTCGA
Organism: Streptomyces sp. NPDC049915; assembly: GCF_040656475.1. Taxonomy (NCBI): domain Bacteria; kingdom Bacillati; phylum Actinomycetota; class Actinomycetes; order Kitasatosporales; family Streptomycetaceae; genus Streptomyces; species Streptomyces sp. NPDC049915. Next base: position 478,628 of record NZ_JBFAMH010000005.1, read on the forward strand.
GGGAGGCGTCGACGGTCGACTTGCCCTGGGCGGCGGAGCCGGGCGGGAACGGCGGTATCAGGTGGTCGAAGAAGCCGTCGTTCTCGTCGTAGGTGATGAACAGCGCGGTCTTCGCCCACACCTCCGGGTTGGAGGTGAGCGCGTCCAGCACCTGGGCGACGTACCAGGCGCCGTAGTTGGCCGGCCAGTTCGGGTGCTCGGTGAACGCCTCGGGGGCGACGATCCACGACACCTGGGGCAGCTTCCCGGCCGCCACGTCGGCCTTCAGCCGGTCGAAGTAGCCCTCGCCCTTGCGGTAGTCGGTGCCCGTACGGGCCTTGTCGTACAGCGGGTCGCCGGGCGCGGCGCCCCGGTACTGGTTGAAGTACAGCAGCGAGTTGTCGCCGTAGTTGCCCCGGTAGGCGTCCGAGATCCAGCCCCAGCTGCCGTTCGCGTCGAGGCCGTCGCCGACGTCCTGGTAGATCTTCCAGGACACCCCGGCCTTCTCCAGGCGTTCGGGGTACGTCGTCCAGCCGTACCCCTTCTCGTCGTTGCCGAGGACGGGCCCGCCGCCGGAGCCGTCGTTGCCGACGTAGCCGCTCCACATGTAGTAGCGGTTGGGGTCGGTGGAGCCGATGAAGGAGCAGTGGTACGCGTCGCAGATCGTGAAGGCGTCGGCGAGCGCGTAGTGGAACGGGATGTCGTCGCGGTTCAGGTACGCCATCGTCGTGGAGCCCTTGGAGGGCACCCACTTGTCGTACTTGCCTCCATTGAAGGCGGCGTGCCCGTCGTTCCAGCCGTGCGGGAGGTCCTGGAGGAACGCCATGCCCAGGTCGTAGGCGTCGGGGTGGAAGGGGAGGATGTCCTTGGTGCCGTCGGACTGGTACCAGACGGACTTGGCGCCGGGCCGGGTGGTGGCCGGGCGGGGGTCGCCGAAGCCGCGGACGCCTCTGAGGGTGCCGAAGTAGTGGTCGAAGGACCGGTTCTCCTGCATGAGGACGACGATGTGCTCGACGTCCTCGACGGAGGCCGTGCGGTGGTTCGCCGGGAGGGCGGCGGCCCGCTGGATGCTGGCGGACAGCGCGGTGAACGCCGTGGTGGCGCCCGCGAGTTGGAGGAATCGACGCCGGTTCACATCGGACATGGGGGGACAGACCTCTCGTCTGGCGACGGCAACTCGCCGCTGAATGACGCAATGTGCGCGGAGCGAGTGTTCCAAGAGCATCAAACGTCAGGGAAGGGTCTGGTGGCACTCATGTGAACTCATCGCTACGGCAGGTGTGCGGAACCGGCCACACGGGGAGGTCGCGATCATGACAGGGACGCAGACGACGGTACCGACCAGGACAAAACGCCCCGTACGGCAGCTTCTTGCGGCATCAGTGGGCAATGCCGTCGAGTGGTACGACTGGTACGCCTACACGTTTCTGGCGACCTACCTCGCGCGGGCGGTCTTCCCCAAGGGCGCGGGGAACTCACTGGTGCCACTGCTGTCGACGTTCGCCGTGTTCGCCGTCGGCTTCTTCATGCGGCCCGTGGGCGGCCTGGTCATGGGCGCGATCGCCGACCGGCGCGGACGCCGGGCCGCGCTGACGGTCACCATCCTGCTGATGGGCGGCAGCAGCCTGCTGGTCGGCCTCACCCCGACCTATGCCTCGGCCGGACTCCTGGCGCCGGTGGTGCTGGTCGCGGCCCGGCTGCTGCAGGGGCTGTCGGTGGGCGGCGAGTTCGCCGCCTCGACCACCTTCCTGGTGGAGTCGGCCGGGCCGGGCCGGCGCGGGCTGTTCTCCAGCTTCCAGTACGTCTCCACCACCGCGGGGCAGCTCGTCGCCTCCGGGATCGCGACGCTGCTCGTGGACACACTCGCCGAGCCCTCGATGGACGGCTGGGGCTGGCGCGTGCCCTTCTGGCTCGGCGGTCTGTTCAGCCTGGTCGGGTTCTGGATCCGGCGCGGCGCCGAGGAGACCCGCAGCGCCGCACTGCAACGGGCCCCGCGGCCCGGTCTGTTCGAGGCGATGCGCCGCCACCCGCGCGAGTCACTGCGCATCGCCGGCATCACCGCCGGCGGCACCCTCGCCTACTACACCTGGACGTCGTACCTGCCCACGTACGCCGAACTCAACACGGGCGTCACGAAGTCCGACGCGCTGCTCGCCGGGACGATCTCGCTGGCGTTCTTCGCCCTGCTGCAGCCGCTCGGCGGGCTGCTCTCCGACCGGCTGGGCCGCCGCCCGCTGCTGCTGTTCTTCGGGCTGGGCTTCGCGCTGCCGTGCGTGCCGCTGCTGCACGCGCTGCGCGACTCCTTCACGGTGCTGCTGCTCGTGCAGCTGGCGGGCATGGTCCTGCTGACCGGCTTCACGTCGATCAGCGCCGCGGTCAACGCCGAGGTGTTCCCGCCCCGGGTGCGCGCGGCCGGCATCGGCTTCCCCTACTCCCTCACGGTCGCCCTCTTCGGCGGCACCGCGCCGTACGTCGGCACGCTGTTCAAGCAGTGGGGACAGGCGGGCCTCTTCCCCTGGTACGTCGCCGTGCTGTGCCTGCTGTCCTCGCTGGTGTACCTGCGGCTGCCGGAGACCGCCCACCGGGAACTCGACCGCTGACGGGGGGTGTCACACCCGGCTGCCGGTCGCCGTGTCCGCGGACAGCCGCTGGGCGACGTAGATCGGGACGACGGAGAGCAGGACCAGGACCGCCGCCACCACGTTCACCACCGGGGCCTGCTGCGGGCGGGTCATGTTCTCGTAGATCCACAGCGGCAGGGTCTGTACGCCGGGCCCGGCGGTGAACGTCGTCACCACGATCTCGTCGAAGGACAGCGCGAACGCCAGCAGCCCGCCCGCCAGCAGCGCGGTGCGCACCAGCGGGAAGGTGACGTCGGCGAAGGCCCGGAAGGTGTGCGCGCCGAGGTCGGCCGCGGCCTCCTCGTACGACCGCGCGGTGCGCCTCAGACGCGCCACCACGTTGTTGAACACCACGACGATGCAGAAGGTGGCGTGCCCGACGACGACGGTGAACAGGCCGAGGCCCACGCCGAGCGGCTGAAGCACCGTGCCGAAGGCGGAGTTGAGCGCGATGCCGGTGACGATGCCGGGCAGCGCGATCGGCAGGACGACCACGAAGGACAGCGCGTCGCGGCCGAAGAAGCGGTACCGGGCGACGGCGAAGGCGATCAGCGTGCCCAGCACCAGGGCGATCGCGGTCGCCCCGAGGCCGGCCTTGACCGACACCCACAGGGCCGCGCGAGCCCCGGAGTTCTCCCAGGCGACCGACCACCAGTGCAGGGTCAGGCCGGGCGGCGGCCAGCTCGCGCTGCGGTCGGGGTTGAGGGAGTTGACCAGGACCAGCAGCAGCGGCACGTAGATCACCGCGAAGCCGAGCCCGGCGGCGACGCGCAGCGCGATGCGCGCGGGACGGGACAGTTGCACGAGTCGGGCACCTCCTCTACAGGCTGCTGAGCGCACCCGTGCGGCGCATGGCCAGCAGGTACAGCACGATGACGACGACCGGGACCGTGCCGAGGGCCGCGGCCATGGGCAGGTTGAGTTCGATGTTGGAGTACACGAGGTTGCCGATCAGCTGGGTCTTCCCGCCGACGATCTGCACGGTGATGTAGTCGCCGAGGCTGAGCGAGAAGGTGAAGACGGAGCCGGCGGCCACGCCCGGCAGCACCATCGGCAGCACCACGGACCGGAAGGTCCGCCAGGGCCGGGCCCCGAGGTCGGCGGAGGCGTCCAGCAGCCCGCCGGGCAACTGCTCCAGCGCGGTGTGGACCGGCAGGATCATGTACGGCAGCCAGAGATAGGTCAGAGTCAGTACCGTCGCCGGCAGTCCGAACCCGGGTCCGGCCAGGCCGAAGGGCCTGAGCATCCAGTCGGCGAGGCCGCCCTCGGACAGGATCAGCCGCCAGGCGTACACCTTGACCAGGTAGCTCGCCCACAGCGGGGTGAGGATCGCGACCACCAGCAGCGGCCGCCACTTCGGCCGCGCGACGCGGGCGGTGTAGAAGGCGAGCGGGAAGGCGATCACCGCGCAGCAGACGGTGACGGCGAGGGCGACGCCGATGCTGCGCACGATCACCTGACGGAAGACCGGGGTGGTCAGCAGTTCCTGGAAGTTGTCGGTCGAGAAGACCTTGACGACCTGGGAGGTGAAGGAGTCCGTCGTCCAGAAGGCGGAGACGAACAGCACGGTGAGCGAGCCGAGGTAGAGCACGGCCAGCCACAGCAGCGGCGCGGTCAGCAGCAGGGACAGACGCAGGCGGGGGCGCCGGTGCAGCGCCCCGGCGAGCCGCCGGACACGGTCGCGTCCGGCGGTCTCGGGGGTGACGGCGGTCATGGCGTCAGCCCTTGATCTCGGTCCAGGCCTGGACCCACTTGGCGTACGGCACGCACTTCACGTCGGTGCGGCCGTCCAGGCACTGCTCGATGGGGGTGTTCCAGAAGGCGATGTTCTTCCAGTAGCCCTCGTCGGCGGCGTGGTAGACCGTGCAGAAGTTCTTGTCGCTGGTGACGGCGCACGCCTTGGAGTTGGCCGGGGCCTCGCCGAAGTACTCGGCGACCTGGGCGTTGACCTTCGGTGAGACGATCCAGTCGAGCCACTTGTAGGCGCAGGTGGGGTGCTTGGCCTTGGCGGAGACCATCCAGGTGTCGGACCAGCCGGTGGAGCCCTCCTTGGGGACGAACGCCTTGACCTTGGCGCCCTCGTCGGCCGTGAGGTTGGCGATCACCTGCCAGGTGGTGCCGACGACGGAGTCACCGCTCTTGAAGGCGGAGACCTCCTTGAGGTAGTCGCTCCAGTACTCGCCCACGTTCGCGTTCTGCTTCTTCAGCAGGTCGACGGCCGCGTCGAACTGCTTCTGGTCCAGCGCGTACGGGTTCTCGATCTTCAGTTCCGGCTTGGTGGCCTTCAGATACAGAGCCGCGTCGGCGATGTAGATCGGCGAGTCGTACGCGGTGACGTGGCCCTTGTACTTCGCGGCGTCGTCGAAGACGGCGGACCAGGAGGTGGGGGCGGGGCTGACCTTCTGGGTGTTGTACATCAGCAGGTTGGCGCCGCGGCCGTGCGGGATGCCGTACATCTTCCCGTCGACGGAGTTCCAGGCGCCGTTCTTCAGACCGCTGAAGATGTCCTTGTAGTTCGGGACGAGAGCGGTGTTGACGGGGGCCGCGTCGCCGGAGGCGATGAGGCGCAGCGAGGCGTCGCCGGAGGCGGAGACGGCGTCGTACTCGCCGGTCTTCATCAGCTTGACCATCTCGTCGGAGCTTGCGGCGACCTTGGAGTGGACCTGGCAGCCGGTCTGCTTCTCGAAGTCGCCGACCCAGTTCACCTTGGGGTCGTTGGAGCCGTCCTCGACATAGCCGGCCCAGGCGATCAGGTTGACCTGGCCCTCCGGCGCGCCGAGCTTGGCGGGGGCCTTGAGGTCGGGCGGGTTGAGGCCGCCCGCGCCTGCCTTGGTGTCGGAGGAGCCGCAGGCGGTGGCGGCGAGCAGCACCGCGGCGGCGGCCGCGGCCTTCCATGCGGGGGTGAAGCGCACGACGTACTCCTGGGAGGTCAGTGGGGGACGTGGACGGCGTGGCGGCGGTGCCACTGGAGGCGGACCCGGGTGCCGCGGTAGGCGGCGACGTCCTCGGAGGAGGTCTCGAGGTTCTGCTGGAGGGCGGTGAGGCGGCCGCCGGCGTCGAGGTCGACGAGGAAGCGGGTGGCGTCGCCGAGGTAGACGACCTCTGCGACGGTGCCGGTGGCCGAGGAGTGCTCCGGCTCGTCGGCGCCGTCGGCCTCCTTCAGGACGCGGATTTTCTCGGGGCGGATGCTGTAGGTGCCCGGGGCGCCGACGATGCGGTGGGCCGACTCGCCGTCCAGCAGGTTGGAGGTGCCGACGAAGGAGGCGACGAACGGGGTCGCGGGGCGTTCGTAGATCTCGGCGGGGGTGCCGACCTGTTCGATGCGGCCCTGGTGGAAGACAGCGATGCGGTCGCTCATCGTCAGGGCCTCCTCCTGGTCGTGGGTGACGAAGACGAAGGTGATGCCGACCTCGCGCTGGAGCGCCTTGAGCTCGACCTGCATCTGCTCGCGCAGGCGCAGGTCGAGGGCGCCGAGCGGCTCGTCGAGCAGCAGCACCCGGGGGCGGCCGACGAGGGCGCGGGCGAGGGCGACGCGCTGGCGCTGGCCGCCGGAGAGCTGGGCGGGGCGGCGCTTGCCGTAGCCCTCCAGGCGGACCTCGGCGAGGGCCTTGCGGGCGCGGACCAGGCGCTCGGGCTTGGGGACCTTGCGGATCCTCAGGGGGTAGGCGACGTTCTGTTCGACCGTCATGTGCGGGAAGAGGGCGTAGTCCTGGAAGACGGTGTGCACATCGCGTTCGAAGGGCGCGCGGCGCGTCACCTCCTGTCCGGCGAGTTCGATCCGGCCCGCGGTGGGGGTCTCGAACCCGGCGATCATGCGCAGGACCGTCGTCTTGCCCGAGCCGGACGGGCCGAGCATCGAGAAGAACTCGCCGTCGCGGATGTCCAGGTCGACCCCGGCCACGGCGGTCGTGTCACCGAACGACTTCCGCAGGTCCCGCAGCCGGACGGCCGTCCCGATGGCCGGCTCCCCCCGGGTCCCGCCGGCCCTTCCTTCAGCAATCCCCTCCATGGGCGGGAACCTTTCTGACGCCTTCGAGCGTTGACCGATGGAGCGAAAACATATGAAGTCATAGTTCAAATCTCAAGGCCCCCTTAGGGTAAAGCTTGAGTCAACGCACAAGGTGGTGGCCGTGAATCAGCAGCAGATCGCCGGGGGCGCCCGCGCGGCCGTCTTCGCGCCCCTCGACAGCCGGGCACGGGTGGAGACGGTCGTCCGCCGGCTCGGCGACGCCATAGAGCTCGGCCTGCTCGCCGACGGAGAGCAACTGCCCGGCGAGAGCGAGCTGGCCGGGCAGCTCGGTGTGTCCACCGTGACCCTGCGGGAGGCGCTGATGGCACTGCGCCAGCAGGGCCTGGTCACCACCCGGCGCGGCCGGGGCGGCGGAAGCTTCGTCTCCCTGCCGGCGGTGCCCGCCGAGGAACGCCTGCGGACCCGGCTGCGCGGCTGGAGCACCGAGGAGCTGCGCGATCTCGGCGACCACTGGGCGGCGCTGTCGGGGGCGGCGGCGCGGCTCGCGGCGCAGCGCACCGAGCCGGAGGACCTGACGCAGCTGCGGCGCACGGTGGAGGAGTTCACCGCCGCCGAGGACGCGGCCGCCCGCGCCCGGATGTACGGCCGCTTCCATGTGGAGCTGGCCGCCGCGGCGCAGTCCGCGCGGCTCACGCGCGAGCAGGTCGCGCTGCAGACGGAGATCGGGGCACTGCTGTGCCTGGTGCTCGGTGACGACGCGGGCACATGTCGTGAAGAAGTCGCGGACCGACACCGCGCCGTGATCTCGGCGGTGCAAGATGGGGCCCACGACTCGGCCGGCGCACTGGCCGAGCGGTGCGTACGGGAGTCGACGGCACGGCTGATCGCCGTACGGCTCGCCCTGTAGGCCTGTCACGGCCCCGGCTGCTGGAGGGCGTCATGAGCTCGAGCCCCGGCCTCGTCGCGACCGCTCCGCCCGCGCCGGACCTCGGCGCCGCACGGCGGGTGGCACACCTCGTGGGCGGCACCCTGGAGGCGGTGTTCGCGGCGGTCGCCGCGACCGCCGACGAGACGGGGGCCCTGCTGACCACGGTGGCCGCGGCCGGCCGCAGACCCACCAGCGCGGACCTGGCCGCGCTGCGGCCCGCCCTCCATCTACGGCTGCGTCGGCAGGAGTTGGTCTCGGGCATCGGCTTCGTCGCGGCGCCGGGGCTGCTGGCGGACGTACCCGCATGGCTGGAATGGTGGCAGTGCGGGCCCGAGGGAGACGTACGGCCGCTGCTGCCGGACCTGGACCCCGAGCAGTCGGCGTACTCGGACTACACGCACTGGGACTGGTTCGCGCTGCCCCGCGACACCGGGCGCCGCGGGGCGGCCGGGCCGTACGTCGACTATCTCTGCTCGGACGAGTACAGCCTCACGCTGTCCGCGCCGGTCACGGTCGCGGGCCGCTTCGTCGGCGTGGCCGCGGCGGACGTCTACCTGCGGCACTTCGAGGCGGCGGTCCTGCCCCTGCTGCGCGCCCTGCCGGTACCGGCCCGCCTGGTCAACGCCCGCGGCCGCGTCGCCGCCTCCGCCGACCCCACCCACCTGGCCGGCTCCCTCACCAAGGGCCCGGACTTCGCGGCCGCACTGGAACACGGCCGCGAACTCGCACTACCGGGCCTCCACCTGCTGCCCTGCGGCGAGGTACCCCTACTGCTGACCCTGGCCCTGGCCCTGCCGGACGACTGACGCTTACGGCGCCTGGCGCGACGTGGTGAGCCGGGCGGGGGCGCGCGGCGCTGGGCCGTGGCGCGACCCGCGGCGGGGGCAGCCGGGCGGCGGCGCGTGCGGCACCGCGCCCGGCGCGGGATGCCGGTGCGGGCTCGGGCTCGGGCCCGGGCCGCTGCATCGCCGGACGGCACCCCGTGCCGTCCGGCACAGGGCAGCGCCGAGGGACGAGCCCCGGCCGGGGGGTACGTGTCGAACCCCGGCCGGAGTGCACGTGTTCCACCGCCGGACGGCCCCCGTGGCCGTCCCCTCCCCCGGCGGGCCGGGCGCCGTCGGCGACCTGAACGCCGGCGGTGTCCGGTCAGGGGCCGAGGGTGGGGACCACCGTGAGGTGGGCCGCCGAGCGGGCTCGGCGGCGGCCGCGTGGGGGCGGGGCCGTGCGGCGGGGCTCGCGCAGGACCAGGGTCAGCCGGGTGCAGCCCATCTCGCGCAGCATCGGGGTCGTCTCGTCGATCAGCCGGCACTCGGTGGCGCCCCGGCGCGGATCGGGGTGCAGCAGGGGCCGCACCGCGCCGTCCTGCCGCAGGCCCTCCTCCCCCACCGCGCGCATCCAGTGCGGTAGCCCCTGACGGAACGCGGCCTCCATGATCGGGTCCTGGGCGATGTCCCGACGCACCGCCTGCAGCACCGGATCGTGCGCGTGCCGCTCCAGGGCGCTGCGGAACTGCGCCAGCATCGGCAGGCACCAGCTCGTCTCGTGGTCACCGAGGACGGCACCCGCGTCCGGGTGGAAGAGCACGAAACGCAGGAAGTTGTCGCCGGGCATCGCCGTCGGATGCGGGGCGACCGCCCGGAAAAGTGACTGATAAGCGGCGTTGGCCAGCACCACGTCCCAGCGATGGTCCACCACCAGGGACGGCAGCGAGAGCGCAGCCATCAGCGTGGCGCAGTCCTGGAGATAGGCCTGGGCCTCGGGAGAGTCGGGGACGGGCCGCGGCGCCGGCCGCTGCCCACCTGCCTGATATGCCATCGGGAGGTCACCCCTTATGACTCTGCGGCCTTTCACGCGGCGCCTCGATCCTCGTGCCCGGACACTTGCCGTGTCAACTATCGTGGCATTCCACGCTCGTTGACGGCTGAAATTGGCCACAGTTGTGGCGAGACCTGGATGGAAGTTCGAACCAGCGGATAATCTCCGGGCAGTTCACGACTGCCGGTGCGGCACGACACGCCTGTGAGAGGGCTGTGAGAGACGTGGGAGACCTGTCGGTGACGGATGGCTTCGAGGTTCCGGACGCCACTCCGTCCGCTGTGCTGTCCGCCGTCGTCACCCGGGTCACCGCACTCGCCGACCGGCTCGGCGTGCCGCATTCCGAGGTGTTCGACACCACCCGCCTCTCCGTGGCCTGCGGTGTCCCCGAGCCCGTGGTCAAGGCCCTGCTCAGCGGCCGTCCGGCGGGTGAGCCGGACGTCCAGGCGCGATTCCTGCAACGCCTGGACCTGCTGCGCCGCACCCGGCTCAAGCCCAACGGCCGCCGCTACACCCAGCAGGAGATCGCCGACGGCGCGGGCATGTCGCGGCAGCAGGCGGGCGCGCTGATCAACGGCGACCGGCGCCCCACCATGGAGCACTGCGACGCCCTGCAGCGCTTCTTCCGGGTGCACGCCGGCTTTCTGACCGCGGAGGACCCGGAGGCGCTTGCGGGCGCGCTGCAGCGCACCGAGCAGGACCTGCTGCAGCGGCTCGCCGACCGGGAGCGGGCGGCTGCCGCGGCCGCCGAGGACCCCTTGGAACGGCTGCTGCAGGACCACGGTGTGCGCGGCATCGCCTGGCGGGCCGCCCAACTGCCCACCGACCAGCACCGCGACAAGGTCGCCGAATGGCTGGACATGCTTCTGGAGAGCGTCAAGCGGCCCGAGTCGTGAACCGGGGGAGGACCGTGGGCATCGCCAGGGACATGCGCCGCCTGTGCGGCGCGCTGGTCACCGAACTCGACCTGCCGGCACCGGCCGCGCCGGTCGAGCTGTACACCGCGCTGTGCGCCGCGATGGGCCGGCGCCGGGGCCGCCCCGTGCGGTTGCGCACCGCCGCGTTCCCGCCCGGGACGGCCAGCGGGCTGTGGCTCGACATGGCCGACCAGGACCTGGTCGTGCTGGAGGAACGCACCGCGCCCGATCACCAGTTGGTGATCCTCGGGCACGAGCTGTGGCACATGCAGGCCGGTCACCGCGGTCACCCCGTCGACGGCGCGTCGGTCGGCGCACGGCTGCTGGGCGACGGCGTCGATCTGCAGGCGACGGTCCGTTCGGTGGCCGCGCGCACCCGTTTCGACGAGGCCGACGAGCGGGAGGCGGAGGCCTTCGGCATGCTGTTGGCCAGCCGGTGCCGCACCTGGCTGGCGGGTTCGGCACTGCGCGCCCCGGTACAGCGGGACCGGCTGGCGGGCCGCATCGAGGCGTCACTCGGCTATCGGGGCCCGCAGGGCTAGGCCCTGTCGTTTGGATCATCCCGGCGTCGCGGGCTCTGGCACGCACTCCCCCGAGCTCTTCGAGCAGGGGGGATGGGGCCCCCACCGCGTTGGCGCCCTCCTCCGCCTTGCAGCTGCACGCACCAGACCCCGCTCGGGTCGACCGCAACGCACCGCACCTCACAGCCGGCCTGATCCGAACGACAGGACCCAGGAGGCGTCTCTCCCGGGGTTATCGGAGCGGCTGAGTCCGGTTGTCAGTGGGGGACGGCAAGCTGGGTCCCCTCACGCCGACACGGGGAGGGCCGATGCCGACCACCGTACTGACCGACCGCGAGCGCACCGCCGTTCAGGCCTACCTGCGGTTGCTGCACACCGTCCGGGCCGTCCACGACGACGGCGCGGGCCCTGCCGGGGTGCCCGGCCCGCCGCCGGTCCCGCCCGCGGTCCTGGCGGAGGCCGAACAGGCGCTCGCCGAGGCGGGCCTTTCGGGCAACGAGGAGGCGTTCTTCCACCTGCTGCGCGGCTGGTACCCCTGACCCGGCCGAGGGGCGGCACAGCCGTCAGCGGTGCCGCACACCGTGACACCGCACCGCGGGGGTGCCGACCGGCGGTCCCGGCGCGCTGCCGCACCCCTCCGGCGCGGCGGAGCCTCACGCGTGCGGCACGGTCACGGCCGTGGCGAGCAGGCCGCGGCCGGCCGTCCAGCGGCCCTCGAAGTGCTGTACGACGCGGCCGCTCACCGACGGGCCGGGGACGAGGAGTTCGGCGCGCAGGGTGCCGTGCGGGCCGCCGCCGGGGTCGGGACGGAGGTCGATGTCCGCCTCCATGAAGTCCAGCCACCGGCGGGTCAGCGGGAACCACGCCTTGTAGACGGACTCCTTGGCGCTGAACAGCAGCCGGTCCGCGTGCAGCCCGGGCAGCGCCACGGCCAGCTCCGCCAGGCGCCGCCGCTCCGAGGGCAGCGACACGGTGGGCAACACCCCGTCGGGCAGCGGCCCGTGCGGTTCCGCGTCGATGCCGAGCGAGGCCAGGTCCGCCGCGGCGACGAGCGCGGCTGCGGCATAGCCCTCGCAGTGCGTCATGCTGCCGGTCACCCCACGGGGCCAGCGCGGCGCGCCGCGTTCCCCGGGCAGAAGGGGCTGCGGCTCCACGCCGAGCTTGTCCATCGCGCGCCGGGCGCACGCCCGTACGGCGGCGAACTCGCGGCGCCGCTTGGGCACCGCCCGCGCCACGACGGCCGCCTCCTCGGGGTGCAGCAGTGCCTCGTCGGCGCCGTCGAGGTCGTAGGTCTCGACGGTGACGACGCAGGACGGCAGGAGTTCCTCGATCACGGCCGGCCCGCCTGCGCGGGGAGGATGCGGCGCGGTCGTCCCGGTGGCTGGGGCCGCTTGCGCCATTCGCGCGGGTAGCCCACCGAGACCTCCTCGAAGCGGACGCCGTCCTGGTGGGTGGTGCGCGGGATGTGGAGGTGGCCGTAGACCATGGCGGCGACATCGAAGCGGCGGTGCCAGTCGGTGGTGAGCGCGGTGCCGCACCACATGGCGAACTCCGGGTACCAGAGCACCTCGGTCGGGTGACGGTGCAACGGGTAGTGGTTGACGAGCACCATGGGCAGACCGTCGGGCAGCTCGGCCAGCCGCCGCTCGGTCTCCGCCACGCGGGCCCGGCACCAGTCCTCCCGGGTCGGGTAGGGGTCGGGGTGCAGCAGGTTCTCGTCGGTGCAGACGACCCCGGTCCGGTGCGCGTAGGCCAGGCCCTCCTCCTTGGTGGCGCAGCCCGCCGGCAGGAAGGAGTAGTCGTACAGCAGGAAGAGCGGAGCGACGGCCACCGGGCCGCCCTGACCCTCCCATACGGCGTAGGGGTCCTCCGGGGTGAGGACGCCGAGGTCGCGGCAGACGCCGACGAGGTGTTCGTAGCGGGCGACGCCGCGCAGCGCGACCGGGTCGCTCGGATGGCTCCACAACTCGTGGTTGCCCGGCGCCCACACCACCTGGCTGAAGCGGCTCGCGAGGGTCTTCAGGGCCCAGCGGACGTCGGCCACGGTCTCCGAGACGTCTCCGGCCACCAGGAGCCAGTCGTCGTCGGTCTCCGGGCGCATCTCCTCCACCAGCGCACGGTTCTCCGGGTAGCCGATGTGCAGGTCGCTGATGGCGAGCAGCCGGCCGTCGCCCCGGGCTCCCGATGTCACGCGTCTTCCCCCTTCGTCAGCCGAACGCCACCACCAGAACACATCCGTACGCGGCGGACAAGCCGACCTCGGACAGCTGTCCGCCGGTCGCCCGATCGCGGCCGGACCTGCCCCGGAAGCCGTAACACACGCGTTGCACGCGGGGCCCCGGGAAAGCCGTATGATCCCCCCGACACCACCGCCGAGGCTCCCTGAACGCAGGGCGGTTCGGTGTCCCTCCCTCACTCCTGCCCGGGCACGGGCCGCCGAGCCCTGCCCGCTCGACCCGGAAGGCGGCCTGCATGGTCTCTTGCGTACGCGTCTGGCTCAACCGCACGTACGCGGAGAACGTGTTCTTCATGGATCAGCTGCGGCGAAATCCCGACGACCGGGCCGTCGCGATCCACGCCACCCACGGCGACCCCGACTCGCCGGTGCTGGCCGCCGCGGACACCGCCGAACTCGAGCCGGAGGGTCTGTCGTCGGCGGCGTACGTCGAGTACGCCCTCGACCAGTGCCGGCGGCGCGGCATCGACGTGTTCGTGCCCCGGCTGCACCAGGCGGCGATCGCCGCGCACCACGCGGAGTTCACCGCGGCGGGCACGGCGCTGCTCGCGCCGACGCCGGAGGCCGTCGCCGTCTTCCAGGACAAGGTGGTCGCCTACGAGGCCGTGCAGGCGATCGGGGTGCCGGTGCCGCCGTGGTGGCGGGTGCAGGGCCCCGACGAATTCGTCACCGCCGTCGAGGAGCTGGAGGCGGCCGGGCACCAGGCGTGCTTCAAGCCGGCGTCCGGGGCCGGCGGGGTCGGCTTCCGGGTGGTCAGCCGCGCCCCCTTCTCGCTCTTCCAGCTCAGCGGCTTCCCGAGCCCGTATGTGAACCTCGACCTGGTGGTGGACGCGCTGCGGCGGGCCGAGGAGCCGGTGGACTGGCTGGTGATGCCGCGGCTGGAGCAGCCGGAGGTGTCGGTGGACTGTCTCACCGGTCCCGACAACCGCCTCCGGCTCGCTGTCGGCCGCACCAAGAACGGCCGCCGCCGGGGCTTCACACTGCACGAGCAGTGGCTGGAGCCCGCCCGGCGTATCGCGGAGGGCTTCGGGCTGCACCACCTGTCCAATGTGCAGTTCCGTATGTTCGGTGACCGGCCGGTGCTGATGGATGTCAACACGCGGCCCGCCGGAGGGCTGCACCAGCTGTCGCTGTGCGGGGTGAACGTGCCGTGGGCGGCGGTGAGGCTGGCGCTGGGCGAGGACCTCGGGGTGATCGAACCGCCGTTCCTGGGGCCGGACTACACGGTGGTGGCCGGGTTGCGGGCGCTGCGGTCGGTCACGCTGCCGGCGCAACGGGTCGACTCCGTCGGCGCCCGGGTGGGCGAGGCAGTGCCTCTGTAGGCCCGCCCCGGCACAGACCGGAGGCAGCCGGAGCGACACGTTCCCTCACCGGTATGGACCAATTCTGTCCAGAACCTTGACGGGCGGATTGGTCCATACCAAATTGGTGCGCGCACCACCCCCGCACATCCGTGCACTCCCGAACACCCCCATTCCTTCAGGGAGATCGCGTGCGCTCCACAGCCCCCAGACGCCCCGTGCGTCGCCTCCTCGCTCTGCTCGGCTCCGGCGCCCTCGCGCTGACCGGGGCCATCGCCCTGCCCGGTACGGCGCAGGCGGCCAACATCCTCGGCAACGCCGGCTTCGAATCCGGCTCCCTCTCCCCCTGGTCCTGCACCGGCAACCTCGGCTCGGTCGTCTCCTCCCCGGTGCACAGCGGCGGCAAGGCCCTCGCCGGCGCGGTCACGTCGAGCGACATCGCCAAGTGCAGCCAGACCGTGTCCGTCCAGCCCAACACCACGTACTCGCTGCAGAGTTGGGTGCGCGGCTCCTACGTCTACCTGGGCGTCGACGGCGGCGCCTCGACGTGGACGTCGTCGCCGTCGGCGTACACCCCGCTGTCGGTGTCCTTCACCACCGGTGCCTCCCAGACCAGCGCCACCATCTACGTCCACGGGTGGTACGCACAGGGCACCTACTACGCCGACGACATCAGCCTCGACGGGCCGGGCGGCGGCGGAGGCGGCTCGGACACCCAGGCGCCGACGGCGCCCTCCGGCCTCACCTCCACCGGCAAGACCTCGTCCAGCGTGTCGCTGAAGTGGAACGCCTCCAGCGACAACGTCGGCGTCACCGGCTACGACGTCTACAGCGGCGCGAGCAAGGTGGCGAGCGCCTCCGGGACCAGCGCCACGGTCAGCGGCCTTTCCGCGAGCACCGGTTACACCTTCACCGTGAAGGCGCGCGACGCGGCCGGGAACGTCTCCGGCGCCTCCAACGCCGTCACGGTCACCACCGACGCCGGCACCGGCAGCGGAGGCGGCGGCTTCAAGCAGGCCGCGCCGTACCTGTACGAGGGCTGGGGCGACCCGCCGAGCCCGACGACGGTGATGAGCGCGACCGGCGTGAAGTGGTTCACGATGGCGTTCGTCCTGGACTCGGGCGGCTGCACCCCCGCCTGGGACGGGCAGCGGGCGCTGACCGGCGGGGCCGACCAGTCCGCCATCAACGCGATCCGCTCGGCCGGCGGTGACATCGTCCCGTCGTTCGGCGGCTGGCAGGGCAGCAAGCTCGGCGCCAACTGCTCCTCCGCGAGCGCGCTCGCCGGGGCGATCCAGAAGGTGATCGACGCCTATGGCCTGAAGGCGATCGACATGGACATCGAGAACACCGACGAGTTCGAGAACGAGGCCGTCCAGGCGAAGATCCTCACCGCGCTGAAGACGGTCAAGGCGAACAACCCCGGTCTGAAGACCATCGTGACCTTCGGGACCTCGACCACCGGCCCGACGTACTACGGCAACCGGCTCATCGAGCAGGCCAAGTCGCTGGGCGCCGACATCGACGTCTTCACCATCATGCCGTTCGACTTCGGCGGCGGCTCGGACATGTACGGCAACACCGTGAACGCGGCCGAGGGTCTGAAGGCCAAGCTGAAGTCCACCTTCGGGTGGGACGACGCCACCGCCTACTCCCACATCGGCATCTCCGGCATGAACGGGCTGTCGGACCAGCAGGAGAACACCACGCCGCAGATCTGGACCCAGATCCGCGACTGGGCCAACTCCCACCACATCGCCCGGCTGGCCTTCTGGTCGGTCAACCGTGACCGTCCCTGCCCGGGCGGCGGCGTGGCCGAGAACTGCTCCGGGACCAGCCAGACGAACTGGCAGTTCACCTCCATCACGGCCGGTTTCACCGGCTGAGCCCACCCTCGCCCCGCGTTCCCCCCGGCCTCCGGCGCCGGGGGGAACTTTTTTCCGCGAGGGTGTATCAGACGGCGGCCTCGGTGCTCTCCATACCGGGGAACGGGGGAAGCACCACAGGATCCCGGACGGGGGAAGCACCGGGATCCTGCCGGGGGGAAGCACGGGGGACCGGGCCGGCCGGCCGCTGCGGGGGGGGGGGCGGGCGGGCCCGCAGCAGGTGCGGGGGGGGGGGTGGGGGGTTTAACCAAGCGCGGGGGGAGG